>JBGGMI010000020.1:0-17659 GCA_041288075.1 Fimbriimonas sp.
GAACCGTGCTCCCAGATGCGAAAGAGAGGGAGCTGACTACCAACGCTGAAATAAAAATTACAATTTGATTCATATCTCGAATCTCCTCCTTACACGAAAGCTTTTGAAGAAGGAGATTCGGTGCAGTTACTATGTTTCGACTGGTGTTTTTACCAGTTTGCTACTCTCGCACGTATCGGAAATTATCGATCCGGAAGCCCTCGCCGCTGATGTAGGCCTTGCCGTTGTAGGGGAACTCCACCCGCTCGCCGTCCACTTCCTGGTAGCGCAGGCTGATGCGGTCATCGAGCAACTCGTACGTGCCGCTGGAGGTTCCGCCCATCCCCTTGAAGGAGAACCGGTGATCCTCCGTGAACGTGAATCGAATCGAAGGATCGATGCGCCCATTCGTGTTCTGAACGACCCATCGGCCAACCGGACTGAACGCTCGAACCTCGCGAGGAAGTTCTCGAGGCGTCTCTCGCGGAAGCTCCCGAGGCAGTTCCCGTCGCGGCTCTTCCCGAGGAAGCTCGCGCACCGGAGGTGGCGGCAATTCGCGCCGAACGTCTTCTTCCGCAAACCCTTCCCGCTCGAAGGCCAGCCCCTCGATGGTCACCCGGTTGCGCGTAACGCTGCCGCGGAGCGTCTTTCGCGTATTGTTGCGATTAAGAACCACTTCGTTATGGTCCACCTCGAACTCGCCTTCACTGATCATGCGACGTCCCTCGATGTATCGCTCTAGTCGATACTCGCCATCTTCCGACAGTACCAACCTTCCAGCAGGAACAGAGGCCTGAAGCCATTCGCAAAGCGAAACCGCCTCATCGCTCAATTTCAAGTCATAAGTGCCAGCCACAGCAGCATTGCTATTGCCTTTGAAGCCAACCAAGCAAACGAAACCAACGGCCATCACTGCCACAAAGCAGGAAGCCTTAAAAATCAGAGACATTCCTTTCACAAGTGGCTATGAAGCGCGTAAAGCTTGTGCGTTATCAGCGTTAAGCTAGTAAAACTACTCGTTTTTTAACGTCTGTAGGCCCCGGTTGGCTCGTCCCGGGGCTGCTAGCCTAGACTTGTAGGCGTTTCCACAAACCCTTTGTGTCGCTTAGTGTCCTTAGTGGCCTTTGTGTTGAAACTAAAGAGTTGTCAAGCCGCGAGTTGGCCGGATCGGCACCACGGGACTCTCAACGAACTCGCGCCACCGTCAACCCATCCGCAATCGGAATCAGGGCCAAATCCACCCGCTCGTCCCCCAGCAGCATCCGATTCACTCCACGGATCACCTCCGTCTCCTCCTGCCGGTCATCCACATCCGCAACCTTCCCGCTCCAAAGCACGTTGTCGATCAGGATCAATCCGCCCTGCCGCACCAGCCGCAGACACCGCTCGTAGTAGTTCAAATAATTCGGCTTGTCCGCATCGATAAAAGCCATGTCGAATTGACGCGCCTCCCGAATCAGCGCATCCAGCGTCACAACTCCCTCCGCCAGCCGCAGATCGATCTTCCCATCCACGCCCGCTTTCTTCCAATACCGCCGAGCCACCGACGTAAACTCCTCGCTCACATCGCAAGCCACAACCGTCCCGTCCGGAGGCAGAGCCAACGCCACGGAAAGCGAGCTGTATCCCGTAAACACGCCCACCTCGAGGTAGCTCGTCGCCCCGATCAGCTTCGCCACCACGCCCATAAGCTGCCCCTGGTCCGGGCTGATCTGCATGTTGTGGTTCGGCAGGCTCTTCGTCTCCTCCCGCAGCTCTCGCAGAATCTCAGGCTCCCGGAGCCAATTCTCGATCGTGTATTCATAGAGCGCGTCTGACATGGAAATCGACTTGTTCGACATACCTGGATTCTAGCGGCTAAGCAGGGCATTTCGTCGGCCTTGCAAAGATAGACTTCCAAGCATGGAAGCGATCTACTTCGACTCTCCTTCAGCCTTTGAGAACTGGCTTGAGGAGAATCATGCGTCCGCTTCCGAGGTCCTGGTTGGCTTCTATAAGGCAGGCACCGGCAAGCCGACCCTCACCTGGCCCGAATCGGTAGACGTCGCCCTCTGCTTCGGGTGGATCGACGGCATTCGAAGACGGATCGATGACCAGCGCTACACGATCCGGTTTACGCCCCGACGGGCTAAGAGCAACTGGAGCGAGGTGAACGTTCGGCGCGTGGCGGAGCTGCTTCAAGAAAATCGGATGAGAATGGCCGGCATGGCCGCATTCGAGGCTCGCGCAAAGGATCGAGGCAAGCACTATTCCTATGAGAACATGCCTGAGGAGTTTCCCGACAGCGAAAGGAGCGAATTCGCCAAGAACGAGGCTGCATGGGAATTCTTCTGCAACCAGCCGCGCTCCTATCGGCGCAGGATGATTTGGTGGGTCGTCAGTGGCAAGCGCTCGGAAACGAGGGCAAAGCGGCTCGCGGAGCTCATTGAGTATTCCAAAGAGGGCCTTCGCCACCCCCGGTTCTGAACGGTATGCCCCTGCCGCGTCGGCCAGGTACTCGGCGAATGAAGAGTCAAGCAATTACGTCGTCTTGGGATCTGATAGCAAGGCTCGAACATAGCTCGCATAGGACTCCGTCATTGGGAGTTCGTCGTCGATCGTCAACGTGCGTCTGATCGCTTCCACTTCCTCCCCATTCCTGGGGTCGACGCCCGTGCGGGTCTCTTCAGCATTACGGATCCCGATGCCCCGCTTCTGCCATGTGGGAAGATCGTTGAAGTTGATTCCTCGCTGAAACAGCATCTCTTGCTTCCATGGCGAGTTCTTGCCTTCGAGCTCCTTGGTTGCGTCCGCTACCGTCCAGCCTTCCTTGCGCAACGTCCAGTAGCTCCAGCCGTTGAGGCAGCACCTCGTGGCGTCGAACTGGCACCATAGAAAGTAGTCCACCACGGTCTGGTCCTGCGCGCCGACCCAGATGCGGCCGTCAAAAGTAGCAGGCTCTCCGACCGAGTGGGTGAAGGCGGCACTGGCGGTCCCTGCTGCCAGCGAGACTATCTTCTCCACCTCACGATCGAAGTGGTCCCACTCGCGCGGGAGCAGGAGGGAGATTTCGTCGCTTTCGGTGTAGGCGTAGAGCCCGGTCAGCGACTCCATAAGAGCCATCGCGGCCTTCACCATGTGATCTCGAAAGAGCGGATCGAAGGGCTTTTCGAAGCGGGACTCGGTAAAGCGAGAGGAAAGCAACTCGTCGAACCCCTCGTCAGCCGATGGGCGCTCGAAACGCTTCACCGTTGCGTAAAAGCCTACCGTCGAGACACATGCCACACCTTCGCGCTTGGCGTTCCTCTCCAGGCAACGGTCAATATCGGAATCGAAAGAGTAGCCGATGACTCGCGCGCCGTATTCCTTCGCGAGCAGCATGATGGCTGCTCGGTCTTCCCTGGTGGGGTTCGTGTTGTCGACGACGACGGAGCGTCCTGCTTCCAGAGCAGCTCGGAGCTCCCGTTCTTGTCGGCGCGCGGGGCGCTTGTGGTTGCGGAAATTATCCTTGCTCACGTGAACGTGCGTATCGGAAAACCGCTCTCGAAAGAACGTGGTCTTACCGGATGCTTGCAACCCGATGAAGATAACGACCTCCATCTAGGGCAGAGCTTCGCCTCTGGCGGCAAGCAGGATTCGATACCACTCCTCGCGGCTGAGTTCGAGGTCGTCGGCCTTTGCGGCGTCTCTGATTCGCTCAGGCTTGACGGTCCCGACGATAGGGACGATGCCGCTGGGGTGCTTAAGGAGCCAAGCAAGGGAGACCACCGTCCGAGAAACGCCATGCTCTTTGGCCGTAGCGTCGAGAACTTCCAAAAGCTTCTCGCCCTTCTCCTCTTTGGCTTTCCCACCGTCGCCAAGCCACCCGCCGCCGAGAGGGCTCCAGGAGAGGGGGGTGATTTGGTCTCGGATGCACTGGTCGAGCGTTCCGTCGGTGAAGCAGGCGAGGCGGCCGAGATGGATTTCAACCTGATTCACGAGCAGTGGGAAGGGAAGGGCGGCTTGGAGAAGGTCGACGAACGATGGCAGGAAGTTGCTGACACCGAAGTAGCGCACTTTCCCCTGCGCATGAAGCTGCTCGAAAGCTTCGAGCACTTCCTCCGGGTCCATGAGCAGGTCGGGGCGGTGGAGTTGGTAGATGTCGATGGTCTCGACACCCAGCCGCTCCAGAGATTTCTCGCAGGAGCTGAGAATGTGCTCTTTCGAGAAGTCGTACCGGTGAGGAGAATCGGCGTTCGGCTCCCCAGGGAAGCGAATGCCGCACTTGGTCGCGATGATCACTTCTTCGCGCATGCCGGGGACCTTCTTCAGCACACGTCCGAACACTTCCTCGCAAAGGCCACGACCATAAATGTCCGCGTGGTCGAAAAGGTTGTAGCCCGCTTCATAGGCTGCAATAACCGCCTCTTGGCCCTTGGCGTCCATCTCCGGGGTGAACGACTTGGGATCCCAAGTCCCCGCAATCCTCATGCACCCGTAGGAGAGGCGGCCGGTGAACAGCCCGCTGACGCCGATTCGTTGTTGCTTCACGCCTTAATTGTAGTGCCTTCATCCCTGAAGGCATCTCCTCCGAAAAACACGTCCAGGGAGAGATGCCTCCAGGGATGAAGGCACTACGTTGGCCGTCATAATCTAGACAGATGTCTTCCGGTATCGATCTCGGCCTCGACGCACTCAACCCTGAGCAACGGGAGGCGGTGTTGCATCCTGGTGGGCCGCTTTTGATCTTTGCGGGGGCTGGGTCGGGGAAGACCCGGGTCATCACTGTGCGCATCGCGCGGCTGCTGAAGGAAGGCATCCCCGGCAGCCGTATCCTCGCCGTCACCTTCACCAACAAACCCGCGCGTGAAATGAAGGAGCGGGTCGAGCGCCTCATTGGACAGCCGGCGGGGGCCATGTGGATCGGCACCTTCCACGCCCTCTGCTCGCGAATGCTTCGTATCGATGGCAAATACATCGGCCTCGACCCCAACTTCGTCATCTACGACGACGCCGACCAACTCTCCCTGATCCGAGAAGTCTTTAAAGCCAAAAACATCGATGACAAGTCGATCCAGCCGCGAGGGGTGCTGAACGAGATTAGCTCCGCCAAGGAAAAGCTGCTAACACCGGAGCAGTATGCGGACCGCGTCACCGGTTTCTTCGAGCGCATCTGCTCGGACGTTTACAAGTCATACAACGCGCTCCTTCGAAAGGCCAACGCCCTCGACTTCGACGACATCCTCTACTACGCCAACCGCCTCCTCGAACAAAGGGAAGAAGTGCGGCAAAAATATCAAGACCGCTTCCTGCACATCATGGTCGACGAGTATCAGGATGTCAACTACGCCCAATACAACATCGTCCGCATGATCGCGGAAAAGCACCGCAACATCGTCGTCGTGGGCGACGACGACCAGTCGATCTATGCTTGGCGGGGAGCGGATGTCGCCCTCATCCTCAAGTTCTCTTCCGACTACCATGACGCGAAGGTGGTGAAGCTCGAACGCAACTACCGCAGCACTAAGACGATTCTTGCCGCCGCAAACCAGGTCATCAAGCAAAACCGAGGCCGAGCCAACAAGGAGCTCTGGACAGAGAACGCCGAGGGTGCCGCCATCACGCTTACTCAAGCCGGGACGGAGCAGGACGAGGGCATGATGATCGCGGACCGGATCCAGCGCGAAGTCCGAAGCGCTCGAAGAACCCACGGGGAGTTCGCCATCCTCTATCGCACCAACGCCCAGTCCCGCGCTCTGGAAGAAGCCTTCGTGACCATGCGCATCCCGCACATTCTGCTCGGCGGCCAGCGCTTCTACGACCGCAAAGAGATCAAGGACATGATCTCCTACCTTCGCCTAGCCTTCAACACCCGCGACGACACCTCCTTCCGCCGAATCGTCAACACCCCCACGCGAGGCATCGGCAACACCGCGCTGGCCTCCATTGCCGCAAAAGCCGCCGAGCGCGACGAGTCGCTCTGGGATGCGATTCAGGACCAGGAGCTCCAATCCTCGATGCAGAAGAAGGCGGCCTCGTCCCTGCGTAACTTCATCGGCATGATCACGGACGCTCAGGAGCTTGCGGAAAAAGGCCCCGTCACCCCCGCCCTGAAGCACCTGATGTCCGCGAGCGGCTATATCGACATGTTGAAGGCGGAGCACTCGCAGGAGGCGATGAGCCGCCTGGAGAACCTGCAGGAGCTTATCAGCGTGACGATGCAGTACGACAGCACAAGCGAAGAGCCCTCGCTCGCCGGGTTCCTGGAAAGTGTGTCGCTTGTTGCAGACGTCGATGCCTTGGGCGAAGCGACCGAGGCCGTAACGCTCATGACCCTGCACTCCGCAAAGGGCTTGGAATTCCCCGTCGTATTCCTCGCGGGCCTCGAGGAAGGCGTTTTTCCACACTCCCGCTCGCTCACCTCCGACTCCGAGCTGGAAGAAGAGCGTCGGCTCTGTTACGTCGGAATGACCCGCGCAAAGGAGGAGCTGCACCTCATGCACGCCCAACGCCGCTCCATGTTCGGCACGCCGAACTTCAATCGCCGCTCGCGGTTCCTCGACGACATCCCCGACCGGCTGCTCGACACCCTAAACGCAGGCGGATACCACCAGGCCCAATCGCCCGCCCGCTCGGTTCAGCAGGAGCGATCCGGCATGTACTCGGTCATCGAGAAAAAAGTCGAGGCCCCCCGCTCCGCCTGGAAAGCCCCCTTCGAGATCGGCCAGCGCGTACAGCACTCGAAGTTCGGCATCGGCGTTGTCATTTCCTGCAATCCGATGAAGGATGACGTCGAGGTAACCGTCGCATTCCCCGGCGTCACCGGCGTGAAAAAGATGGCGCAGCGGTTCGCAAAGCTGGAAGCCCTGAAGACTTAGCCTCAGCTAGCAATCGCATAATCCATCTGCCTGGGGTTTTCAATGCGTAGAGACGCATCCAGGATTTCTATTCCAACCACAGATCCGTTTGCACTGTAATCGATGATCATGTCGGGCTTTTCTTCGTCGCTCTCATCCACAGGCTCATTGCTGAAGCGGATTCTGACGATGTCGAGTTCCGGGTCGTAGTGCACTTTCATTCTGCCTTCCAGTATTTACGGATTTTTGTTGTCCTATAAACAGTTACGACGACCGGAGCGTCGGTTGCGTGCGCTGTCACAACACGCAGAAGGAAATAACGGCCGTCTATAAGAACCTTTGATTGGTGAATTACCCGAGATTCGCCAGATGCTATCACGTGCTGCGGTTCATTCAACGTTTTTTCCAGCAACTTACGTGGAATGTTTCGAATGATCAGCTCATCTTCCGCGTGAGCGCTGATCACGTAGTTCACAATCTCACGTTACACGCTACCGTCACAAACTGCGTCCTATTTGACGCCCAGCGGCGGCCCACTCGGTGCTGGTCCACCGATCGCCGGCGGTCGCTTCGGAGTGATAGCAGGATAGCGCCACCTCAAATCTTCGCCACTTAGCCTCGCCGCGTCATACCGCGCCATGCCGCCGTCATCATCCCGGTCACGCCCCAGGCTGTAAAGCAAGAACCCGTCACCAGACGACACGTACCGCAACGGCTTTTCCGAAAACGGATCGATAGGTAATTCCAACTTTTTCGGAAAAGGCCTCTCCCTCTGCAAGAGCATTATCGCCACCTTCGCGATCGACCTCCGAGCATTCAGCGTCGCCATCGCGTCTCCGAGGCTTGTTGCATAGGGATACAGAATCCGGGCTGCCTGGCTCACCAATCCCTCGTCGGAGTCCTCACGCGCCTCAGCCTCGATAAGGGCCTTCGTGAGTGACTTGTAATCCTCAGGATCGCTCGGCAGATCCTCGTACAACTGACGCTGGTGCTTGAGCAACTTCGCCTCAAACGCCCTTCGAACAGACGTGTAGCGAAGTAAAGCCAAGCTACCGAGTTCCTGTCGATCCCCAAAGGCGTCCGGATCGGCCGCAAGCAACCGAATCGTGTTAAGACCAACAAAAGTCTCGCCTGCAAGGCCTGGCCGCACGTCCGGCAACCTCATTCCCTCCACAATTCTCAGTGCCTGGCTCAACACCTCTCGGTTCGTTGGATGCTTCAGACAGACGTTTTCCACTGCGCTAAAGCCGCTGGTGTAGAGCGAGTTCGCGCCGTAAATCCCATCCGTACAAGGCTCCTGCGCCGCCTGCCGGGCAAGCCCGAAGAGAGCCTCGACGTCCCGCAGCGCTTCCAACGGCCGCGCGGCGAGGCTGCTCTGGTTCGCCCTAAGCACAAAGCATTTGGCTACCATGCGGAATCGCGACGGCTCCGAGACGGGCACCAGAGGCACCTGTTCCCACATGCGTTTCATATCAAGCCGCGGAAATGTCGAGGCAGTGACAAGGGTGTCGAGTTCGCGCTTAATAGCCGCCAACTCATGTCGAAGCAAAGCTCGTTCTGACCGAGTGAAACCATACTTCTCGTTCTGCGCAAGCAAATTGAGGTTCCTCATAGCCGGGTCGCTAGGCTCGAACCTGGCCAGCACGCCGTAATAGCGGGCGGCATTTTGCGCCGGCTCAGCATGCGCTAACTGCCGCATGTCGTCTGCGGTAAGGGGCAGACCGAGCTTCGTTGCTGCCTCGACTTCCGCCTGAAGCTCGGCCCCAGCGTCCGGGATGCCCGTGAGCTTCCATCCAGCGTAGCCACCGACGCCGCAAACTGCAAGCGTCGAGAGGGGGAGCCAGGTGCGCCAGTTGATCTTCACCGTGCGGTAGACAGATCGAAACGGGCTTGGCGTTCACCTTAGCTAGAGCAAGCTTCGGTTATGGTTCGGCCTCTTGCGTTTCCAGGGGTTACCCTCTGGCTCGACCCAATCCGATAGCTCGCGGTTGAGCTCGAGGTCGATCTTGCCTAGGCAATGGCCCAGATACCACCGAATCGACCCCTCCGCGGGAGCCTCGTATCGCGCGCAAGCATTGAACCACCGCGCCGAGAACGAGCGGGTAATGATCGCGAATTCCTTCGCCGCCGTTGCAACTGCCTGAGCACCCAGTCCCGCCTCTTCAAACATCTGCGCATTCAAATTTGAGAAGTACAGCAGTGCGAGATCGCAGAAGGCGCTACCATCAAAGTTCCGCCACGGACACCAAACGTCCGGCTCGAACAAAGCCGCCGAATCTACCTGCTGGTGAACCTGCCGAATCGTCAGCTCCGCTGCCCTCACGGCTGGATGAGCCTCCTCCGCGTATCGATGAAGCTGCCCTTTTAGGCCCGTTCCAACATCTTCAATCCCATACCGCTCCGCCATTTCTCGAACCGGGTCTTTCGCCCGGCTGCAGATCACGAGCGCCACAAGGAAGGTGATGGCCCTAACCGCCTGAGGATCTTTGGTCAAGCCCTCGTATGCGCCGATCAAGCCGTGCACGACATGGTCAGCAGGCCCACCGACGAGATCGGGGAACCGGTATGTTTTTGGGAAGGGGCCGAGGGATTTGCTTGCCACGTTTGTCGCATCTTCCTACGTCAAATGCAGACCCACTTCACCGGTGCCCTTACAACGAGGTAACAAAGCCGAGTGGAGCGGAGGATTGCGTGGATCACGGCGCTGACCGGTGCAGGTGCCGGCTTTGCTACCTGGCTGATTTCCGAGCCCTTTGCGCCGACGGTCATCAAGAGCGGCACCCTCACCCCGTACGGCTCCTTCTCGCTCGGTTCCTTCTATGGCTGGTTCGCCCACCTCATGCTTGGAGCGCTCATCGCGGGCTCGTTGGCGTACGCGATCTCGCTGACTCGCACGAGCGTAAAGACGGCTCTCATCGCCGGTTTTCAGGGAGCGCTCCTCGGCGGGGCGCTGGTGTGCGGTGCCGATGCCTTGGCAGACTGGGTGAACATACGATCGCTACCTGAAAAGCCCAGCCTCTTTGGTCCACCCACGATGGCGCTGGCACCAATTCTCTGGCACGTGCTCGCGTCGCTAGCGCTGGCGCTGGCGATTGCAATGGCCACCCAGCCGACCGCGGCTCGCTACCGGCGCGCCCTTGCTGCTGCCGCGATGGCTGCATTCGTGGGCTACATGCTCCGGCAACTGCTCGCGCCGTTCGAAGACATGGCCGTCCTCACCACGATCGACTTCTCAGACTTCGATCAGAAAAAGCTGGATGCGATTGTCAGGGAGGCGACGATTCGCGGATGGCAGCCATGGAGTCTCCTTCGATTGGCCGAATGGACCTCGATGGGCATCATCATGGGCTTGGCGCTCAGTCTTAGCGATATCTTTATGCGCACCGCTACGCTGCGGCTGGAGTCGGGTCGGGGAGCGGGGAACACCTACCCGCTGGACAACGGGCAGAACCGAATTGGCACCGCCGAGGGTCTGGAGGTTCGGCTCCCTTTCCAAGAAGGCGTGCTGCCTGTTCACGCGATGGTAGATGCTCGGCTGGGGCATTGGGCATTGGTGGATATGTCGGGAAACGGAATCTTGCTGAACGGCCATCCCGTGCGAGAGGCGCTCTTTCAGGAAGGGGAAGTGGCCACCATCGGACCATGTCAACTCCGGATGTTCCTGGGCAAGGAGGGACGTAGCCTCACTTACGAGCCGTCGAGCGTCACCTTTCTCGACGTGCCCTCACCCGTCGTTGAGACAGTGAAAGACCATCGCCTGATCGATCCGTTCGGAGCGATCCTACAACTCCCCCAGGGAAGCTCCATCCTTGGCCGCGGAGACAGCGCCCAGATTAGGCTGGACTACGACGCGCGTATCAGTCCGCAGCATGCTCTGCTCGAAATCGTCCCCGGCGCCGCCTACTTGCAGCCGCTCGACCCCGCAAACCCTGCCACCTTGAACGGCGAGCTGATTACCGGGAATGTCCAGTTGGAGGATGGAGACCGCATCAAAGTGGGCAACACTACCCTTCACTATCGCAGCTAGCTGTGACGCCGACGTGCAAGCAGGTACATCGCAACCGCACCCAACCCAACCACGGGCAGTAGCCACCCAAAGTTAGCTGCGCTGCCTTGCTCCGTCACGAAATATACGTCGTCGCTGCCGTCTCGTGGATTTGAATGATCGTTGAACACGGTCAGATGAGCGGGTTGAGCTTCGATCTTGCCAAGTACCGACGCCACTCTGGTGCGCTCGTCCGAGTCGAGCTCGCCGGTCCAGGTCGGCTGCACTGACCAGCCCTGCCCCTTAAACTGGCCGGCGACAGAGTCGTCGCTAAGGACATACAGCTCCAGTTCGCGTGGCAGACCTCCCACTCTTTCCTGGCGAGGCTCTCGATAAGGATAAAAAGGCTTGTCTGTCGCAAAGCTCATTCGGACCGGCTTGAGACTTGCGTGTCCCGCGCCCACATTGGCGATCTTGAATGCGGTAATCGACCAGCCTTTCTTCACGTACGGATCCAGCCACTCGCGGGCTGAGTCCGTCACGGAGTAACCGTTTTCCTTGAGCCAGGTTTCCGCGGCGCCGGCGGAGGTGGCCTTGAGAACCGTCGCATCGTAGCCGGCGACCGTTTGTTGCTTGAGCACTTCCACCTCGCCAAAGGCATTAGTGGCGTCTGCACTTCCGGCGGTGGCACCCTTAGAGATCATCGACAGCTTCTTGTCGACAATGCCGTCCAGAGTGTGAAAGATGGCAGGGTCGGCGGCCGCGAGTTCAGGCACAGAGGGCGTGGGGACCATGAAGCCAAAGTCCTTCGCGTTCGTCTCAAATTCCGCGGTTCGAATGAAGTGCTCGATGCCTCGTTTGCTGTCCCAAACGATCACCGCATGCTCGAACGCAGTCGTGACAGACTTTCCATGGCCACCGACATGGATGCACGGAACGGACAGAGCCGCGGCGGCAATCAGGCTCAAACAGGCTACATTGCGCAACATCTTGGTCGTGAGTGCCTTCTGCAGTCCCATACCGTTCAAACCGCCACGCTTGCCGTCGCATAAATTTGGGCCACCACCGCGATGGCGGCAATCGCCATGAGAGCCAGTGTCGCCAAAAACCAAGGTCTTACCCTGAGGTTTCTCCCAAGCCCGACGTAGGCCATGAGGAGTGCGGCTGCAGCGCTCGCGAAAAGGACTCGCTTTTGAGCGTGCTCCCTTACCGCGGCAGCTAGCCACACCTCTTTATGATAGGGCCGATACGCCGCAATTCCGATCCGATAATCCTCCGTCATCTCCGCTGGCTCCAGCTTCGTCCGGAACCTGGTGAGGGTTGCGCCTTTCCATTCCAGCTCTTGCATAGAGAAATATTCGTCGGTCGGCTTCGAGAAGTAATCCTGGTCTGCAATGGCCGGCCTGCTGACCCACATATCCAAGCCATCGATCATCGCAGTTCCGGTCGCGATCACGTACAGGTCGAGCACGAGCGGCTTTGGAACGAGGCTCGTCAGCCGCATGGGATAGATAGGCTCCTTAGTCTTAAAGGAAACGATAATCGGGTGCGGCTCCACCGCCCGATCTATGTCCGTGTTGAGCATTGCCGCCATGAAGCACCAGCCCCGCTTGACATAGTCGGCCACAATCGGCTTGGCGCGTTCCGGCAATGGGGTTCCGTTTGATTGCAGCCAGTCGATGATCGGCTGAGCGGACTCTCCGCGAACGACTTCGACTTTGTAGTCGCCAACTTCCTGCGCCATGAGCGACTCGATGCCCGTCGATGAAGAGCGGCTGCTGGCGTATACCGGTGTGAAGACCATCACCAGAAGTGCAAACAAAAGCGACGCGACCGTTTCCCGTACAAGCGTTCTCCAGGGGCTTGCTTCCTTCCTCAATCGAAACGGCGCGCTGAGGCCAATCCACAGCAGCGGCGCCGTCATGACAAAGTAAAAGACCCAGGTCGGGCCATACGCATTGTCGCGCTGAAGAGCCGGCCGATAGACAGATTCAGACTTGGTGAAGAAATGCTTGCCATCTATGCCCGCCACCACCGAGATGGGTCTGACTGGGATCGGAAGCACCCAAGACATTTCTGTCTCTGACGAAACAACCGTGTTCTCGATAGCCATGCGCTCGATGCCGTCTCGATACGCCACCGCGGCTCGCTGAAACGGTATCTCCGGCGACAGGCTCCCGCGGATGAAATACGAGCCATCCGCTAGACACAGGGACGCCATCGCGACACCAACGAGCAGAAGCAAGAACCTCATAAAACGAAGGTCGTGTTGGGAAACCCGTTGCGTTCGCTCACAGTTGCCCGCGAGTAACCTTCACCCTGTGCTCGCCGGCAAGCGATCGCGCCTCAATGAACTCGGGCATGTAAGCCAGACGCACACGCACCTGCTCGCCCGGCGAGGTGATGAAGTTGTCCAAGAAAGCCGAAGGATCGCCCTCGCTCGTAAGCATCAGGTCCACCACCGGAGCCTTCAGCCTCAGCGTGAGCACGCCCTCCTCGCTTGTCGAGAACAAGAGATCCTCCGGCTCCGCAAACCGAGAATTCTTCGGCTCCCCAAGAAGCTGCCAAGCTCCGGGAACCCCTCCCCCTTCCGAGGGGGAGGGGCAGGGGAGAGGGTCCGGAAAACAAGCAAACAAGATCGTGTCCGGCACCGCCAACCCAGCCACCGAAAACTCCAGCGCCAACTGAATACTGTCCGACCCGCTCTCCAACTCTTCGCTAGCCCAAGTCCGCAGAACCGCTCCGGTTCCCAAATGAACCGCCCGAACCGTGACGACACCCGAATCAGCCTCAGCCCCATGGTTCACGAGCCAAACCTTGACGTTTTCGTTCTGCCTCTCCAGCGAAACCAACACGTCGGCATGAAGCCGCCTCAGCTCGTAGGCTAGCGCCTTGTAGTTCCCGTCGCTATCCAAGATCGACCAGCTCTGTACCGGCCAACAGTCGTTCAACTGCCAAATCAAAGACCCTCGACAGAACTCCGACCGCCGATAATGCTCTACGCCGTGTCTTAAGGCGTCCCGCTGGTTGAGCTGGCTGTAATACACCCAATCCTCCAGCGTCACTGGCTCGGGATAATGCAGCTTGACGAAGCCGTGGAAGGTGTCATGCCCCTTGCCCGTGCGATCATGCCACTGCACCACCGGCGAATGCGGGTCCCAATCCTCCTCCGCCAAGGTCTTATTCCAAACCGACAGCGAGCAAGAAGAAGCAAAGCCATACTCGCTACTAAACCGCCCCTTCGAATCCGTATAGTGCCGCCAGTCGCCACGGCCATGCCAAACATCCCAGTTATGCTGGTCGCCATAGCCGTCGGCGTTCGGGCCGCGCCGCTTCTGATCCTTTACTTGTTCTTCAGGTGGCTGGCCAATGGGTGACGTCGAGATATAGCTAGTCTTCGGATCCAACTCGCTAACCAGCGCCGGCAGCACCTTGTCGTAATGGTTCTCACCGAAGTAGCGCGGCGGCTGCCTCTCCCCACCCCACCGGTTCACATGCATCTCCAGGTTCTCGTTATTCCCGCACCAGAGTGCCAGGCAGGGATGGTTCCGGATGCGCTTGATGTTGACCTCGGCTTCCTTGCGGATGACCTCCTGCCAATGCTCGTCGTCCGGGTAGTAGCTGCAGGCGAACGGGAAGTCTTGCCAGACGAGGATCCCGAGCTCGTCGCAAAGGTTATAAAACTCATCCGTCTCATAAAGCCCTCCGCCCCACACGCGAAGCATGTTGAAGCCCATGTCCTTGGCTTTCTCCAGCCGATCGCGGAGTCGGGCTTTATCGATGATGCTGGGGAACGAGTGGTCGGGAATCCAGTTCGCCCCACGAGCCCAGATCTTCTTCCCGTTGACCTCGAACTCGAAGGACTCTCCCCATGCATCGTGATTTTGCAGAAGAGTTGGTCGACTGACTCCAATCCAGATGTACGAATCGTCTGCGTATGACTCAGGGTAATCCTCGGTCGGCCAGCCGGGAGTCTTGCCTTCATTAAGGTCTCTGAGGACAGAATCATCCGCATGTGCCAGCACGGAAATAAAGCCCAAAGTGATCGGGCCCACCGATGCAGGGTCATCCTCATCGAAGGACATAACACCAGGAGTCCAATCCCGAACCATATTGTGAATCTTGTGCTTCCCGTCTAAGAACTGGCGATCCCCGTAAATGTGTCGCGGAGTGACGCCATCGCCCTCATACTCTGTTTTGACGTTCAACGCGATCGTGCCATCGGCTTCTCGCTTTGCATCAACTTGGACATCAATTATTCGCGCCGTAAACTCGATCAAACAAACCGGCCGCCAAATCCCGCACGAAACCAGCCGTGGACCCCAGTCCCAGCCGAACATGTACTGCGCCTTGCGAACAAACGCCCGCTCCTCGAACCACAGCGTGTCCGGAGCAATCCCGTTCGCTTCAAAGTAAGCCGCCCGCCGCTCTTCGCCAACCCGCACCGCCGACTGAAAATCCACCCGAAGCTCATTCGGCCCCTCGATCAGCTTCTCGGTGACATCCACCTCCAGCGGCACAAACATGTTGTCGTGCTCCGCCACCAGCTCCCCGTTCAAAAACGCCGAGCAAACCGTATCCAGCCCCTCGAACCGAAGCACCCGCCGCGGGCATCCCTCCTTCGGCGCCCACTCGAAAGAAGTCTTGTAAGACCAATCCGCCCGGTCCACCCACTGGCACCCAAGCTCATTCATCCGTTCAAAAGGATCCGCAATGATCCCATTGGCCATCAAGTCAAGATGTACATGCCCCGGCACCTGAGCCGGCAACCACCCCGTAGAAACCGTAGCCACCTTCCCCCCGGGCCACCCCTTCTCCGCAAACTCCCATCCCGAGTGCAAAAACGTTTTCTGAAGCACGAACTATTGTAGTGCCTCCATCCGTGGAGGCATCTCCTCCGGGAACGCAACAAATGGCGACAAGATTCTTCGTCCTCGAGCATCTCCTCCGGAACGCAGCAATTTCGGATGAGATGCCTCCACGGATGGAGGCACTACGGGAGGAATGAGTTACCATAGATTCGGATGTCTCGGGTAACCACGCTTGTAACGGCCGCTTTCGCGGCCGCCCCTTTCGCCCTGCTGGCCCTCCAGCAGCCGCCAAAGCTCACCCCGCTCGAAGCGCAGCGCGTCACCGTCGTCCGAACCACGTTCAAGGCCCACTGCTTCACCTGCCACAGCGGAGCCAACCCCGCCGCCGGCCTCGACCTCTCCACGCCAGAAGGAATCCAGAAGGGCGGAGTCAGCGGCAAGATCTTCGTCCCCGGCAAGCCGTCCGAATCTCTGCTCCTAGCGAGACTGAAGGGAGAGCACGGGAAGCCACGCATGCCCCTCGGCTTCACCGCCCTCACCGCCGAGCAGATCCAAACCGTCAGCGACTGGATCACCGCCGGAGCCAGAACCGACGCGCCTGACAAGCCGCACTGGGCCTACGTCAAGCCCCAACGTCCAGCCCTGCCGCAGGTCTCCAACCCCAAGTGGATCAAGAACCCGATCGACACCTTTGTCTTAGCCAAGCTCGACAAAGAAAAACTGAAACCGGCTCCGGAAGCAACGAAAGAAACTCTCATCCGCCGTGTCTCGCTCGACCTCATCGGCCTCCCGCCCCCCGTCGAAGAAGTCGAAGCCTTTAAAGCCGACAAGAGCCCTGACGCCTACGAAAGACTTGTCGACCGTCTCCTCGCCTCCCCCCACTACGGCGAGAGACAAGCCCGCATCTGGCTCGACATGGCGCGATACGCCGACACCGACGGCTACGAAAAAGATCTCGGCCGCACCGCCTGGGTCTGGCGCGATTGGCTCATCAAGTCGCTCAACCAGAACATGCCGTTCGACGAGTTCACCGTCGAACAGCTCGCCGGCGACCAGCTCCCGAACCCCACCATCGACCAGCTCGTCGCCACCGGCTTCCACCGCAATACGATGATGAACCTGGAAGGCGGCGTCGATCCCGAGGAGCAGCACTTCAACGTCGTCATCGACCGAGTCGCCACCACCTCCACCGTCTGGCTCGGCAGCACCCTCCAGTGCGCCCGCTGCCACGACCACAAATACGACCCGCTGAGCCAGAAAGACTTCTATCGAATGGCGGCTTTCTTCTCGAACTCGAACACCTACCCCAGAGGCACGTTCGCCACGTTCGACATCACGCTCCACGAGCCCAACATCGAGGTTCCTACCCCCGCGCAAATCAAACGTCGCGCCGAGCTGAAGCTCGCCGTAGCCGCCGCCCAAAAGAATGCCGCCAAATGGACGCCAGAGCTGCGGACCGCCTTTGCCGAATGGATGCGCAGCGCAGAGTCGAGCTCCGACTGGAAGCCGCTCCCCAGCACGACCGTCAAGGCTGACCAGGCAATCTTCCGCTCCGCTGACAACCTAATCGTTCAGGCCATCGGCGAGAACGCGCGGCAGGAAAGCTATCGCATCGAAACGACTATTCAGCCTCAGCGCCTCACCGGCATCCGCATCGAGGCCCTCGCCGATCCGACGCTGCCCAGCAAGGGCCCGGGTCGCTCGCAGAACGGAAACTTCGTCATCACCAACGTGCTGCTCAGCGTCGATGGAAAGCCGGTCAAGTTCAGCAAAGCCACCGCCGACTTCTCGCAGAAGCTCTTCTCCGCCCCAGATGCCCTCCTCGGCGATCCGAAGAAAGGATGGGCGGTCGATGGGCAGGTTGGCCAGTCGCACGAGATCGTTTTCGAGCTCGCGGAACCGATCGATGTGAGGCAGCCTTCCAGCGCCGTGCTCACCATTGAGCAGAAGTCGGTGTACGACTTCCACAACCTTGGCCGCTTCCGCCTCTCGACCACGGGCGTAAAAGCACCCGCCGCTTCCACGATCCCACCGGAGATTCGTACCGCCTTGGCCGCAAAGGACACGTC
>JBGGMI010000021.1:0-39748 GCA_041288075.1 Fimbriimonas sp.
ACAGTTATCACCGTCGATTCCGGCGCTCCAACCACGCTTGGAAGCGTCGCCGTAACCCCCACCGTCGTCCCAGGCGGATCATCCAAGGTCGTCAAGTTCAAGGTGACGCTGCAAAACCCAGCCCCCGCGGGCGGCATCAAAGTGAACCTCGCCTCGAGCAATCCGAGCGTTGCAGGAATGCCAGCCTCAGTGACCATTCCCGAGGGTGTCCTCACCCGCAGCGTTACGGTGAGCCACACCTCGGTGTCAACCAACACCAGCGTTAACCTCACAGCGACGTACCACTCGGACGTGCTATCGGCAGCCCTATTAGTGGAGGCACCGAAGCCGCTGAGCGTCGTGAACCTGCCTAACGCAGTCGTTGGACGCACCGCCACAATCGTCAATTCGACGGTGACCTTGACCGCACCGGCCCCTTCAGAAGGCACGCTAGTCGACCTAAGCTCGTCGAATACGTCAGCCGCCATGCCCGCCGTGTCATCAGTGACCGTGCCCGCAGGAGCCACGACCGCAACCTTCACCGTCAACCACTTCTCCGTACCGGTTCTGAGGAATCTCTACATTCGGGGAGCGGCGAATGGCGTCACCAAGAGCGGCGCTCTCGCCGTAAAGCCGCCCACTCTTGTGCTCGTCAGCATCGCGCCGGCATCGGTGACGGGAGGCAGCACAAGCGCGGCTACAGGCACCGTGAAGATCAACGCCCCCGCGCCTTCCGCAGGATCAAAGGTGTTGCTCAGCGACGACTCGGCGTCAACCGCAACGCCCGCCTCGGTAACCATCCCGAGCGGAGCCACGGAAGCCACGTTCAACATCACGCACGCTTCGGTGGCGAGCAACACGGTTGTGACCATCACGGCCGTTTACAACGCGACGAAGACGGACACGCTAACCCTCCTCCCACCAAGGCTCAGCTCATTCACCCTGAACCGAACCTCCGTGAAAGGCGGCTCGACGACGGTGGTAACGGGCACCGTGACCCTAAATGCAGTCGCTCCTGCAGGTGGCACAGTCGTCACCCTTTCGAGCTCGAATGCATCCGCGGCGAGCGTGCCGGCATCGGTCACGGTTCCGGCGGGAGCAACTACGGCGACGTTCACGATCACCCACAGCGCAGTAGGCTCGCCGGTCGCCGTGACCCTAACCGCCATCGGAGGTGGAGTAACGCTTACGAAGACGCTTACTGTCAACCCCTAAAGTTGGCGCAGCCCAGGTCTCTTCTTCGGCAAGAGACCTGGGCTTTTTTAAGCCAGCTAGGGAGCCTGGAAGTAATGCAATCCTGCCGATCTTGCCCACTCGCCGTCAAAGTTGCGAGGGCACCTAAACCACCGATCACACGATTCTCTCGCAGGAGGAGCCTGTAAAAGAGAGAAGGCGACCCTCGGAAGGAGTCGTTTTGAACCTAAATAGAAGGATCAAATGCGAAAAATTACCAATAAGCGCATACTGGCAACGTGAAGTTTCGCAATTGCCTTCTCTCAGTTCTCAGCATTGCCGCCACCACCCTCGTTGTGGCACAGGTTGGACAGCCAACGGACGCGAGGCAACGCCTTGTCGCGGGCAATCACAACAGCCTAGACCCTTATAACGTTCAGAAGATATCCGTCCGTCCGGAGCGCGGCCAGTTGGCGAAGGGGCAGGCGCCATTTGCGACGATCCTCAGTTGCTCCGACAGTCTGGTTCCGCCGGAGATCATTTTCGACCAGGGGCCAGGCGAGCTCTTCATCATTCGCGTCGCGGGAAATGTTGCCGATCCCGCGACCTTGGGCAGCGTCGAATATGCCGTCGCCGTGCTCAAGTCGCCTTATGTCGTGGTCATGGGGCACTCGCAGTGCGGCGCGGTGGGGGCGGCGATGTCGCCAAAGAGCTACCTCGACAAGCTCTCGAGCAATCTGCGTCACTTGGTGGATCGCATTGACATTGGTAAGCCTGCCGCCGGTGATAGCGCCCACAAGCTCAAGGCTGCATGCATCGCGAACATCCGAGCGCAAGTCGCAGCGATCCAGCGCGACCCCGACATTCGCGCCGCTAAGCCGAAGATCGTGGGCGCCTACTTCGACATTGCCACCGGCAAAGTCGACCTGTTGGACTAGCTTTCTTTGTGCTTGGCGTTCACGATCACCCACAGCGCAGTCGGTTCGCCGGTCGTCGTGACCGCCAACCCGGAACGCGTAGCCACGCTGCGCATCCGGGTCCCGTCCAGCCACGCTGGACGCGCCACAAACTCCTCTTCATGGGAACCGCTCCCTCCCCAAGAATGCTATCCAAGTCATGCTTATCACGAGCATGATCACTCTGGTCGCGGCTGTCGCACGCGCTGGCCCGAGCCAGGAGCTGCACGGCAATTGGGCCTTCTCCAGACGCCGTCTGGAGGGCTCCATCACGTTCAAGGTCGACGGTCACTATGTGCTGCTAACGGACCGGAAGGGAAAGGACTACGTCGAACACGGAAAGTTTTCTCTAAAGCGAAACGTGATTCAATTTCGGCTCCAATCGAGCGTCGTCAGCGTTCCACCGCCTGGACCTCCAAAATTCGGCGTACCATTCCCTCAGCACCCCGTCCCACCACTCCACGGCAAGACCTGGACGCTGAGAATCAAGTGGAACGATAAGCATCACTTTCGCGGAAGCGACGGTCGCCTATACACCGCCCGCATGAGAATGTGAATGCACCCAGGAACGCGTAGCCGCGCTGCGCATCCAGGCCCGTCCAGCCACGCTGGACGCACCCCCTATAATAGAAACCATGAAAGCGGTCGTGATGGCAGGCGGAGAAGGCTCGCGACTACGCCCCCTCACCGCAAACCGGCCCAAGCCGATGGTCCCCATCGCGAACCAGCCGATCATGGAGCACATCCTGACGCTACTGAAGCGCCATGGGATGACCGAGGTCGTCTCCACCCTTTACTATCTCGCGGAAGAAATCCAAGGCTACTTCGGCGACGGATCCGACTTCGGCGTGAAGATGTCCTATAGCGTCGAAACCACCCCCCTCGGCACCGCCGGCAGCGTCAAGAAAGCCGAAGAACAGCTCAAGGACGGCACGTTCCTCATCGTCTCCGGCGACGCCCTCACCGACTGCGACCTGACCAAAGCTATCGAGTTCCACAAGGCAAAAGGCAGCCTCGCCACCCTTATCCTTTACCGAGTCCAGAGCCCGCTGGAATTCGGCGTAGTCATCACGGACGACGACGGCAAAGTCGTCCGCTTCCTGGAAAAGCCAAGCTGGTCCGAAGTCTTCTCCGACACCGTCAACACCGGCATGTACATCCTTGAGCCCGAGATCCTCGATCTCATGGAGCAGGGCAAAGCCTACGACTGGAGCGGAGACATTTTCCCGATGCTCCTCGAATCCGGCAAGCCGATCTACGGCTACGTGATGGAGGAGTATTGGACCGACGTCGGCTCCCTCACCCAATACCGAGAAGCCCAGGAAGACCTTCTCTCCGGCCGAGTCAATCTGCCCGTCCAAGGCGAGCCCTTAAACCACGGCGTGAGCATTGGCGCGAACTGCGTTATCGACGAAACCGCAACGCTCACCCCGCCCCTCTGCATCGGCAGAAACTGCAAGATCAAGCGCGGCGCGAGCATCGGCCCCTACACAGTCATCGGCGACAACGCGTTCATCGAAGAGGACGCGAACGTGGAGCGCTCAGTGGTCTGGGATTCAGCGTATGTAGGGCCTAACGTAGGCGTCCACTCCGCCATCATCTGCTCCCGGGCAACCGTCAAGAAAGACTCCGTTCTGCGCGAAGACGCGGTCATCGGCGACCGCTGCCTCATCGACGTCGGCTGCACCATCAGGCCCCGCGTAAAGATCTGGCCCGACAAGATCGTGGAGCGAGGCTCCACCGTCACGATGTCCCTCGTCTGGGGCAACAAATGGCGCGGCACCCTCTTTCGCGAGCTCGGAGTCGCCGGCCTCAGCAACATCGAGATCACGCCCGACTTCGCCTGCCGTCTTGGGTCTGCTTATGGGTCTTGTTTGCCTACTGGAGCTCGAATCGTCACCTCCAGAGACTCGACACGAAGCTCGCGAATGATCAAGAGGGCGGTCATCGCTTCTTTGCTCAGCGTAGGCTGCACCGTAGTCGATCTCCGCTCCGCCGCCCTCCCCGTCGCCCGCCACTTCATCCGCACGAGCGGAGCGGTAGGTGCAATCTGCGTAAGAAAGCTCCCCGGAAACAATCGCGTCTCCCTCATCGAGTTCCTGGACGAGCGCGGCGCATATCTCCCCAAGGCCCTGGAAAGAAAAGTCGAAAATGCCTTCTTCCGAGAAGACTTCAAGCGAGCCGATCCGGACGACCTCGGCCAAATCGAATTCGCCTCCAGAGCCGTCGAGGAATACCAGGACGACTACTTCCGCCTCCTCCCCTTTGAAGCGGAAGGCAAGAGATTAAGGGTTGTCTGCGACTACGGCTACTCGTCCCTCGCCGCCATCTTCCCCGCAATGCTCGCGCGGATGGGCATCGATTCCATCAGCCTTAACGGCTTCAACGACGCGAAGCTCGCTCCGAGAAGCCCCGAGCAGGTCGAGCAGCACGTCAACAATCTCGCCCAAATCGTCGGCACCCTTGGCTACGATCTCGGCGTGCTCTTCACCGAAGAGGGCGAGCGGCTGACGGTCATCGACGAGCGTGGGGAGCAGGTCCTCGGCAACGCCCTCCTCGCCACCCTCGGAACTCTCATCGCCAAAACTCAGCCCGGAGCCAAGATCGCCCTCAGCATCACCGCCCCATCGATGCTGGAAGACGTGCTGGTGAAGCACGGCGCGCAGATCATCCGCACCAAGTCCGACGTTCGCTCCCTCATGAGCACCAGCCTCGAAGCCGAAGTGAGCCTCGCCGGAGACGAGCGCGGAGGCTTCATCTTCCCCGCGCTCCACCCCGGCTTCGATGCCGCCTTCAGCTTCGGCATGCTCATCACGATGCTGCAAAAGACGGGGCTTTCGGTCAGCGAAGTAGCCGCCGAACTCCCGGTGTTCCGGTTGGCCTACGAGCAGGTGAAGGTGCCGTGGGAGTTCAAGGGCACGGTCATGCGAAAGATATCGGAGGAGAGCAAGAGCGGGGCCAGAGTCGAGCTCCTCGATGGCATCAAAATCTACGACCAAGACTCCTGGGTCCTCGTCCTCCCCGACGCCCTCGAACCCATCTTCCACATCTACGCCGAGTCCCCCGAAGAACCCGCGAGCAAGGCACTGGCGGACGAATACGCGAAGAAGATCGAGCGGATGTTGGCGTGAAGCTATTGGCCACGTGTCTCGGGGTGCTCACCGGAGTCTCAGCCTGGGCGTGTTCCACGAAGGACCTGGCCACCTACCGCCTCATCATCGAAGAAGTTTACGACGTCTCCTGGGCCACCCTCGCGACGGAAGCCTTCGTTTGCTGTGCCGGACTTGGATTGGCGTGGGTGGCCAAGAGCAAATGGTTCGCAGCAGCCCAAGTGCTACTCCTCTGCACCCACCCATACTTCTGGCAAAACCCGAACCACGGAGACTGTGGCGGAGGCCTTCAACAGCAATCAATCATGTGGCTAACCCTTTCCCTCGTTCTCCTGGCAAAGCAGACGTGGGACCTCTTGTTGAAGCAGTTAAAGAGCGCCAACGCAAGTCGCTCGACTGCGAGCATTTGAGCAAAGTTTTTTAACATAAGGTTGACAAAAACCCGTATAGACGCCTTTTAAGTAGAAGCATCAAAAAAGCACCCCAAACGTCACCTCCCCAATCATCAATTATCAATCATCAATCACCCCCTCCCCTCCTTGGGAATGGGCACTACGCCCCCGAACGGCTATAACTAAGCTAATGTCGCTGAGCGTCGAAGAGCCTCGTGAAGGGAAGCCGTGGCTCAGTCTGCTCGCCTGCCTGACCGCCGCGTATGTTTTTAACTTCCTGATCCTTCGCGCCGAAAACACAGGGATGGAGTTCTGGTTCCAGACCCTGCGGAAGCCGACATGGACCCTGCCGACGGTCGCCTTTGCCCCGATATGGACCATTCTAAGCGGTTTCCTCGGACTCGCGGCCTGGCAAGTCTTCACTGCCGACCCGAGCGACGCCGGAGGGCGCAAGGTCCGTGCCTTGATTCTCATCGCTTCCTACCAGTGCCTCGTCACGACTTGGGCAGGGATCTATTTCTATTGGCAGCAAAGAACCCCGGCCCTTTTCATCTGCGGCCTGGCGCTCTTAGTGGCTGTGGCCGCAACGTGGGCCGCATTTAAGACGAAGGGCTCAGCGGGCTGGCTGGTAACCCTGTCAGCAATATGGGTGGCTTATCTGGTCGCCCTCAGCTTCGCCGCCCAACCCCCGGCATAAAAAAGGGCCGCCAACAGCGGCCCTTCTAAACTCGAGGCGCGAATTACCTCGCGCGAACGAACGTGTAATAGCGCTGCCCGTTCTTCCAGATGGTTTTCCGGTTGTAACGAACGCCGTTGCTCACAAAGGATGTTCGTGAGAACAGTTGCGCCCTCGACCGCTGCATGCTGCTCTGGCTCTTTCGATCCTGCTCATAGCGGTGAGCCGAATACAGGGCACCGACGACACCGAGGGAGGTCAAGGTCGTGTTCTTGTTCAGAAGACCGAGCAAAGCTAGTCCTCCTCCAACGTAAGCGAGGTTTCGCCACTCGTTCTTCTTCTGCTGTCGCCGATCGAGCTGTTGCTTCGTCTGAGCCTCGGCGTAGCTCGGCGCGGCGGCCATCAGGCCGGTGCTGGCCGCGATCATGCAGGCCACAAGAGGTTGAAATCGTGTCATGTGCACTCTCCTTTTGTAGTTATTCCTGCGACGCGAACGACTCTAATGTTCGCTTTGCAGGCATAAATGCTCGTTTTTGAACCTGACGCACTCGCCCGTTGCCCGCGTAAGGATCGTCCAATCCGGTGTATCCTCGCAACTCAAGGGAACTTCCAACGTTGACCAAACAGCTTCTACTCACCAGCTCGGCCATTCTCGCAGGTATTTCCTGCATCGCCTCGACCAAGGTCGTGCCCAAGCCAGATACCCTCCCGCAGCAGCGGCAGCAGGTAAGCGTCACCCAGTTTTACGAGGACACCTGCGCCAAGTGCCACGGCCGCGCCGGAGAGGGTGGAGGCGGTGGGACGAAATCGCTGATCGACGAAGACAAATTCGAGCAGAAACATGACCGGCCATTCTTCGATGCGATCAAGAATGGCGTTCCCGACGCGGGGATGGAAGCTTATGGTGCCACCATGTCCGATCAGCAGATCTGGGCTCAGGTTGTCCACATTCGTGAGCTTCAGGCGAAGGGTCTTCGAGCCAAAAATGGAAGTCCAAAAGCCGTAAATGGCGTCTATCCGGGCAAGCGCCACAACTACAGAATCGAAACCGTTTCGGAAGATGACATGAAGACTCCATGGGCCATTGACTGGCTCCCCGAAGGCAAAATGCTGGTTACAAACCTCCCGGGGACGATCAATGTTCTGTCGAATGGCGAGTTAATCGCAGAAGTCGAGGGTCTGCCGGCGAGTCGTCAGCAGGGCCAAGGCGGGTTAATGGATGTTGCGGTGCACCCATCCAATGGCTGGGTCTATCTCGCATTTAGCGATCCCGGAAAGGAGCGCGGGGCAATGACGAAAGTGGTCCGCGGCAAAGTCAAGCTCTCCGGCGACTCTGCCACATGGACGGATCAGCAGACGATCCTAGAGTTTCCTCAAGAATTCTATTCCGGAGCCGGAATTCACTTCGGCAGCCGGATCGCCTTCGACAAGAGCGACCACGTTTTCATCGCCATTGGAGAGCGAGGAACGAACATGCGCTCTCAGGAGTTCACCAATCCTTTCGGGAAAATCTTCCGTCTGAACACTGATGGAACGATCCCAACCGACAATCCCACTTTCGCTGAAGGGGCGATAAAGGGAATCTGGTCGACCGGCCATCGTAATCAGCAAGGTCTTGCATTCGACCTCGACGGCAATCTGTGGACGACCGAACACGGCCCCCGCGGTGGCGACGAAGTGAACAAGGTGGATAAGGGCGCGAATTACGGCTGGCCAATCGTGTTGTTCGGAATCAACTACAACGACACGCCGTTCTCCACGCCTTGGCCCAAGCCGGAGGAGAAGATCACGCTACCGGCATTCCGTTGGCTGCCCTCGATCGGCGCCTCTGGCCTTGACGTGGCAACGGGCAAGGCATTCCCGCAATGGAAGGGTGACCTGCTCGCGGGTGGACTCTCCGGCGCAAATCTTGATCGGCTGCGCATGAAGGATGGCCAACTCGTCGAGCGGGAGGAACTCATTCACGGCATGGGCCGGATTCGCGAGGTGGCCGTCGGACCGGACGGCTATGTGTATGTTGCCATCAATCAGCCGGACAAGATCATCAGGCTGATGCCCGCCCCATAGCGGCTACTTGGCCTTGTCGCTTTGGCCCGCAAGTTTACGTTGAGCCTCGGCTCGAGATTCCATCTGCTCGATGGATTTGGTTTCGAGCCGCGCGGCACCTGCGTAGCTTTTCGTCGGAATCAACATAGGCCGCTCCTTCGCTTCTGCAATTGCCTCGTTGTATTGCGGCAGCCACGGTGCGCCTGCGATCAGCATCTCATCCGCCATCTGCCAAATCTCAGGCGGATTGCATACCGCACCCGTAAGCGGATCGAGCATCATCGCCTGCTTCAGGAGCTCGGCGTCGCCTCGCACGGCTGCTTCGACGGCCAATCGCTGCACAGAAACCGACGTATTGCAAACCGCTGCACAGCCCAAGGGAAGGTCTCCGACCACTGGCATGTGGACGCCGTTCCTGTCGACATAGCCGGGCGCTTCGATGATGCAGTCGTTCGGCAGATTGGTGATCACACCGTTGTTCACGACATTGAAGTGACCGCGATAGACTCTGCCCTTTTCGAGCGACTCGATGATATAGCTTCCATGCTCCTCTCCGCGCTTTTCAGGAGTGAATTCGTTAGCCGGGCCGGCCATCCAGTTCGGAAAGTCGTGCTCGAACCATCGCCGTCCCTCCGTGCAGACCCGCAGATAACCGCCCGTCTCCCCGTTGATCCAGGAGCTCATGTCGATCCAATCCATGATCTCCTCGGGCCGCTTCCGGTACCACGGCACATACTCGCTGAGGTGGCCATTCGATTCGGTGCTGTAGTAGCCGAACCGCCGCAGCATGTCGATCCGAACCTTCTCTGTCCTTCTGAAGGCTTCGACGGATTCGAAAGCTTCCAGCATGTGCGGAACCATGTCCATTCCGCGCCAATGGATTTGCACGTACCAGGTCTGGTGGTTGATTCCTGCACATACGATATCGACATCCTTTTTGGAAACCCTTTCCTCCTCGCCAATTAATCCCTTGTTTCGAGCCCAACTCTCGATCGCGCGCGCGATCTGCCAATGCCCGCCTTGAACGCCATGGCAGAGACCAATCGTCTTGACTCCGCCATAGTGGTTGCACGCCCAGGTGAGCATCGCCATTGGATTGGAGTAGTTGAGGAAGGTGCAATGCCCGGCCGCGACCTCGCGGATATCTTTGCAGAAGTCCAGCAGCACCGGAATGCCCCGTTGCGCATACATGATCCCGCCCGGCCCAAGCGTGTCTCCGACGCATTGGTCGACTCCGTATTTGAGCGGAATGTCGACATCCGTCGCAAATGCCTCGAGTCCTCCGACCCGAGCGAAACACAGAACATAATCCGCACCCTCTAAAGCCTCACGTCGGTTCAACGTCGAACGCACGATCGCGTCAACACGATTCGCCTCGATATCCTTTCGCATGAGCTGCGTAGTCATGTCCAGGTTGTGCTCGTTGATGTCGTGGAACGCAAAGTTCGTGTCCTGAAGCTCGGGCACCGTTAGAATGTCCCGGCAAATCCCGCGCGTAAAGCCGACGCTGCCGGCTCCGAGCACGGCTACTTTGAGTGGCATGCAGGGAAGAATACTTGCCTTGCCGTTTGAACACGAAACCCGGATGCTAAGTCCATTGCTTTGAGAGAGCCTCTGCTCGGGAATTGCCTCGAGCGAGTGTTGATAAGGAGAACAAAGAAAATGGCATACGAATACAGAGAGCCGGATGTTGTGGAGACTCACACCCGAGAAACGATTGTAGAAAGCGATACCGGGTCATCCGGCGCCGTGCTCGGCATCGTCCTTGCTGCGCTTCTGGTGCTTGGCCTCATCGGCTATTTCGCCTGGTGGTCACCCAACAACTCGTCAACCACGAACGTCAAAGTGGAAACTCCCGCAGATACGGGTCGCGCTCAGGACATCAATGTCACGGCGCCCGACGTCAACGTCACCGCGCCCGACGTAAACGTCTCGCCACCAGACATCACCATCAATCCGCCGGCCAATAACGGCGGTTCAAGTTCCGATAACACTACTCGCGACAACGCGGGCAGCACCACGGGACAATAACCCTTAACTGCCCAGGTTAAGCATTTGGGCTTATAGGTCAACTGAGACCTATAAGCCCTACTCATTTTTCATCTACCTGAACCAGAGGGGTGTAAACCAAGTCCGAAGTATAGAGGGTAGTCGCTAACCGCAGTACCCTAACAAATGGAGAGCAGACAAAATGTTGATTAAGAGAAAAGTGGTGCAGACCGATTCACCGCCAGTAGTGGTAAGCCACCGACGCGACGTTGTAGTGGAACGAGACGACACGCCTATCGGACTGATTGCCGCAGTCGCCGGCGTCGTGCTTCTCATCGCGGGCCTCATCGGCTATTACGCTTGGTGGGGACCGAATACGAGCCGCACAGAAGTCGTCGTGGAGCAGCCGATGAGATCGGACGGACGAGCTCAAACCATGAGCGCCCCGAATCCGCCGACCACGATCATCACACCTCCACCCGTGGTGAACACACAACCACCCGTAATCGTCAACCCGCCCGCCCAACCCGCTCCTAGCAATCCGCCGATCATCATCGAGCGCGAGAAGGAGCGACCGCCTGTGCGCGAGCCAGAGGAGACAACCCCGCCGACGACCGGCGGCGAAACGACAACCGGTGGCGAAACAACCACTGGCGGACAATAGAAGCCGTATAGCAACTTAGTTGACCGGGAGTTCGGTATCGAACTCCCGGCTCTTTGCGCTAAGAGGTAAACTCTGATTTCGCATTCTAGTGGGAGACCCGTTCTAGCGGGTCGCTTGACCACGAGGTAACCATGCCAAGACGATCAAAAAATAGACTCCTTAAGAAGAATCCGCATTCGCCTCGCTTCGAGGCCGCCGCTGCCAAGGTTAACGCCGACGTCGCCATCGAACCCGCCGCTGCAATGCAGCAGGTCAAAGACACCGCCACCGCCAAGTTCGTCGAGACGATCGACATGGCGGTAAAGCTCGGAATCGATCCTCGAAAGAGCGATCAGAACGTTCGTGGCCTGGCCAGCCTTCCTCACGGCACCGGTAAGGTCCGCAAGGTCGCTGTTCTAGCACGAGGCGATCTCGCGAAAGCAGCCGAGGAAGCCGGTGCCGATACGGTCGGAGCCGAAGAGTTGATCACGCAGATTCAGGGCGGATGGCGCGACTTCGACGTTCTCTTGGCCACCGAGGATATGGCTCCTCAGATCGGAAAAATCGGCCGCGCCCTCGGACCCAAGACCCCGAACAAGCGCAATGGCAGTGTCACGAACAACATCGCCGCCGCCGTCCGAGACATCAAGGCCGCCACTCGCGTCGAATACCGTGCCGACAAAGCCGGCAACGTCCACATGCCGCTCGGCAAGGTGAACTTCGATGACGACAAGCTGATGGAGAACATGGCGGCCGCCATGAACGCCATCGTGAAGGCAAAGCCAGCAAGCTCCAAGGGCCGCTACATTCAGGGAGTCACCCTCAGCTCCACCATGGGACCGGCCGTAAGCGTCGATCTCAACCTGGCTCAGAAGCTAGGCGCCTAACCGTGGGCCCCCATCCCTGGGTGCATCTCCTCCAAAAGGCTAGCCGGAGGAGATGCCTTCACGGATGAAGGCACTACACTTCGCGAGCTTCTCCACGAAGAAGTCCATCTCCTCGGGCGTGCCCACGGTGATCCGCATGCAGTTCGGCTGGCCGAACACATCCCCCGTCCGCGTAATCACCCCTTCCTTCAGCAGCTCGTCGAATACCCCTTTCGCAGGCCGCCCAAGGTCGACGTAAACGAAGTTCCCGAAGCTCTTGCACGGCTTACACCCCAACTCCTCAAAAACCCGATTCAGCCGCTGAATCCCCAACCGGTTGTTGTCGATCGTCTTCCGCAAGTGATCCTCGTCGTCGAACGCGGCAATCGCCGCGACCTGCGCCAGGGAGTTCACATTGAACGGCTCCTTCGCGCGATGCACCGCATCCACCAGATATGACAGCCCAAATCCAAACCCGATCCGAATCCCCGCAAGCCCATAGATCTTGCTCAGCGTCCGAAGCCCCAAAACGTTGTGCCCCTGCGCCAGGTACTCCGTCGAGATCGGAAAGCCCGGCTCATGCTCGGCAAACTCAAAATACGCCTCGTCCAGCACGACCAGCACAGACGAAGGGATGTCACGCAGGAGCCGATCCACCTCCGGCTTACGCACAATCGTTCCCGTCGGATTGTTCGGATTCGCGATCCAGAGAATCTTCGTGCTTTCCGTCACTGCACGCGCCATCGCGGGGAGGTCGTGCCGAAAATCGGAGTCCAGCGGAACCTTGATTAACTTCGACGGAGCCAGATACGCGCTGGCGTCGTACCGGGAAAAGGAGGGATCGCCCACGATCATCTCATCGTCCGGAGAACCCAGTAGCACCATCCCAACCAGGTGAATCAGCTCGTCGGAGCCATTCCCCACCATGATCTGGTCGGTCGGCACGCCGTACTTGGCCGAGAGCACCTGCTTCAGCTCAAAAACTGACCCATCCGGATAGTGGTGCATCTCGAACGCTGCTTTCTGAACGGCCTCGATCGCTTTCGGAGCCGGCCCAAAAGGATTCTCATTGCTCGCCAGCTTGACAACCTTCTCCAGCCCCAGCTCCCGCTTCACTTCCGAGATCGGTTTCCCAGGAGGGTATGGCTTCATGCCAAGAACGTTCTGGCGAATGGGGGTCATAGGTTAATGATGACCCATCGGAGCGGAACCGCTACTCCCGCTGCCAAGGCACGCCCGGAAACCGCCCGAGCATGTCTTTCATATTCGGAAGCGCGCCCTTTATAATCACCACTCGAATCCCCTTCAGCGAAGGGTCACCCTCCAACATCGCCACCGTCTCCTCCGTCGTCGGCTTCTTTAGATCATTGCTGAGCACGATAAGGTCGGGACGATGAAGCCGCGCCTTCGCCACGACGTCGTTCCCGTTCTTCGCCAAGATCACTCGTAGCCCCTGCCGCTCCGCATGCAGTTTCCCCAGGTTCAGCAGAACCTTGTTCGAGTGACAAGCCACAACCGTCTGCAGCGTGCGTCCACCATCAAGCGCAACGTCCATCTCTACTTAGTTCAACTGAAGCGAGCGTGCCTAGGTTGCGCCCCAGCCGCAGCTTTCATAATCAAGCCGTGACGGCGGACAGCTTAACCCTCATGCTCGGGCTCATCGGCGTCGTCGTCCTCGTTGCCTCCCTGCTTTCTGGATTCATCGAACGAACGAACTTTCCGCAGGTCGCCGTCTTCCTCGCTCTCGGAGCCTTGGTCGGACCTCATGGCCTTGGCGTCCTGGACGTCGGGATCGATTCGCCGATTCTGCGAATGGTCGCAACGCTCAGCCTCACCCTCGTGCTATTCACCGATGCCCTCACCATTGATCTGCAAGACGTGAGAAGGCACGCCAGTCTCGCTGCGATTATCCTTGGCCCAGGCACCGTCATTGCCGCCGCCCTCATCGCTCTAGCGGCAACGGGTGTGCTTGGATTGCCGCTTGCCTTGGCGGCTATTCTGGCCGCTCCGCTGGCCTCCACCGATCCGGTCCTACTGCGCGGCCTTCTGCGCCGGCCGAGCCTTCCGACAGCAGCGCGGCAGGCACTGCGACTCGAAAGCGGATTGAACGATGTCGTGCTCTTGCCAATCGTGCTCGTTGCCATGACGTTCGCTACTGACGGAGGCGAAAAGACGGGGGCAGGCAAGCTCTTGCTTCAAATGCTGGTGCTCGGCCCCGGTGCCGGAGCGCTCGTTGCGTGGCTAGCCATCATGCTGCTGCAGACCATCCGCGCACGGGTTGGCGTGCGGCGCGACTACGAGTCCCTCTACTCGCTTGGTGTCGCGCTGGCTGCCTTCGCCGCTGCCGAGAGTCTGCACGGCAGTGGTTTTCTGGCAGCCTTTGCTGCCGGCTTAACCATCGCCGCACTCGATGTAGAGCTTTGCGATTGCTTCCGTGAATATGGAGAGACTACGGCCGAGATGCTGCTCCTCTTCACCTTCGTCCTGCTCGGCACGTCCCTTATGTGGATGGGCTTGAGAAACGTTTCGCTAACGCTCGCCCTCTTTGTCGTGCTGGCACTTGCGGCACGTCCGCTGGCGCTCGCATTGGCACTATGGCGAACTCAAACTGACTCGGAAGCCAAGCGCGCGATTGTTTGGTACGGGCCGCGTGGACTGAGCTCCCTCTTGCTCATCCTCGTGCCCGTCTTCGCCCTCATGCCCGGAACAGAGTCGCTCTTTCACATCGCCTCCGTCGTGGTCCTTGTCTCCATAGTGGTCAATGGCGGATCGATGATCTCCTGGTCGGCAGCCGGCCACTCCGGCAAGCAGGTACAGGCGACGATCATGACCGTTGAGGAGTTGCAGAAACTCATTTCGTCGGGCGAACCAGTTTGGCTCCTGGACGTCCGGACGGAGAAGAGCTTCCTGGCCTCCGAGCAGATGATAAAGGGATCCGTTAGGATCGATCCACAACACGCCAGGCGAGACGCAATTCAGCAAGGCGTTCCGAAGGACGCATGGGCAGCCCTCTTTTGCACGTGACCGCATGAAGCAACCAGCGTCCGTGTGGCGCGGGAATTGAAAGGGGCCGGGTGGACAAATGCTGTGGCGGTCAAAGACGGGTGGGACGCCTTGCTAGCGGCTGGGTTCGAGAGCGAGCCCAAGCAGGACTAGCTGCCCGACGAAATCGGTCTGCCGGTCACGAGGCGCAGTCGGGCTTCGGAGATTCGGTAGTCGTAGAGCGCCTCAATGTAGTTCGACTCGGCCGTCACCAAACTGAGCTGCGCGGCGTTTACCTGAAGTAGGTCATAAGCTCCCGCGACCTGCGACTGCTCCGCTGCCGTGTAATTCCGCCGAGCCGCATCGCGAGCAACGAGAGCCGCGCTCAAGCGATCGCCATTCTGCGAGAACTCCGCATGAGCGGCTTCAATCTCGGCTCGGGCACTCCGCTCCGCTTGAACCAGCGCCGCTTGGTCCGCTTTGATGTTCTGCTCCAATTCGCGCGCGATCGATCTCCGCTGCCCGCCATCAAATAGCGGATAGGAGAGATTCAACGTCAGTGCCCGATCTTCGAGTGACTTGGGCGTCACGTGCTGGTCGAAGTGAGCGTCGAGACCGAAGGTGAGCCCCGCCTCCCGACGCGCACGATCCCGGCTGAATCCCAGCGACTGTAGCGCTCGTCGGCGCGACTCCAGGTCGGGACGAGTGGCCATCCCTTCTGCCAAAAGGCTCTTGAGCTCCTCGGCGGGTGCGGTTTCCTTCACTTCCGGCTCGGGCGCTAGAGTTGGCAGCGGCTGAGTCTGGTCGAGTCCGATCGTGCCCTTCAAATTCGCGGCAGAGGTTGAAACCAGATTCTTCGCCACGAGTGCCTGCACTTTAGCGTTCTGGTAGTCCGCCTCGGCCTGATACTTCTCGATCTCCGCGGCATCCTCGGCCTTGATCCGAGCCTCGATCTGGCTCCGGATAGCCGCCGAGCGCTTCACTTGCTCCTCGGCGACCTTCAACAGCTCCTGAGACCGCAAAGCCTCGTAATACTGCTGCGTAACCGAAAAGAGCGTCGACCGAAGCGTCTGCCGGGTGCTGAATTCCTGCGAAGCCAACGAGCTGCGGCTCGCCCGCATCGAGAACATCCGCTCACCAGAATCGAAGATCCGCCAGTCCGCCCGCACGAGCGAGCTGCCGCCTTCGTCCTGCAAGAATCGCGTGCCACTACCGGTATCGATCTCCGTTCGCCCGCTGTTGTAGCGGTAAGAAGGAGTCACTGTAGGCAGAAACGCAGCCCGGGCCTGGGTGACTCGCTGGCGTGCCGCCTCGATATCGAACTGTGCCGCCATCACCGATCCATTCCTCTCGGCAGCCATCTTCAAAGCCTCCTGAAGCGTGAGCACTTCTCCTTGTGCCGCCCCCGTCGTGGCGAGGAGTGAGAAGGCGGTAACGAACAGGCAGGCGCACTTGGAAGACATCGGTAAAGACACGTTACCGGCTGAATACGGGGCAGCAACCCGCGGGTTTAGCAAATGGCTCCAAAAGCGGCTGAATTGCCTTACTTGCCGCAAACTAACTTTCCTGTGTCTGCAATCAACCGTAGACTTCAGGCGTCCGATTAACGGTTCAATCACTAAGAGACTCATGATCACCGCCGCTCTCGCCACGCTCGCATTTGCCCCGCTTCCGAAGCTAACTGTAAAGGGTCCTGACCTGGTCGATCCTGCCGGAAAGCGCGTACTGCTCAAAGGCTGCAACCTCGGCAACTGGTTCGTCATCGAGCCCTGGATGCTCTGTCTGAGCGACAAATTTAAGGACCAGCATGAGCTTGAGCAGATTCTAACCTCACGCTTCGGAGCGGAAGAGAACCAGCGGCTGATGGACCTATACCGCTCCTCCTGGATCACTGAGCGGGACTTCCCGAGCATCCGCTCCTTCGGCATGAACGTGGTCCGGCTTCCAATGAATTACCGGCAGTTCGAGGACGATGCAACGCCCTTCAAGCTCCGATCCGATGCTTGGAAGTGGGTCGATAAGGCAGTGTACATGGCGGAGAAGAACGGCCTCTATACAATCCTCGACATGCACGGAGTTCAGGGCGGTCAGAGCGCATACGACCACACTGGACGCGCCGATCAGAACAAGCTCTGGGATTCGCCCGAGAACCGGAAAAGGCTCGCCTGGCTTTGGGCAGAGATCGCGAAGCGGTATCGCACTCGATCAGCCGTGGTGGCGTACGACGTCTTCAATGAGCCGTACGGCGGATCGAAGAAGGATCAGGTAGCGGTCTTCAAGCAGGCGCTCGAAGCGATCCGCAAAGTCGATCCCGACAAGATGGTGTACGCGATGGGGAACTACGACGACTTCACCCACTACGGCTCACCAAAGCCGAACGGATGGAAGAACGTCGCTTATCAGATGCACTACTATCCTGGGCTCTTCGGCGGCGGCGATCCGACGGTGATGACCCATGCCAGACACCTCAAGCAGCTCGATCTAATCGCCCAGCAAGTGAAGGAGTTCAATGCTCCATTCCTAGTGGGTGAGATGAACGTAGTGTTCAAGGAGGCGGGCGGAGCGGGCATGATGCGACGCACCTTCGATAAGCACGCCTCCTTCGGCTGGGCAACCACGATGTGGTCGTACAAGGCGCTGAGCAAAGAGGGCGGGATTGGACAAGCGAGCTGGGGCATGGTGACCAACCCGAAGCCGGCTCAGATCATTGACTTCCGCACTGCCTCGAAAACCGAAATCGAGGAGTATTTCCGCAGTCTCGCGACCCAACCTTACGAGGTGTATGAGGAGTTGCGCACTGCCCTGACCTCCAAGCGCCCGAAGCTGCCGACTTTGCCAAAGCTCGCCGATCCAATCTCGAAAGTTCCTCACCAAGATCGCCTCGCCGGCTGGACCGCGAGTGATATCGGAGACTCTCTCAAAGGTGGGCTAAAGGTGTCGAATAGCTCGTTCGACCTCTACGGATCAGGATCGGATATATGGGGACGCCAAGACCAGTTCCGCTACCTTCATCACTCGGTCTCAGGAGATTTCGAGCTAACAGCGACGCTTCAGAGCCTCGCAGATGTACACGGTTATGCCAAGGCAGGGTTAATGGCGCGAGCGTCACTGTCTCCGTCGTCGCCATGCGTGCTTCTGTCCGTTTTCCCTTCTGGAGAGCTGCAGTTGGCGGTGCGTGGCGAAGAGGGGCAAGAAATGACGGGATTGGGTAAGGGCCTCAAGATCAGCTTTCCCATGAAGCTCCGAATGACGTTCGTGAAGGGGATCGTCGATCTCCATTGGGCGAGGCCGGGAGGTGACTGGCAGAAGTTTCAAACCGTTGCGGTGGGCTTTACGCCAGGTTACGCGGGCGTGGTCGCGCTGAGTCACGATAATCGGCAGCTCGTCAAGGCCAGCTACTCCGATTTGCGGTTAGTTGCTGTCCGGAATTAGAAGCTTCGCTCCGTACCCGAGCAGCGCGAGGGCGGGCAGCACGCCGTAGGATGCGAGCCGAACGAGGCCCTTGTCCGGCACCAGCCCAATGGTGGCAAAGCAAAGGCCTAAGGCGAGAAAGCCCGCGACAGTGGCCAAGACCCCCACCCACCGGGGCTGGTCCTCTTCGGAGAAGGATTGCCCACACTTGACGCAATGCGGTCCGACAATCTCGATCTGGTGATCGCATTTGTCCGGATCAACGACCACCCCATGCTGAATAAACCCGCAGTGAGCGCAGAAATCCCAATCCTCGTCCACGAGGTACCGGCAATCCTGAGAGCGACAAGCGACCACGCTACATTCCTACGCCTGAGTAATAGCGGAGCCCTTTCTTCCAAAGCACCCTCGAGGCCAGGTAGCAGAAGACGATCCAAAATGCCTGCATTCCCAGCACTTGAAAGATGCTCTGCCCACTCACGCGGCCGATCAATATCTCCGTCGGGGCGCCAGTCGTGAAATAGAAAGGCATCGAGCGGGCGATCGTCTGCGCCCACTCAGGCATCACGGAAATCGGGAAGAGTTGGCCGGAGAGGAACAGCATCGGGATGTAGTACAGCTCGAAGATCGAGATGACCTCTTCGGTGAAGAGCGCAAACATCGCCATCATCATCACGAACGAGAAGCTGACCAGGTGGCCCATGAAAAACGAAGCCCAGAACTCCCAGCCGAGGTACACCTTCGCGTCCGTAAGCAGGTCGCGATATAGGTAGAGCAAGAGCACGAAGAAAGGCGCAAACAGGCACGTTCGGATCACGCGCCAGGAAAGATTCCGGAAGAAATTCACCTGGTAAATGCTCATCGGCCGAAGAAGCTGCGTGGTGAATTGCCCTTCCTTGATCTCCATCGCCAGCTCCCACATAATGTGGCTCGTGATGAAGCTGCCGAGCAAAAGCATGCACAGGTAATAGAGCACGAAGTCGCTAGTCGTAAACCCGGCAATTGTTGGTCCCGCCTTGGCCGCGGTTGCCCAAACGAGCGGCATGGTGACGGCGGTGACGAGGTCCGTGGTGACCCAAATCAGTCCACTCGCCCGATAGGCGATGCCATCCTGAAAGTAGATGCCAAAAACGGCTTTCCACTTACGAAGCGTTGTGGTCACCGCTCATTTTAGACCTCGGATGCACCGCTTTGGCACACGTGCATCATGCATCACGTAGAATGTGATGCATGATGCGTCGAACGACATTTTCGATGAACCCAAGGGTGGCAAAAGCGTTGAAGGAGCGCGCAACGCGCGAGCGTAAGTCGGTGAGCAGCACGATTAACGATCTACTGGAGAAGGCTCTCAAGGTCGTCGAGACACCGGAGAAGAAGTTCAAGATTAGAGCGTTCAACTCGGATGGCTTGAATCCAGGATATGAGTGGGAGAAGCTGAAGGACTACTTGGCAGAGATGGATGTTCAGGACTACGTCGATGCAAATCCCCGACATTAATCTGCTCGTCTACGCCTACGATAGGGATTCGACCTTCCATGAGCCCGCCTGTCGTTGGCTTGAGTCGCTCTTTGAGGACAGTGCAGACATTGGCATTCCACTGGTGGTTGCCCTTGGATTTGTTCGGATCGTAACTTCGAAGATTCTTCGCCGGCCGCAGCCCGTCAGCGAGGCTCTTCTGATTGTGGAGGAGTGGTTCCAATTCCCAAACGTGCACTTGCTCGAGCCGGGCGATCGGCATTGGCGAGAGTTGCACGGCTTGCTCAGGGAGTCATCGTCAACCCCCAAGATGATCACGGACGCGCACATCGCCGCAATAGCCATTGAGCATCGAGCTACGCTGTGCTCGAATGACCGCGACTTTCAGCGATTCGCTTCTCTTAGACTTGTAAACCCTCTAGAAGCGTAGAATAGAGCCGGAGTCGGCCATGCGACGGCCCTTGATCATACGGGGGAGGAAAGTCCGGACTTCATAGAGCAAGGCGCCCGGTGCAAACCGGGGAGGGGCGACCCTACGGAAAGTGCAACAGAAACAAACCGCCTCGGCTTGCCGCGGTAAGGGTGAAATGGTGAGGTAAGAGCTCACCGGGGGTTCGGGTAACCGGCCTGCCGTGCAAACCCCGCCTGAAGCAAGGCCAAATAGGGAGACGTTGACGCTGCTCGCCGAGTCTCCGGGTTGGCCGCGTAGATAAATCGTCGTACACGACAGAATCCGGCTTACAGGCCGACTCCACTTACAAAGCTCGCAATCGGGGCCATTCGAGCTCCACACCGGCCCTGGTCAGCAGCTCCTGAAACAGAACCCTTCGATCTTGGCTCTCGTAGACTTGCGCCGGCTCTAAGCCAGCGCTGAGGCAATGTGCCGCAAGGTATCCCGCTGCCTCTCCAATATTCCATTCGACCGGATGCAACCGATAGCAGCCATTCGTGATGTGAGTGACTCCGGCATTCTTGCAAGCCGGTAGTAAGTTGCGTATCCGCAAGGGAATGAGCGCGCCCAGCGGAATCTGAAAGGGAAGTGTCGACAGATCGATGTAAGAATCCCCGCCCGTACTCGGATGGAGGTCGATCCGGTAGGCGCCAATGCCCACGCTGTCCTCGAAGTCTCTCGCGCGATCCCGTCCGGGGTTCAAGTCAGCCGAGACATGCTCCTCTAAGACAGTAAAACGCGCCCGAATCCGGCGCGACTCGCGAACATAGGGAGCCATTGCAAATCCATCGCGCGTCCCCGTGACATCCGGCCTCAAGTACAGCCCGGGCAAGTCCATCTCCGTTTGCAGCCAATACAGGAGCGACCGCGACAACTCCTTTGATTCCTGAAGCCTCGCTTGCTTTACCGCCTCATCGACATCTACAATCGTGCCCTCGAAGTAATCATTCATCGGCCAGTTGACGACCGTGACTGGATGCTTCTCATCGGAGCTCTCGTAGATCGAGGGATCCACGATCTGGCGATACGTGAAGAAGTTGAAGCCATTCTCGCCCCAAAACGGCAGTTTCCGTGGCTCGTTCGTGATCGGGTTCAGGTCCAGCTCGCCCAACAGGGGCCCCGGCCAAAACGACGGTCTCAGGGAGCGCCAGCGCTCATAGCTCGCCGGCTTATCGATGACCCGGTGCGAGCCCTCGTCATGCGCCATCGCAAAGACCCAAGTGATGGCCTGGCAATTCTCTGGACTCGCCTGGACCGCATGCGCCTCGCCCGTATCTGCCTCCGAGCCGACGACGTAGTCCGTGCCCGTCATAGGGAGTAGATCCCCTCGCTCTGTAGCGTCCAGAACCACCTTCGCCTGAACGACTGTCTCCTCTTCACTTTCGAGAGAACGCACCGTAACAGACCGAACGAGATCGCCTTCTACAGAGGCAGCAACCGGCACCGTGTGAAGCCAAATCTCCAAAAGTCCGGAGGCACAATACTCCTCAACCATTTTGTTGAGCACAATCCTGCCGACACGGGGCGCATGGCACAGCTTGCTCACCCAACCTCCGCCAGGGTTCAAGTGGAGGTCGGCTCGAGCCGCCCGGCCTAGCGGTGTGTTGTTGCGGTACCACCTCCGAACCCCATCTCTGTAAGCTCGGTAGGTCCGCGTACAGCCAAACTGCTCTATCCAAGGATGCTCGTCAGGCGGGACCGCCTGCGACGTCAACTGCCCCCCGATCCACTCTGTCTCCTCGGTGAGAATGACCCGCATTCCCATGCTGCACGCCGCGATCGCAGCCGCACAAGCTCCCGTCCCGCCGCCAACAATCAGGACCTGGCACGCACGCTCAGCGCTCATCGGGTGCTATCCATACAGCACGGGATTCTTCCGCCAATCCTTATCCTTGTCGAACCCAAACGCCTTCACCCTCGGCCGCCGCTCTCGAAGCCTTACCGATTCGATCCCCAAGAAATATCCTTGTGAAATCGGGTTCTTGCCCACACACTCGAGCCGCAGGGTGTACTTCCCAGGATCGGGCCAAAAATCGAGCAGGTGAACCTCCTTGTTTCCGATATCCGCCGAATACAAGTCAATGGGCTCACCAAGCTTGACGCCATTCAAATACGCCTGATACTTGCCAAAATCGTATGAAGTAGTCATGTTCAGCACCAGCCGCAAAGGCTCCTTCGCCGACACCTCAAACGGAATCTCCATCCACGCATCTGTCGCCGAAGCCGGCATGTAAAGCAGTTGCGGGCCTTCGTAAAGGCCTAGTGACTGGATGGTCGTCTGCCCGGCACCGTGCTTCACACCATCGCGAGCAAACGCTGTCACGCGCTCGATCGAAGGCAATCGCCTCTGAGCCCCGGAGGGAGCCCGCGCATCAAAGGTCGGAACGCCCGCCTGATACCAAAAGGCCACGCTCGAATAGTCGTCCTCCCGCTCGTTCCAGCTCATGCTCTTGTTGTTCGGATTCTCGTCTGGCGAGATCCAGCCGAAGTGCTCCATCGTCACCTTGATCCCTTTTTGAAACACCAGCGGATCGTTGATGTGCCACCGATAGGCGCTCGTATGCCCGCCCACAATGCCCCATTGGTCGAAGTAAGGCACCCCGAAATAGGGCGTCTTCGTCGTCTTCAACCCCCAGGCCGATAGGAAGTAATCCTCCGTCCCCGTCCCCCAGATCGAAGGCTGTTCCTCTCCGTCGATGTAAATCTTCTCGTCCCCCTCTCCAAACCACGACGGGCTGCGAGAGCGGACCGCGAGCACGGTGCCGACATAGTGCCCTTTCCCCTTCGTGTCCAACAGCACGTAATCCTTCCCGTGAGCCGCGGGATACTCCTGGTTGTATTGGGCATAGAAGTAGGGCGTATCCCTGGGCAGCGAGTCGAGCTTGATCCAGTCGACGTTGTAATAGAGCAGGTTCACCGGCTTCGTGCCCTGGTTGACGAGCTCGATGCGCGCGGATTTGCGGAATGGCATGTGCCAGAAGCAGTTGTACGAATCCGCGTCCTCCACCACCACCGGCGTGCTGATCACTTCACTCCGCTTCCCAAAGCAATTCGCAAAGAAATCCCCCAGCGGCGCCTCCACCCCCGGCTTAGCGTTCCCATCCCAGTAAATGCGGATCAGCATGTCCTGATGAGTAGCCGATCCATCCTTGGCCCACCCTTGCGGCTCGGGTCCCAGGAAGGTGAACCAGAGGTGCGTGATCACCCCTGGCCCTTGGCGGTCCATTACGACATGGGTGGCTCCGGGCGCGACTCGGAAGTTGTCCCAGTTGCTTTTCTCCTCCAGGCTCCCCTCAGGGCGGGCTTTCGGGTCGTATTTGCCGTCCGCCCCCTGCCGGAACGTCGAGGTCTCTCGCATGCTTCGGCCTTGCTGGGGAGTTGCCAGGCCGGCTAGGCCCTGGAGGGGGTGGAGGAGGATGAGGGCGGCTAGTGTGATCAGAGGCATTGCTAGTGCCGGAAAGTTACCCAGTCACGCGATGCATAGCAAGTAAAATGGAAACAGCACAAAGAGGTGCCCACATCCAATGTCAAACGCCGTCGTCGTCTCCCAACTCATCCAGCTCCTCGACGAGGCCGTCGAGAAGGCTTCTACCGAAGGCTGTTGCTACTCCATCAAAGACGCGCTCGAACACGTCGTCCGCTCGGGCGAGGAGTTTATCGATGCGAAATTCCTGCAGCCCATCGAAGGTCGCTACGCCAGACGCCTTCTCCATCGCGATCCTGCCGGGCGCTATTCGGTGATGATCATGGTCTGGAATCAGGGCCAGGGAACCCCGTTGCACGATCATGCGCACATGTGGTGCGTCGAGTGCGTTTACCGAGGCCGGATCAAAGTGGTCTCCTACGATATGAAGGGGCAGGAGGGCGAGCTGTACCGGTTTACGGAAGAGCAGACGGTCTTTGCGGGGCCGGGGGATGCGGGAGCGTTGATTCCGCCTTTCGAATACCACACGCTCGAAAACGCTCAGCCAGAACCCACGGCGACGATCCACGTCTATGGCGGGGATATGACGTGGTGCGACGCTTTTCTTCCTGAGCGAGACGATCTCTACCGGCTCGAACGGCGCGAGCTTTGTTTTAGCGACTGACCTAGTCACCTACCTAAGCTTAAACCTTGTTTGGGCGGGGCTGCTTTTCCTTTGATTAGGTTTCGCTTTTTGGCGGGCCTTTGGCTAAGGGAGTTTCTTGGCTCCTAGCTAGCCTTGACCTTGTTTCAGGGGGCGTTCCTTTTGTTTGGCTAGGTTGGCCCTATGGCCCGAGCCCGAGCCCCTCTATGGGTCGGGCCGGGCGGGCTATTCGTATTGAACCTGAGGTTCATCATCATCACGGCCCCGCGAAGGAGTTGTGATGGGATGAAGGAGGGTGGGAGGGGATCGGAGGATGCGTTGTTTTTCTTGGGCACACTCTTGTAGGTTTCAAAAGCGATTTTGTCAACCAACTCGCGAAAAATAGTTCGGCCTTTTTGAGGGTTGCTATTCTGGGCGGGACCTAACATCCGGACCCTCTCCCCCAGCCCCTCCCCATCGGAAGGGGGAGGGGAGTTCCGGAGGGTTACGCTCTTGGGTGAGCCTTCAGATATTTCGCCTTGACCTCGTCCATATCCAGTTGCGTGTAGACCTGAGTCGTGGCGATGGATTCGTGGCCCAAGAGTTCCTGCACGACTCTTAGATCAGCTCCGCCTCGCAGGAGATGCACGGCGTAGGTGTGTCGGAGCGTATGGGGCGACACGCCGTCGGGGAGGCCGGCGGCGGCGGCGTAGTGGGCTAGGCGCTCGTAGGCGGTTTGGCGTCGCAGGTTGCGGCCGGTGTCGCTGATGAAAACCCGGCCGGAGGCTCGCTTGACTAGTTGGGGGCGGGCTTCTCGGAGGTAGTGGTCGAGCCAGTGGGCGGTTTCGGCGGGGAGGGGGACTCGGCGGGTTTTGCCGCGTTTGCCGGTGATTCTAACGGCTCGTTCTTCGAGGTCGAGTGCGGACTGTTCGAGCTCGCAGGCTTCGCTGACTCTGAGGCCCGCGCCGTAGATCAACTCCATGAGGGCACGATCGCGGAGGCCGTTTGGCTTCGTTGTATCTGCGAGGGCGAGGAGCCTTTCGAGGGTTTCTTGGGGGAGCGCTTTGGGCAGGGTTTTTGGCTTGCGGAAGCCTCCGGTGCTGGGTAGGTCGGCTTTCGGGCCCGCGTTGTTGCGCTTGAGGAACTTGAGCATCGACCTGAGGCTGCTGATTCTTCTTTGCGCGGTGCTTCGGGCTAGCGGATGCCCCAGGGAGGATTCGTAGCGGAGGAGGTGCGGGGCTTCGATGCTGCGCCAGTCGTCGATTCCGATGCCTTGGAAGAAGGCGGCAGCGAGCTTGAGGTCGTTGGCGTAGGCTTCGGTCGTGTGGGGGCTTGCTCCGCGTTCGACCTTCAGGTGATCGAGGAACCACTCGATGTCTTCGGCTAGCCGGGAGTCTTGCGCTTCCAAACGAGAACCTCCGGCTGCACGTACTGCATGTCCTCAACAGACGGCGCAACCGCTCCGAACGTGGCGACGGGCGCGTAATCCTTCTCGAGAGCGTCGTGGAATTTGCTGTACTGCTCGACGGCATTCCTCACGTCTTCCGCTTCGACTTTGGTGTTGCGGAGGCGTTCGAGCGGGCCGACTTCGAGGGAGGTGAGGGTGATGTAGTCGGGCTTCAGGTCGGTTATCAGGCGCTCGTCAAAGTCCTTGTAGTGGAACTCGCCGTCGCCGACCGCGGTGTATTGGCTCGGCGTGTAATACAGGCGGGGCGTTGGGTGCTCAGCGAATGCCATTAGGGCCATCCTCGCTCGGAACAGGGTTTCCCAGCCTTGCGGCGCGCCGGACTGTAGCAGGCCATTGACATGGGTCAGATACGATGGACCCATTGGCATTCTAGGCAGGGTCGAGTCCTTGAACAGGGGCACCGACCATGTCCAAGGGTCCTTTGCGTAGCCGACCGTCACCGGCATGCCCTTCTCGAAGGACCGCGCGGCGGAATCGCGAGGGTCTTCGGCAGCCATCCAGCCTGTTGCCTTCGCGGAGCCCATAAGGCCGCCGGTGTCGACGCCCCCGATTGCGAAGATGCCGAAGACGATGGCGGTTTTCTTCCACCGCTCGTTCTTCTGCGACTCGGAGATGGCGTATCCGAATCCGGCCGCGATGCCGACGTAAAGCGGGAAGGTGTAGCGGAGGAACTTGACTTCGGCCCGGCCGATGAGCACGTAGTAGGGGACGAAGAACGCCAGGAGGGCAATGGCCCACCAGTTTCGCCGGACCGCCGCCCAGACTAGGCCGGCGATGCCGAAGGCGGTGAGTAGGATCCCGATGCCGGAAAAGAGATTGCCCAGGTGATAGATGAAGCCGGGGGCGGAGCCGGCGAAGACGAGGCCATGGCCGGTGGCGGTGTGCGTCATCTCGTACTTGAAGTCGCGCATGAACTTCTCGGTATCGAGCATGACTCCCGGCGTCGTGAGGAGGAAGACTAGGAGGGAGCTCGCGACCGCAGCTCCGTCGAGTTTCTGGGCCTCGGCGGTGGTCCAATTACGCTTTCTTCTTAGCGCTTCTACGGCCACGAAGACGGTGAGGAGCGCGAGGATTCCGGTGTACTTGGTGCCGGCGCTTAGGCCTGCGAAAACTCCTGCGAGCACCACGGCTTTCGTGTACTGCTTCGCTTCTCCGTAATCGTCGAGAAGCTTGAGGGCGTAGAGGGCGCTCACCGCTAGGAAGAACGTGGCGATGATGTCGACGGTTTGGAACCTGGAATGCACGACATGGCCCGATGAAACCGCGATGAGGAGGCCGGACGCGATGCCGCCGAAAAGGCCGAAGAGGCGCAGGCCGATGAAGAACAGCATCAGCGCGGTCGCGGCGCCGGCGAGGGCGCTGAGAACCCGCCCGGCGAGGTGGACGCGGGAGACGAAGGACCAATAGGAGTCGTCGCTCTTCTCCGGTCCTCCCGTGTAGGCGGCGGTCATGTCGCCGGTGATGCGGAGCATCGTGAGGTAGAGCGTGCCGTAGTTGTAGAAGCCAGGCGTGAATTGGAGCTTGGTGGGCTCGATGGCCTGGCTGTAGGCGAAAACTACGGGCTCGTCGGGGTGGTAGCTCTGGTTGTGAAGGTCGTTCTTGAGGCCCCAGCCGATGCCGATGAGGCGCAGAACGAGGGCGAAAAAGAAAATCGCGGCTGCGACGCTGACGATTTGCTTCCGGCTCGGCTCCGACACGGGATCAGATTACATCAGAGGCGGAAAGGGACGGCGCTTGCGGCATCACGAACGGTTCGAAGTCGTAGGGCATGCTTCGGGCAAGATCGACGATCATAGAGGCGTGGGTGAGGATGAACTCCGGGTCGGGGTCGGCCTGGCGCAGATGATCGGCCAAGAGCTCGACTTGATCCCGAACGATCCGCACCATCATGGAAAGCGATACGCAGGCTTCCGCGAATTTGTTGCTGCACTTTTGGCAGACTGTTAATCTTACGGGGTAAGGGTCTTCGCGCGGGTGCCTGGTTTCACGAGGGGGATCGCTTGCAGCCAGTCGGGGACGTCTTCCGGGGCGTAGGATTCGGCGGCGACTCGGTAGGAGGCGAACATGGGGCAGGGCCACTGTTTGTCGGGAGCGCTGCGGTCGATAAGGACTCCGAGGGCTACTACGTCGGCTCCGGCTTGCTTGATTGTTTCGGCGGTTTCGAGGACGCTCGTGCCGGTGGTGAGGACGTCGTCGACGATGAGGGTCTTGGCTCCTTGCGGGATCGTTTTGTTTCTCCGCAGGGTTCTTTGGCCGTTTTCCAACTCGACGTAGACGGCGGGGAGGCCCATTTGGCGGGCGACTTCGAAGGCGATGATGATGCCGCCGGTGGTTGGGCCGGCGACGAGCTCGATTTCTTTGTCTCGGTAGTGGTCGGCGATCTCTTGGCAGAGGGCGCTGAGGACCCCGGGCTGTTCGAGGACGCGGAATTTCTCAAAGTAGACGTCGCTGTGGCGGCCGGATGCGAGGAGGAAGTGGCCACGCATGATCGCGCCCGATTCTTCGAGGAGTTTGCCTAGGTCCATGGCAATATGTTGGCGCACGAATGCGACTGGTCGCTTTGGAGTTGCCGGACCGGGGCACGATCGCAACCCGGGGACCTCGCGCGCTCCGGCTACATCGGTATGATGGCGGCACCGATTATGCGAATCAATTACGTCCTCGTGGACTACGAGAATGTTAAGGCTGTCGATCTACGGGAGCTTGATCGCGAAGACGTCAGGGTTATCGTCTTTCTTGGCAGCAATCAGTTGAAGCTGCCCTCTGACTTGGTGATTCAGATGCAGGCGCTTGGCGATCGTGGCGAGTATGTTCAGGCGTGTGGAAACGGCCCTAATGCTCTGGATTTTCACATTGCGTTTACGATTGGAGAGAGGTGCGCGGGCGATGCTCCATCGTATTTCCACATTATCTCAAACGACGTCGGCTTTGACCCCTTGCTTGCTTATTTGAAGCGCAAGAAGATCTTTGCAGGCCGTTATAAGTGCATCGCGGATTTACCGCTTGTGCAGGCTGCGCAACCCAAGACATCAACTGCGCGAGCTGAGTACGTTGTTGAGAAGCTGGGGAGGCCGAACTGTCCGAGGCCACGGACTACGAAGACGCTGTCTAACTGCATTCGAACTATGTTCCAGGGCCGGATTGTCGAGAAGGAGATCGAAGAGATTCTGACGGTTCTGCACTCGCGAAAGTTTGTAGTTACTACGGATGGGAAGGTGAGCTATCCGTCCAAAACCTGAGTTATCTGGATCGTTCGCTGCGATGTAGATTTATCCGGGCGGGGACGCCCGGACGGCGGGAGCGGACGGAGACGTCCGCGCTCCGGTCAGTAATCGACGTCTTCATCGTCGATTGTCTTGCCGACGTCGTATTTCAATCCGCCGCCGAACATGGTTTCTACGTCCATGTGGTTGACGAGGACGTCTCTTGGGCGGGGGCCGTCTCGGGGGCCTACTATGTTTCGGTGCTCCATCATGTCGAGCAGGCGGCTGGCTCTTTGGAAGCCGATGCTGAACTTGCGCTGGAGCATCGAGGTACTGGCCTGACCTCTGTCGGCGACCCAGCGGACGGATTCTTCCCAGAGGGGGTCGTTGTCTTCGCCGAAGTCGCCGCCTTCCTTCTTGCTGTCGGCGACGTCCTCGTTGATGGGCGAGAGGACGAATTCGGGGGCTTCTTGGGCTCTCCAGAATTTGCAGATGGCGTCGATCTCTTTCTCGCTTACGTAGCAGCCCTGGATTCGGTAGGGCTTGTTGGCGTCGATCGGGAGGAAGAGCATGTCGCCTTTGCCGATGAGGGTATCGGCGCCTTTCTGATCGAGGATCGTTCGGGAGTCGATGGCGCTGGCGGTGGAGAAGGCCATTCTGGACGGGATGTTGGCTTTGATGAGGCCGGTGATGACGTCGACGCTTGGGCGCTGGGTGGCGATGACGAGGTGGATGCCGACGGCTCGGGCGAGTTGGGCCAGGCGCACGATGATCGTTTCGATTTCGGGGCCGGACTGGATCATCAGGTCGGCGAGCTCGTCGATGATCACGACGATGTAGGGCATCTTGTCCTGGAAGCTCGCCTTGGCGTTCCAGCCGTCAATGTTGCGCACGCCTTCGCTGCTGAGGGATTCGTAGCGGCGGTCCATCTCGCGCCAGACGGCTCTCAGGACTCCGGGGGCTTCTTTGACGTCCTTGATGACCGGGCACATGAGGTGCGGGATGTTGTCGAACAGGGTCAGCTCGACGCGCTTGGGGTCGATCATGACGAGGCGCACGTCTTTGGGCGTGTTCCGCATGATGAGGCTCGTGATAAGCGTGGCGAGGGCGATGGATTTGCCGGAGTTGGTTGCGCCGCCGATGAGGAGGTGGGGCATTTTGGTGAGGTCGGCGTAGCGGTTGGTGCCGCTGACGTCCTTGCCGAGGGCGACCGCAAGGCGGGAGGGATGGTTGGTGAAGACGGAGTCTTCACAGAGCTCTCTCAGCGTCACCATCGATGGGGCGGAATTGGGGACCTCCACTCCGATGGCGGCCTTGCCGGGGATGGGTGCTTCGACACGGACCTGCGAGGCAGCAAGATCCATAGCGATGTTGTCTGCGAGGGCGGTGATTCGGTTGACGCGCACGCCTGGGCCGAGTTGGATCTCGTAGCGGGTGACGGTGGGGCCGGTGGCCACTTCGACGACGGTGGCTTCGATGCCGAACTGTTCGAGAGTGCCTTCCAGGGTCTCGATGTTCTTCTGCATTTCGGCCTGGCTGCGCTTGGGGCTGAGAATCGCCTCGGCGAGCAGGTTGAGGGGCGGGAGCTCGTAGCCTTCTTTGGGTGTGGATGAGTCGGTGACCAGCGTGGCTTCGGCGGGCCGGTTCATCTCGGTAATGCGGGCTCGCTTCTTCGTCTTGAGCGGCTCTTCGGGGATTTCTTCGAGCTCCGGCTCGGGATCTTCCATCACGATGCCTCGGGCCAATGGCTTTTCGGGTCTTTCCAGGGCTTGCCGCTCAGGCTTGGGCGCTCTGGTCGTTCGTGGCCGTTCGAGGGTCTTGCGCTTGACGGCGACGGCGGTTTCCTTGGTGCGCTGCATCATCGTGCGGATCGGGACATCCACGGTGAGAACCAAGCCGATGAGGCCCAGCGCGCCGAGGCCGATGGGTTTGCCAGCTCCGAGGAGGGTGGCGAAGAGCCACGCCACGGCGGCTCCGACGTAACCGCCTCCGGGTGCGAGAATGCCCGGATCGAAGTAGTTGCCGCCGATGTGTCCGGCGAGGGCACCCAGGATGGTGAGGAAGATGAGCGTCGCGCCCCAGCCGAGGTGGCGGAAGCTTGGGGACTCGCCGCGGATGAGGCACACAGCGATGAGGACGAGGAAGGGGGGAACGGCCCAGGCTCCGCGGCCGAAAAGCAGCTCGCAGATCGCGCCGATGGTTCGACCGAGCAGGCCGGAGTCGGGCGTGGCGAGGCCGACGACGACGATGGCGGCAAATGCGATGAGCAAGATGCCGGCGATGTCGAATGGCCGATGCGAGTTCGAGGCGGACGCCTTTACGGCGGCACGCGGTCTGGTGCTGACCTTCATCCTGATTTTCCAGTCCCTGCCGCCGATCCGTGGCGACAAGGGCATTATATCAGGACTACCGCGATTGGGCGTTCTTAGTTTCGAGTTTCGAGTTTCGAGTTTCGGGGAGCGGAGGAGATGCCTTCACGGATGAAGGCACTACGGGTTAGCGGGGGACTACTTGTTGCTCGAGCAGGCCCGCAACTACTCGGTCGACTGATAGGCCCTCAATTTCGGCTTCCGGTCTCAGCAAAACTCGGTGCCTTAGGATTGGGGGGGCGAGTTCTTTTACGTCGTCGGGGATGACGAATTCTCGTCCTCTTAGGCGAGCCAGGGCTTTGGAGCAGTTCAGGAGGGCGATGCCGGCACGGGGGGAGCCTCCTACCATGATATCGGCGGCTTCTCGGGTGGCGCGGACAATGGCGTAGATGTAGTCGAAGACCTTGTCCTCGACCGCGGTTTCCCGGACCTCGCGCTGCATTTCCTGGAGGTCTTGAAGGGTCGCTACGGTTTGGATTCCGGCATCCTCCAGGTTCTGGGGTTTGAAGCCGGCGTGGTGTCGTCGGAGGACATCCATTTCAGCTTCGGCGGTTGGGTAGTCCACGAGGATTTTCAGGAGAAAACGGTCTTGCTGAGCTTCGGGGAGGGGGTAGGTGCCTTCGTAGTCGATCGGGTTTTGGGTAGCGAAGACGAGGAAGGGAGGCGGGAGCTGATGGGGCTCGCCGTCGATTGTAGCGGTTCGCTCTTCCATCGCTTCTAAAAGAGCCGCTTGCGTTTTCGGGGGCGTTCGATTGATTTCGTCGGCGAGTAGGACGTTGACGAAGATCGGGCCTTTGCGGAGGTCGAATTCTGCGGTTTTGGGGTTGAAGACGCTGGTGCCGATGACGTCGCTTGGCATGAGGTCAGGGGTGAACTGGACCCGGCCGTATTCGAGGCTGAGGGTTCTCGCGAGGGATCTTACGAGGAGGGTTTTGGCCACTCCGGGCACTCCCTCGAGGAGGACGTGGCCGTTGGCCAGAATCGCGACGAGCGCCTGCTCGACGACTGCTTCTTGTCCAACGATTGCCTTTCCGACTTCCTGCCGGATCGCCATTGCAATAGATTCGACGCTCATGCTTTGCTGGGTGATCGTACCTGCGGGGGGAAGGAGTCTAGGAGTCGGAGTTCTGGAGGCCAGCGTGGCTGCGCGTTCTTAGACTGTTCCTACCAATGACTCTAGCAATGCTACGCCGGCGGGGTTGCGGTTTAAGGCGGTGGGTTGGGTGCCTTGGCCTCCGTAAGGTCTTAGGGTTGTGATGAGGACGTTGGGGTAGCGGACGACTACGGGATGTTCCTTGTAGGTTCTCACGTCGATGCGGTTCATGAGGATTTCGGGTTTGCCCAGGCCGAGGGTTTCTAGCCACTCGGGGTCGAGAGCCCGGTCTGAGCAGACGGCCATGAGGCGCTCCCATCGCTCTGCAAACGGGACCTGTGACCAAAATTCTTCGTTCTTGAACTCGAAAGCGGCCTCGCGCCAGAACGGGCAGGTGATGGTGCCGGGGCCGCGGAGGAAGAGCATGACTTTGCCGCCGACTTCGATGACCTCTTTGAAGTCGGGCGGCATGGTGGTGCCGATGAGGTTCTTGCCAGAGCTGGGGAAGCCGGGGAAGACCTGGGGCGGGTCGAAGATTCGCCAGCCGTTGAGCTTGGTGACGTCTGGTTTGGGCGTGACCCAGATTCGCCACTCGTTGTGGAATCCGCCGAACTCGACCTCCAGCACGTAGGCACCGGGTTCGTCGCACTGGTGGCTGATCTGGCCGATCTCGGTGGCGTGGAGCGCTTCGGCGGTTCGGGGTTGCTCGGTTCCGTAGGCGACGAATTCCCCGCTCTCGCGTCGCAATCGCCAGACGAGCCCGGAGTGCAGGCGCTCTTGCGAGTGGATGCCGATGCGCCAGAAGAGCTGGCCCTGGAAGAAGTTGTAGGAGTCGAGCCAGCCGGGGCGGTTGCCGCCGTTCAGCCATGGGGGGCGTCGGGTTGGGATCATGAAGAGGACGGCTTCGCCGTTCCAAGGCTCGCACTCTTCGGGAGAGAAGCGGGGGCGGTCCCAGTCGTCGAAGAAGCCGGCGGAGGAGATCGGGGTGTCGCGCCAGCCGGTGATGACGTAGCCGGAAATCTCATCTCGCGCCCGCACCATCTCGTGAACGGTCTTGCGCATAAAGAGCGCCTTCTTGCGGGAGCTTTCCATCAGGTCGCCATGCCTTTCTCGCACGGGATAGAGGGAGAAGCGGTTTTCGGCAAGGACGGTGGGTAGGTCTTGCTGCCATCGGACTCCCTGATCATTCAGTTCGGGGAGGGAGGAGACCCAGTAGGGGAGCTCGTTGCCGAGGTCCGCGAGGTCGCGGTGAACGTCGATGTCGTTGAACTCGCCGAGTAGGACTGGCTGCTTGAGTCTGGGGCCGGGCAGGAGGGCGTCCAGTACTTGGGCATAGAAGTGGGTGTCGCAGTAGGGGTGGAAGTCGTAAAAATCGCCGAATTCGCGCAGGTCTCCGCCGTACATCTCGGCGCCGCCGGAGTTGTCCTTCACGAGCTCGGAGCCAGTGAGATTTCGGACGAGCTGGGTTAGGTACTGGCGGTATTCGGCGGAGGTAGAGGCGCTGAGCTCGCAGCCGACGGTCCAGATGAGGATGTTCTCGTGGTGGCGATATTGTCGGACGATGCGCTCCAATTCGGAGGCGATTTCCTGTTGACGGGCGGGGTCGTCGGTGGGGTCCCAGAGGGGGAGCTCCAGCCAGGCTTCCATGCCTTCTTCACGCATGATGCGCAGATACCGATGGGGCGGGACCCAGAGGCAGAATTTGACGAGATTGAACCCGAGCTCCTTTGCCTGGCGGACTTCTTTGCGGATCAGGTCTTCGGGAGGGTTAGTGTGGCCGAGCTGCGGAAACCAGCCCCAGTGGAGGAGACCTTTGGTGTAGTAGGGCTTGCCATCGACGAAGATGCCGGAGCCTTCTACCTTGAAGCGGGTTCGCGGGTCGAAGGGCTTGTTATCGGAGGGGACTCGGCCCTGGACCAGCTCGACTTCGCCATGGATGCCGCCGAAGGTGTGGAAGACGAAAGGGAGGAAGCCGCTGGCTACGTCCTTCACGGGGAAGGTGGAGCCGCCGTTTTTGGTGACTTTTACTTCGAGGGTGATTCGGCGGCCCTCAAAATCGTGGGTGGGGACGCAGAAGGAGTCCCAAATGCCTTTGTGCTCGTGGACTAGCTCGCCCTGAATGTAGACGAGGGCTTGGTAGCTGACGCCAGCGAAGTAGAGGTAGGTGTAGCCGCGCGGGATATCGATGGAGGTTCGGTAGAGGGCGGGGCCCTCCCAGGCGATGGGTACGTCTTGACGCCAGGCGTGGGGGACGGGGGTGTCGACGATGTCACGGCCATCGCCGTAGTCGACGGTCCACTCCAGCAACGGCATACGAGTTTCGCTCATGTGTCAGGGAGGATTCTTGCACAGTGGGAGGGTTGGAGGGTCGAGGGTCGAGGTTGTGGGGGCGCCCAGCGTGGCTGGCGCGGTCCCGGATGCGCAGCGTGGCTACGCGTTCCTGGGAAGGTAACTCTTGTATTTGTCGTCAAACATCCAAAGGTTTATTAGGAGGAATACGACTTGAAAACAACCTCATGGCTTCAGGGCATTGCGCTTGGCGCGGGGCTTATGTATCTTTTCGATCCGGCTCAGGGTAAGCGACGCCGGAACATGATGCGGGATCAGGCGATTCATCAGGCTCGGGTGAAGCAGCGCTCGCTTCGGGTGATGCAGCGGGACTTTGCGAATCGGTCGCAGGGATTGGTGCACGAAGTGCAGGGGCGGTTTCAGCCGCAGAGCGCGGACGATGTGGTGATCGTCGATCGCGTGCGTTCGGCGATGGGCCGCTGCTGCTCGCATACGCACGGAATCTCCGTCGGATGCACGGACGGGATGGTGACGCTGAGCGGGCCGGTGACGGCCAACGAGGTGGTGGACCTGATCGGCACGGTCAAGAACGTGAAGGGAGTCACGAGAGTGATCAACAACCTGGACGTTCACAGCTCGAGCGACGGCACCTCGCAGAGCTACGCAAAGGTCAATCGGTGGGCACCCGGCGAGTGTTTGGTGGCAGTGACGGCAGGCGCGATTCTTACGCTGTATGGGCTTGGCAGGCGAGGGGTGTCTGGTTGGCTGATGGGCTTTGGTGGCGCGACGTTGATCGCTAAGGGCTTCCGTGATACCGAGCACCGTTTTGAGGGAGGACATTCGAGCCAGGCGCAAATCGCGAGCCCGAGCTCTTCGATAGAAACAGCGCCGGTGTGAGGCGCGCCTCGGCGCGCTCAAGTGGTATCCGAGAGCATAATTCGAGCGATGATCGGTCGAACGACTCTCGGGCAGCTTCCATTTTTACGCGATTACGAGTCTCGGCGGGCTTCCTCTTGGGATCAGACAGGGGGGAATGAGGATTGGTGGACGGTTGAGGTGGGTGCTCGGCGGGACCTGATGATTTCGGACAAGCCCGGTTGCATCAAGCACATTTGGATGACCGTCGGAGGGGACGACACCTATCCGCGAAAGCTTATTCTTCGGATGTGGTGGGATGGAGAGGCGGAACCAAGTGTAGAGGTTCCGCTTGGGGACTTCTTCGGGATCGGGCATGGGTTGCGGCGGAACTTCGTTTCGTTGCCGCTGCAGATGTCGCCGGAGGATGGGCGGGGGTTTAACTGCTGGTGGTCGATGCCGTTCGATTCAGCTCGGGTGGAAATTCACAACGAGTGCGATGTGCCGGTGAATGTTTACTTCTATATTGATTTTGAGGAGTATTCGGATGAGGGGGGTGAGTGGGGTAACGGCGGTGATAGGGGTGACACGGATGACTCGGCTGATCGGAACTGCTCACCCCAGTCACCCCTGTCACCCCGTTCACCCCATTCATCCCCCGCCCGCTTTCATGCTCAGTGGCGGCGTGAGTTTGCCACGGAAGGATTTCTTACAGAGAAGCTGAATGATGAGAATCATCGGCGGATTTGGCGAGAGACGGCGAATGCTTCGGATGCAGACAATTACGTGATCTTAGAAGCTGAGGGTGACGGGATCTATGTGGGGTGCAACCTTAACATCGACTGTTTTTCGCGTCAAGGAAACGATTGGTACGGCGAGGGGGATGACATGATCGTTATCGATGGGGAGCCCTGGCCGCCTCGCCTGCATGGGACCGGGACGGAGGATTATTTCAACACGGCTTTTGGGCCGACGCAGGAGTTTTGCGGGCCCTACCACGGGATCTCGGTGAACAGCGGAAATCCGGATTGGCGCTGGAAGGGGAAGAATTCGATGTACCGGTTTCACATCGAGGACCCGGTGCGGTTTCGCAAGCGCGTTCGGGTGAGCATCGAACATGGGCATGGAAACAAGCTCACCAACGACTACAGCTCGACGGCTTACTGGTATCAGCATGAGCCCCACAAGCCGTTTCCGGCATTGCTGCCTGTGGCGGATCGCCTGCCGCGGCCGAATGAGCCGGGGTTTCCCTAAGGCACGGGCAGGTGTTTACGAATCGCGGTTGCCTTCATTGTTACGGGCTATCCGCGCAAGTCGTCGTTCCTCCATCTCCTGAATGACTCGGGTTCGAATGTCCGCGCCAAAGCTTCCATACGCGGGCCGAATCGCTTGCCTCTTTCGTAATAGCGCGTGGCATCTCGGCGCGTCTAGACGTACGTAGTCGACAATTTGATCCTTTAGCTTTTGAGTTGCCGTTCTGCTTGGGCCAAAGGGATGGCGGTCCCCATTGATCACGTCGGAGATCGATTCCCTGAGTTGCATGGCGCTCCTTTCATCCATCGCAATTTGCGCATTGTCGTAATCCGAACCGAAGCTGGTTCGGCCGGCCGCGAACTGCGCGAGTGTAAACGGCGCAACGAATACCACTGTTGACGCAAAAGGGATAAGGAAGCGCTTTCTCTTAAAACTATGGTAGTCAGCGATCCAAGAGACTTGCATTCGGATTCCTTTACTTCGGTCTACGCCATCCACATGGACGCGAAGGTCGGTAGCCTCAAGCAAGTCCTCGTCAAGCGCTGCTCGGTGGCAACGAAGACCGACCTCGTTCAGGCAGTCTCTAACAAACAGCTCGAGGGATTCTCCTCCGCTCCCCAACGGATCGGTAATTGACAACTCTTGGTCAAGCAGGGGGCTATCTTCCAGTTTGAGCATTCTCCGGGTAGCGCAAAGCCACGAGTACAGCCTTGTGTCACAGGCACGCGCACATTCGTGATCAAGTCGCGATTGTAGCGATGAGTTGGAAGCCGATGGATACCAACCCCAGTCGAGCGGTATTCGGAGCTTTTCGATTCCAAAAGCTGGCTCATCGGGGTACTCCTCCAACCTGAGAGTTAGCGGTGCATCTCCAACTACGGATACTGCAACGGGCCGCGAAGACGACATCGGATCGAACGCGAGTCGAACTAAACGACCAAGTTCTTCGGCGTAGAAATTCCTAATTCGAATATGCGCTCTAAGAAGTTCTCGGCACTCTAGAAGAGCTTCCTCGCTGAGTTCGCCAAGACAGTCGGAGAGCATTGTCGGCAGTGGCTCATTGTCGATAGTCACGTGATGGGTGACCTGGCGAGCCAGCGTCTTGGCAAGATCGGGCCAGCCGATTGTGCTCCCGGCCGCCAAGAGTGCGAGGAGCGAACGCTTGGCATTCGGTGGACGTTTAGGCAAAGGATCGTTGGCTGTCACGTTGACCTCCAGGAGGACACAGCATCATGCGGCAAGTACTCTGTCCTCCGAGAAAGCTCGCTATGGGAGCTTATGCCCCATCTTGTCGCGTTTCGTGCCGAGGTACTTTCCACGTGCTTCGCACTCGGCGGCGATGATGGGGACGTGCTCGACTACCTCCAGGCCGTAGCCAAGTAGACCACTGACTTTCTTAGGATTGTTCGTCATGAGGCGGAGCTTGCGGAGGCCAAGATCGGCGAGGACTTGGGCTCCGAGGCCGTAGTCCCGTAAATCAGGCTTGAACCCAAGCGCCTGGTTGGCTTCGACCGTGTCCATGCCTTGATCCTGCAACTCGTAGGCTTTGAGCTTGTTGATGAGGCCGATGCCCCTTCCTTCTTGCGCAATGTACAAGACCACGCCCCGGCCCTCTGCTTCGATCATCTGCAGGGCCATTTCGAGTTGATCGCCGCAATCGCACCTGAGGCTGCCGAGGAGGTCGCCGGTTAGGCAAGATGAGTGGACTCTTACGAGGACGGGTTCTTCGGTGCACACGTCGCCTTTGACGATCGCCACGTACGGGTTGGGCTCGACGGTTGGCTCGTAGGCGTACATCGTGAAGTGGCCGTGCTTGGTGGGGAAGTCGATTGGACCGGCGACTCGCTTGACAAGCTTTTCGTTCTTGCGGCGGTAGGCGATGAGGTCGGCGATGGTGATGAGCTTCAGGTTGTGCTCTTCGGCGAACTTCTGTAGGCCCTCCATGCGCATCATGCTCCCGTCCTCGTTCAGGATTTCGCAGCCGAGGCCGACGGGTTTGAAGCCGGCGAGGACGCAGAGGTCGACGATGGCTTCCGTATGGCCGGCTCGCTTGAGGACTCCGCCCTTTTCTGCCCTTAGGGGGATGATGTGCCCGGGCCGGCCGAGGTCTGTTGGCTTGGCATTGTCGTCGACGAAGACTTGTACGGTCCGGGCTCGGTCGAATGCCGAAACACCCGTGGTGGCGCCGTGGAGGGCGTCGACCATTTCGGCCATGGCGGTGCCGTGTCGGGCGGTGGTGCTCTTCGTCATCATCGGTATCTGCAGCTCTTGCAGGCGCTCGGCGGTGGTGGGGATGAAGGGGACGCCCCGGCCGTAGCGGATCATGAAGTTCATCGCCTCGGGGGTGCAGGTTTCGCCAGCCATGACGAGGTCGCCTTCGTTCTCCCGATCTGGATCGTCGACGACGATGATCATCTTTCCGCGGCGCAAGTCTTCCAGCGCGTCTTCAATGGTGGCGAAGCTCATACGTTGAGTTTACGCTCTGGCCCTCGGAACGTCGTCAAATCCTCTATAGCTAGCTTTAATGCTCATTTCTAAAAATCATCGCGTCAAGTGTTGACAAAGAGATAGTTGTATATGGAACTATCTATTCAGCAAACACGTTGGAGAAGACTATGAAAGATTTGCAGAAGAATTCAGCCGTCGATTGGGCATTGCTCTCGATCCGGGTCATTGTTGGAATCATCTTTATCGCACACGGAATGCAGAAGGTGTTCGGTTCGTTTGACGGACCGGGCTTGGCAGCGGTCGTTCAGCAGATGGGTCCGATCGGGTACCTCGTTTCGTTTGGCGAGCTGCTGGGCGGGCTTGGGTTGCTGGTAGGCTTCCTCACACGCTTCTCCGCTCTTTCACTCATCGTTGTCATGATCGGAGCGATTGCGATGGTGCATGGGAAGAACGGATTCTTCATGCAGACGAGTGGGTTTGAGTACTGCCTGGCCCTCCTCGGCATGTTGCTCCCGATTCTCATCGCAGGCCCCGGCAGGTTCGCGGCCAGCGAGCTGATCCCTGTGCTCAAGC
>JBGGMI010000022.1:0-7474 GCA_041288075.1 Fimbriimonas sp.
TGCGAGCGCTACTACTACCGAGCCCCTCTATGGGTTGGGATGGGAGTATCGGTGAGTTCCGAGGGTCGGGGGTGGGGGCGTCTTTTTGCTTCGGTTTTCCGCAGCACACCTTAGTAGGGATTGAAATCGGATTTTGTCAACCAGTTTTGAAAAAGAATCTTGAAAATACTTGAGAATCTTTCGCATCTCCGAGGCTCTCACTCCTTCTTCGAAACGGTGTATGGTCTTATCGTGATCTTAAACAATCCGGCCCACCTGCTCGGTGCCCTCGCCGCCTCGTCCCTGCTCGCTGCCGCCATCGCACAAATTCCCGTCGCAGATTTAACCAAACTCCCGCCTTATGTAAAGGGGGTCGGCGACGGAGACTATTTCGTGGGCCCGACCTACGCCGACGCTCCCGAGTTGGCGAAGCGGGAGGATGTGCCACATGGGCGTGTGTTTGAGTTCACGATGGACTCGACGGAAAGCAAGATTTATCCAGGCATCGCGAAGAACCAAACGGGCGTTGTTCCCTATAAGCGGAGGGTGACCGTTTATGTGCCGAGCCAATATGTGGCCGGCAAACTGGCTCCATTTTTGGTGTCACAGGACAGCATGGGCCGGGGCGAGTTGCCTACGATTCTCGACAACATGATCGCTGATCGGCGGCTACCGGCGATGGTCGCGATCATGATCGACTCGGGCGGGGGCGACGCTCAGGGGAGTCAGCGTGGGCTGGAGTACGACACGATGTCCGGGCTGTATGCGGAATTTATCGAGTCTGAGGTGCTGCCCAGAGTGTCGAAAGAGACGGGCGTCACATTCTCGAAAGATCCGAATGCTCGGATGACGATGGGCGGCAGCTCGGGTGGGGCGGCGGCGCTCTCGATGGGTTGGTATCGGCCCGATTTGTACCACCGGGTGCTGACTTACTCGGGCACATATGTGAACCAGCAGTCGCCTTTCAACTCGGAAACACCTCACGGCGCCTGGGAATATCACGAGAACCTGATTCCGAAGACACGGCGAAAACCGCTCAGGATTTGGATGGAAGTGGGAGAAAACGACTTTCGATCTCACGACGAAGAGGCGACTTACCACAACTGGGTCATGGCCAATCAGCGTATGGCGGCGCAGCTCAAGGCGAAGCGTTATCCCTATCAGTTCGTGTTCGCTCGCGGTGCGGGGCACGTGGATTGGAAGGCGGTTCGGCAGACTCTCCCGCAGGCACTCGAGTTTGTGTGGAGGGGTTATCGGGCGCGCTGAACCTTCAACTGTTAGGGGTCGGGGAGTCTAGGAGTCGAGGAGTCTAGGGTTCAGGGACTTCAGGGACGTCAGGGACATCAGGGTGGGACGCTTGTCTCGCTTGGAGTTTGTGAGATTCCGAGCAATGCGACACACGGGACATCGTCAAACCATCTTCGACCGGGAGGAGAGTCGGCCCTAAGGTTTAGAAGCATTGACGCTAGCGGCTGATGACCATCTTATGCTCCGGCGCTGGAGCGGCCGGTTTTGTGCGCTTGAAATTTCGGCGCTGGAGGATGTCGTAGAAGTTGTCCAGTCGCAGCCTTAGCCCAAAGCGATAGTCGCTGGGGAATTGGCGGTAGAGGATGAAGGGCTCGAAGCAGCCTGCGACTTGGGAGATCATGTATTCGCGGTCGTACCACTTCAGAGCTTTGTCGTATTTGGTGAGATAGCTGATCTTCGTCGCGCCGAGGTTGAGGTCGGCTCGGAGATGGAACCCTTGTTCCGCAACCAATCGGTCGAACTGGAAATCGGGGGTTCCGGCTTCTTTGGACATCACGAAGCCACCGGCAAGGGTTACCTGGGGCGTGGGTTCGTAGACGAGGCCGGCGGAACCGCGTACCCAGCCGAACCCTTTCTTGCCCAGAAACTGACTGGCATCGATTCGTGTGAGCGTGCTGAGTTTGGGGCCGAGCTGGATGCTTGGCAACTCCACGGAGCCCAGCGCGATTCCGCGCGAGACAAATGGGCCGCCGCGTTCGCGGATGTGTTGGAGCCGAACCTGGCTGATATAGGATAGGCCGCCTTCGAGAGTCGTGGTCTGTTCGCCCTCGGCGTTGGTGCGAGTCACGTTCTTGCCACCGAGCACGCCACCCACTTCGTAGACTCCCTCGATCGCTTTCGAGACGCTCGTCTCAAAGGTGCGTCCGCCGACACCTGCGTTCCACAGCGAAGCGACGCTGACCGACTGGCGAGGGGTTCTCAGAAACCGCAGCTCTTGGGAAGGGTTGTCGATCTCTATGCTTTCCAGATAGCCGAATCGGAACCGCTCTCCAATCTCAGAGCCGGGCGTAATGATCGAACTGGCTTTCGATGCGGAAACGTTGGTTCGCGTAGCAGTTACGCCGAAGCCTGGGTAGGCACCTTTGAACGCTCCGGCACTCATATAGAGATTCGTGTATTCGTTGAGGAGGAAGCCGGCGTCCCAGCTCACGCCGAGCCCTTGCCCGCGCCTGAAGTTGATCGAGGGGATGCTGACGCCCTGCGTGCGGGGGTCCAGGTTGAAGTTGCGGTCCGGCAGCGTGAGAAGCTTTCGGCCGAAGAAGTGCAGGGCGGGGTTCTCGATCTTCCCCTTTTTGCCGGGTTCCAGTGTCAGCCGTGGGCTCCTGACCCAGTAAACGCTGGGACAGTTCGTGCCTTCGACCTCAAGAAAGGTCCAGAGCTCGGGGGTGAGATTCGCTTCCTTGGCACGGATATGGACATGGCCGACGCGGATCTGGATATTTTTCGCGTGGCCCTTGCGCGCGCCGGTCTTCCAGGTGAATTCCAGGTCTTCCGCGCTCAGGTTCGCCTCGGGGTCGTCGAGGGTTACATTGCCCGTCGCCTTCGCCCGTTGCTCGGCCTCATCCATGTAAAGCTCGAGGCGGTCCGCTTTAACGGTGGTGAGCCCGTAGGTCGCGATGGCTCCGCCGGAGAAGATGAGAGCCTTGGTCTTGGGGTCGTAGCTTTGTGAGCGGAAGGAGACGACCAAATCCTGGTCGATCCGCATCGTGCCCCATGCTTGCTGCTGCGTTACCGCAGGCGGTGTCGGCACCTGCAAATCCGTGCAGGGAATGGGTAGCCATGGCACGGGCATGAGGTGGGGAGTTTACCGGCGGTTTTGATGGGTGATTTGTGATGCGTGATTTGTGATGCGGAGGGACGGCAAAACGCTCCTGGCCACCCCATCACAAATCACCCATCATTCCATCACCGATCATCCCCCCGCCCCACGCATTTCCACTAGGTCTTAAGCCCCAACTCGACAAATAAGTGGAATTTTTGTCTTTCTGCCTTGCAATTGCTACTGCGCAGGTGCATAATGGACTGGGCTGAGTGTAAGAAACTCAACCTATCCGACGCAGGAAGCTAACGGACAGAGCGAATCCACCAAGAAGGAATGGATCTCATAGGGAACTCAAGGAAAGTTGTGGGTTCCACCCTAGGAGGGGGAGAAGCTAGGTCAGCGAGCGACCCTGTAGTCGAGAACTATTAGGAGAAAACTGACTATAAGCATGAAGCGAACATTCACGTACGCTCTCGCAGCTGTTCTCGCGGCAGGCATGGTAACCCCAGCCATGGCGCAAGACAACTTCCCGGACGTCCCGGAAAATCATTGGGCTTTTGAGGCTCTCGCGCGGCTGAAGGCTGCCGGCATCCTCGTTGGCTATCCGGACGGACTCTATCGCGGCGGTCGCCCGGCATCTCGTTATGAGCTCGCCGTTGCGCTCCACGCAGCGTTCCAGAATCTGCAGAACGCCCACAACGGCCTCGCAGGCCAGCTCGAAGATCTTCGCAAGAAGGTCGACAGCATGGGTGGCGGCAGCCCCTTCGATCCTTCTTCTCTCATCAGCCGCATCACGGCACTGGAGAACCAGGTCAACGCTCTGAAGTCGCTCGGCGACGACATGGCGAACATGAAGCGCATGGCTGATACGTTCCAGCGCGAACTGCAGTCGCTCGGCGTCGACGTCGAAGCGATGAAGCGCGACCTCGGCGACCTCGCCGATCGCGTTGCCAAGCTCGAGGCTCGCAAGCCAGCCGTTGACATCAGCGGCGATGCGAACTTCTGGCTCGGAGCCGGTGCCAGCAACAATGGCAACCTTGGCCTGGATATGGACGGCCGAATCAACGGCACGAACAATCCTGGCGGACTCGGCGGCGCCGTGGGACTTACCCGCGACCTCACCCTGCTCCACGAGGTTGCTCTCGTTCTCGCCGGTACCAACGAGACCGGTCCGAAGTGGCGCGGCACTGTCGTCGTGGGCAACATGCTCAGCGGCGGCGGCGGAGCTGGTTTCGGTAACCAGTCCCAGCCCATGTACGGCTTCGGATACACCGAAGGATCTGAGGATGTCTATCTTCAGGACCTCGGCATCAAGTTCGACACCAGCATTGCTGGCCTCGGATTCAATGCTGAGCTCGGCCGAGTTGGATATAAGGTTTCCCCTTATGTCTATCAGCGCATGGACAAGACCTCCTACTTCGACAACGAGCGATGGGATAACGGTCAGTACTACTTCGACGGCGGCGTCCTCGGCTTCAACTTCGGTGCAGCCAAGCTCGACGTCTTCGGTGGTCGAAACTCGAACCGCAACTCAGTCAACAACGTTGACATGAACCCTCCGGCAACCGGACCTCTGAACGGAATGTTCGCTGGCCCAGGCGGCTCCATGGGACCTGCGCTCAACATCGATCGAACCCTGGGTGTGAACTTCAACGTTCCGCTCACCACTGCAGGCAACCTCAACCTTGCCTACCTCTGGCTTGACAGCAACGGTGCGATCACCGCGGCTGCTGCGAACCGGCTCGCCGTGTTCGGTGGCACCCTCGATTTCGCCCTCGGCGCAATCAAGCTCGAAGGCTCCTACTCGCAGAGCGATCTGCAGAGAAACAGCCGACAGGTCAACAACAAGAACAACAAGGCTGTTCAGTTGAAGGCTGGCTGGAACGGAGACAAGTGGGGCCTCTGGGGTCTCTATCGTGAAGTCGATGCCAACTTCCTCGCTCCTGGCGATTGGGGACGGCTCGGAATTATCCGAAACCCAACCAACATCAAGGGCTTCCAAGTCGGCGGCCACCTCGACCTCACCAACGCACTGACCATCAGCGCAATGGGCGAGTTCGACAAGGGCAAGAGCAACACGTTCGCCGGAACGACTGGCTTCAACAGCAACACCAAGATCGAGAAGTTTGCGATCAACCTGGGCTACAAGCTCAACTCAAACACCGGTCTGATGTTCGGCTACGAAGACACTCAGTTCAAGAACGTGACTGCAGTCGCTCCTGTAGTCCTCGGCGGAACTCCCCGCTACAAGTGGACGACGTTCGGAATCAACTACGGTCTCTCGGATCAGGCGAAGCTATCGGTTCAGTACCAGATCAGCGACGTCCGAAACGAGTTCGTTCTCCGAAACGGCGTGCAGCGCTACAACGGCGGCCTGCTCTCCACTCAGCTCAGCGTCAAGTTCTAAACCAACTTAACGCGAAAGCTGAAGAGGCCCGGTTCTGAAAAGAACCGGGCCTCTTTCTTTGACAAGTGATGGCGTATTCTCCTCTCTATGTACAGAGGAGCCAGGCAGACTCACAAGTGGATCGGCATCACCCTCGCCCTTTTTCTAGCCGTCCTGGCCGTTACCGGGTTCTTCCTCGCCACCAAAAAGCGGTTCGCGTGGATGCAACCGCCTGTAGCGGAAGCCGTCGCGATCCTTTCCGCCGGCGAGATCGTCTCCGTCGAGCGTGCATTAGAAGCCGCGTACGCCCTCGGACACGACAACCTTCAGAAGCTCGAGCACGTCGACCGAGTGGACTACCGGCCCAAGGACAACATCTTTAAAGTTATCAGCAACGAGGGGTACATCGAAGTGCAGGTCGACGGTAAGACCGGCAAAGTCCTGAGCAGCTCCTTTCGCAACGACCAGCTCATGGAGGACATCCACGACATGAGCTTCTTTGCCGACCTTGCTCACGCGTGGCTACTTCCTGCCGTGGCAATTGGCCTGGCGACCCTAGCGATCACTGGAATCACCCTCTTCCTCACGCCTGTTTACCGTCGCTGGCAGTTTAGGAAGACAGGCGTGGTCAAGAAGCGCGATCCCTAGAAGTCTTCAATTGCAGCCAGTCTCGCGCAATCCGGAGGTCTTGCAGGGCCTCCGCAGCCTCACATGCGGGCTTGGCTTCGCCTCTGATAGCCGCAATAAAGTTCGCCGCCTGCATCTTCATCGCCGGATCCCGAATGATGTCCGCCCTCTCGACCGACCCGTCACTCCGAAGGATCTCCGCGCTACCGGAATGGTCTGCGAGAGGCGCCAGCAGATTGATGCCAATCGCCGCCTTGTCAAATCCGATGAGCACGGACTCGTGCCACCCGATGGCTGTCTCGAACGGTGCCATCTCGATCGTGCCGGTGACGCCTGAAGGCGTCTCCGCAACCAGCAGACGACTCGACTTGTCTGCAAATGTCACCTGGTAAGGCTCCCCCAAGAGATAGCGCAACAGGTTCACCTGGTGAATGTAGTAGTTCACGAACGCCAGGTATTCCGCTTTGTTGAGGCCGCTCGGCATCTCGTCGGCAGGGATGTGGGGAGGTTGCTCGTCTGATCGAACGAGGTCGTCGAATCCGCCGGCGATCCAGTCGCCCGGAGGCATTGTGATTCGGATGTAACGCATCGACCCCAAGGCGCCAATTTGCTGCCGCGCCCACACCACGGCCGGGTCGTTGCGCTTGTGGTAGCCCACCATGTGCCACGAACCGCCTGCGCGCAATGCGCTGATCATTGCCTCCCCTGTCTCGACTGAGGACGCCAAAGGCTTCTCTGTCAGCAAGGGCAAGCCGTGCTTGTAGAGTGGCTGCACGATCGAACCGTGCCGCTCAAATGGTTGGATTGCCACAAGGCCATCGAGCCGCTCCCTCCGCAGCATCTCGTCAGCATCGTGGTAGATGCCATTGACTCCGTAACGATTGGCTACCTCTCGTGCCAAGGAAACGCGCGGCTCGGCAATAGCCACGACCTCGCAATCGGGCAATTGGACGTAGTGCCTCAGATGAGCCGCCTGGCCCATATTCCCCACCCCCACAAACCCGATTCTAACTTTGCGGTTCATGACATGAAGGGAGTGGGCGGTACAGGATTTGAACCTGTGACCCCTTCGGTGTGAACGAAGTGCTCTACCACTGAGCTAACCGCCCGAGGAGCCAGGATTATACACCCTGGCTGCCCTTCTACAGCTTCCAACTCATTGGGAACACGGCCTTCAGAATGATGCTTGGCCGGAAGGTCGGCGCGTTCGGATCGCCGACGATGAGGAAGTATTCGTTGCCGCGGTTGCCCGTCCGCCGGTAAGCCACATAAGCATTCGTATCTCCGCCGTTTTGGATCATGCGGCCGACCACCGAGTCGAAGGCGTTCAGCTCATACGATCCGCTCAGAATCGTCTGGCTCAGTGTGCTGAAGTGATGCACTTCCTGATGCGAGAGACTCAGCTGCAGGTT
>JBGGMI010000023.1:0-18312 GCA_041288075.1 Fimbriimonas sp.
GGGATTTGCAGAGGACATGGAATCGATCCTCGGCGAGCTGCCGGAGCAGAGGCAGGTCGCCTGCTTCTCTGCCACTATGCCACCCCGCATCGTCGACCTCACCAAGCGGTTCCTGAATAACCCAACCCGCGTCTCGATCGAGACCAAGCAGCGAACCCTCGCTACCACCAACCAGACCTATTACGAGGTCCCGAAGGGCAAGAAGCTCGAAGCGCTCGGCCGCGTCCTGGACATGGAAAGCCCCGGACCCACGATCATCTTCTGCCGCACACGCCAGGAAACGAGCGACCTCAGCGACGCCCTCCGCCTCCGCGGCTACAACACCGAGGCCATGCACGGCGACATGAGCCAGCAGGAGCGGGATCGTGTCATGCGCCGGTTCCGAGACGGCCACGCCGACCTCCTCATCGCTACCGACGTCGCCGCCCGGGGCTTGGACATCGAGACCGTCACGCACGTCATCAACTACGACATCCCCTGGGACGTCGAGCAGTACATCCATCGCATCGGCCGAACAGGCCGCGCGGGCCGCACCGGCGACGCGATCACCCTCGTGGAAGGCAAGCAGCGACGCCAACTCGAAGTCATCGAGCGAGTCATCGGCTCCAAAATCAAGCCCGCTCACATCCCAACTGCTGCGGATATCTCAGCCAAGCGAAGGGACCAGTTCAAGCAGACCCTGCGCGAAACACTAGAGTCCGGCAACTTCGACGGGCATCTGGCCACGGTCGAGGACCTGCAAGAGGATTACGACGCCGCCCAAATCGCCGCCGCCGCACTCCACATGCTCTGGCAAAACCAGCACGCCGCTCCCGAAGCCGCTGTCCAGCACATGGACGCCGACTTCGAGCAGCCAGAACAAGGCATGACCCGCCTCTTCATCAGCATCGGCAGACAGGACAACCTACGCCCCGCGGACGTGGTGGGAGCCATCGCCGGCGAAGCCGGAATCCCCGGGAAGTCCATCGGAGTCATCGACATCCTGGATCGAGGAACCTTCGTCGAGGTGCCGTCGAACGATGCGGAGCGAGTCATCCAAGCTCTCTCGAACGCCACGATCAGAAACAAGAGCGTCCGGATCCAATTCGCGAGACCCGACGAGGGTCAGAAAGGACGCAAGAGGTGATGCATAGGGTGACTGGAGCGATCATAGATTCGCCCTAGTCACCCCACTCATCCCTAAGTGTGTGTCAGCCCGAGCTCGTCCAGAAAGTCAGGCGTCACATACAGCCGCCCTTCTTCCACGAACGGCGTCGAATTCAACGTCCGCTCCTGGCCATCCACCGTTACGAACTGATCGATCAAATCCACTTCCGCAGTTCGCCCGCGAACGCTGAGATTTGCCTTTTTGGCATCGTTATCCCAAGAAATCGTTCCGCCTAGCTGCTGGACGATGGAAGCAAGAGGAACGTAATTGACGCCGTTCCTTTCGATGGCCTGTACATTTGCGGAGCTACCTGCGGTGTTGTTCATTTTTGTTACCCGTCCGAAGACGAGGTTATGACTGCGCAAATGGCCGCCAGGTTTGGAGATGGGCCTTCAGCCAACTTCGGGCGGAATGACGCGTCGGCCTTGGCCGGCCTTCTGAGCCTTCAATTGCTCATGCGCGGCCCAGACCTTTTTCACCCAGTCCTCCGGAAGCTTCTCCCAGGGCACGGGGGCGGCGTTTGGGTCGTACTCGGGCACCGTGAAGACGATCTCACGCCATATCCCCGGAGCAAACTCCACCCGCAGGGCGACATGCCTGTTTACGCCAGGCGCATACCCGACTAGCCCCGTGACCCCATAGCTGGCCATCTTCTCGGGGTCTCCCACGATCGTCGTCTCGACCGTCGCCAACGTGAACGGATCGATGTTGCGCAGCGGCCGCGTTTTTCCCTCGTTCGTCTTTCCGTAGGCGACAAGAACAGGCAGCACCTTTGTCTTGGCGATCACCGTGCCCGCGGTCGGCAAACCGTCAGCAAACACGTCCGTCGGCTCAACCGGCAAACCTTGTGCCGATGAAACGCCACCACCTTGCTGAACCTCGCTGCGAATCAAGGCCTTGTAGGCGAGCCGCTTCACAATGCCTTTCTGTGCCGCCGACAATCCCTGCATGGCAAACCGGGTGCCCTCATCCAGCGCCCTCTGCTGCTGGGAATTGAATGAGCCATACAACCTCAGCCCATCCCAATCCGTCTGGTCCAGCGTTCCTCCGATAGAGCGGTCGTACAGCATCAAATAGTTCTCGCCCATTCCGACTCGAGAGATGCGACCGGTTTGAAACGCATAGGACGTGTACGCGCGCATATCAAGCCTTCCACTTGCTTGGATCGATCTCATCAAGCTCCCCATTGGCTTCCGAGGTGTAAAGAGCATTGCGCTCTCCAGTCGATCGGCAGGCATCAGCACTGCCCAATTGCCGCGCTCTCGCAGGCTGACGAGACCGCCGTCCTGGAGCGCTCTCATGCCGGCACGCAGCGTCAGTGGCGTCTCGCGAACCGCGAAGTAGAGTCCTCCAAAGGCAGAGTCCGGGATAGAGGCAACCACGTTGGCGTTCTTGAAGGTCGCGTACGCCTCCAATAGATCGCTGACCAAGAAGGAAAGAGGATCGAACTGTTCTGGATTCAGGAGCAACTCCCGCATCCGAGGGCTAACAGAAGTCGATGCTCCACCCATTGTCGATACAAGCGTCTTGGTGAAGGTATCGGTGTCTGCGGAGAGCTTCACGATTGGATCATCCCCTGTCTTGGAGGCTGTCGATTCGTTGAGGAATCGGCGGGTAGGGTCAGCCAGCATGCCATGGCATAGAACTGTATAGCCGCCGAACAGCTCATGGAGGCCGATCAGGTTCACGCTGAAGAGATTCGCGCCGTCTCCGCGAACGATGTCCAAGCCGCTAACAATGTCCCGCGAGGCCCTCATGCCCACCTGCGCACGCGGATCGCTGACCATCCTGCTGTTCACCTCCTCCGGAAAGTTCGCAACTTGCGCCGCTTCCTGCCAATCCTGCTGTTCCTTTTCGAATAGATCGAGAGCTTCTTTGAGACGAGTGCCGACGAAGCCGCGCTGCATGGGAGTTGGCGCAAACCGAAAGACTGCTCTCTCATAAGGCCCGACTGCGGCCAGGTCGTCAGGATTGCATGCCAGCAGTAACCGGTTCATCAGACGCGCGGAAGGTGCTTGCGCGAACAGGGCCGCTTCAGCAAGGTACCGGTCACGAGCCGCAGCCGGCGTGACCGCCTCCTCCCTTCTAGGAAGCTTCGACAGCTTGGTGGCAAGCCCCTTCGCGTCGAATGGCTGCTCGAGCTCTTTCCGAATGCGCTTGAGCTCCTCATCGAGATAGCCTCGACGCAGCGACACGTGCCGCTTCCAAATCTCTCTCTCCTGCTTGGCCGTTCGCGACAGATACTCCATGCCGCCGCTCTTCACCCACTCCGCGTCCGCCGCCTCCGCAAGCTTGCTCTTGAGCTCCGCGAGCGATACCCCTCTCACTCGAACAAATACAATTTCCTGGGCAACCGCCGGCGCAGCCTTCAACGACGCTCCCGTCTGCTCTGCCAACCGCGCCACCACTTCGCCAAGCCCAGACGCTCTCGAACTGAAGTCGATCTCCTGTGAAACAGGGTAGAGAGGCAATAGCAACGCAGCAAAGACCATCAAGGGCAGTGTACGGCTCGTGTGCTGACTCGGATGCGTTTAAGCTTTGAGAATGCCAATCGACACCATCGACTTAGCCAGGAACTTGGTCCATAATAGAACCATGATTAGGGTCAACGTGCATGAGGCGAAGACGAGCCTTTCCAAGCTCTTGAAGTTAGTGGCTTCGGGGGAAACGGTGCAGATCTGCAGCCGAAACACGCCGGTCGCCGAGTTGAAAGCTGTTGACCAGCCGCCTGCAACTGGCACAAGGCCGAAGCCCAACCTTCCTGAGGGTCAGATTCAGATCCTCGACTCGTTCTATGAGCCCATGTCCGAAGAAGAGCTTGCAGAATGGTATGAAGGGGATATCTTCCCGGTCCTTGAGAAGTGAATCTGCTCCTCGACACGTGCACGTTCCTCTGGTACATCACGAGAAGCCCAGGTTTGCCGGAGCGTGTACGCGCTGCTATTGCAGATCGAGAAAATGCGGTGCATCTAAGCTCCGTCTCTGTATTCGAAATAGCCTCTAAACAGGCGGCGGGCCGACTGGTCCTTCCCTCTTTGGCAGACCCATTTATCCCAGACATCCGAACCCAGTTGGAGATCCTATCACTTCCATTTTCAGAGGCGGCAGCTCTCCAAGTTGCTAGACTGCCCAAGATTCACAAGGATCCCTTTGATCGGATGCTAATCGGGCAAGCCATCGCAGAAGGAATGATTCTGGTCACACCCGATCCGCATATCCACCGCTATCCGATCCGTTGGACTTGGTGACCCCGCTTACTCCGCACGCTCTGCGCGGTAATCTCACGGGCGATGACCGAAGTGATCATGCCGAAGATGGGCGATGGAATGGAGGAAGGGACCCTCATCGAGTGGCTCAAGAAAGAGGGTGACAAGGTCAAGACAGGCGAAGTTATCGGAACCATCCAAACCGATAAAGCCACCCTCGAACTCGAATCACCGGGTACCGGCATTCTTCAGGGCTTCCTGCTCAAGGGCGGAGAGACGGTTCCTGTGGGCAAACCCATTGCAGCCATCCTGAAAGCCGGTGAGGCACTTCCCGGGGGCTGGGGATCGGGAGAGGCGACTGCCGCAAAAGCGACCGAAGAAGCCCCGCCAGCAGAACCTGAGCAGAAGCAAGAGGAAGTCCCGCAGCAAAACGGAGACGCAAGCGTCGCCCAGGCGAGAATCAAAGCCAGCCCCCTCGCACGGAAGATCGCCGCGGAGAAGGGAATCGACCTCGGCCTCATCACCGGCTCCGGCCCGGGCGGACGCATTGTAGAGAAAGATGTGCAGGGCACCGAGAAGACAGCGCCCCCAGCAGCCCCCGCTCCCGTAGCTGCCTCCGCTGAAGACAAGCAGATCACCCTCAACCGAACCAGGCAGATCACCGCCAAGCGAACGCTCGAATCCAAGCAACAGGTACCCCACTTTTATGTAACGGTCGAAGTGGACGTCGAGCGGATTCTAAACCTGCGCGAGATCTTTGAGAAAGAAGAGAGCGGCAAAGTTTCGATCAACGACTTCGTCGTTAAAGCCTGTGCCGCCGCCTTGCGAGACATGCCCGAAGTGAATTCGGTGTATCAGGGCAACACTTTGCTGCAACTGGGTGGCGTCCACGTGGGCATTGCGGTTGCCCTCCCCGATGGCCTCACTGTCCCGGTCATCAAGAACGCCGACCAACTCCCGCTGCGCCAGATTTCCGCTAAATCGCGCGACTTGGCCGGAAGAGCCAGAGAGAATAAGCTGAGTCTGGACGAAATGACCGGCTCGACCTTCGCGATCTCGAATATGGGCATGCTGGACGTTGATAACTTCGTCGCGATCATCAATCAGCCCAACAGCGCCATCGTCGCCATCGCCTCCGTTCGCAAGAAGCCCGTGGTGAACGAAAACGGAGAAATCGTGGTCGGCCAAAGAATGAATATCACCGGCAGCTTCGACCATCGCGTGCTCGATGGAGCCGTTGGTGCAAAATTTATGAATGTTGTACGCTCCTATTTGGAGAACCCGACACGTCTATTGGCTTAGGCCCTGTTGCGCGGTTCAGCGCAACTAACGTGGTATGTTTGTTGTAGACTCACGCAGTTAAGAAGGTTGGGAGAGGAACGAGTGCGGCCGGACGCCAACGATCACATCGAACTATATTTTGACTGCGGGGCCTCTCCGGGCGCGATCAAGCGCACCGAAATCGCCGGCACGCAGCATCTTCGCATCGAGAACCTCTACGGCAACGTAGGCAAGGTGGCCACGGGCTATGCAACCGTGCCGTCTGGTTTAAACGCCCTGTGCTTGAACCTGAAGGGGACCTTGATTGGCCGCGTGGGTTCTCAGGGCCGATTGGTCCTGGCACCACCTAGGAGCCTCACCTTCGTTAGAGGAACCCGTCTCATCCTGCAGGCGGCAAGAGGCGAGCACCATTCGATGCTCATCACGTGGCCGTCTGTGGTCGCACCTCTCCTGGAGCACTGGATCGCCAGCCGCGTGAACTCGAACCGGGCAACCGGCGCAATGCCGACGAGGAACGTAGCCTGCAAGCCAATCGACCCGCATTTCCGCGACGCCGTTGAGAGACTCGACAAAGCCATCGCCGCCGGAGGAGACACCCTCGAGCCGCTTGTCATTTCGGTGCTGTACGAAGTAGTGGCGCGGATGATGATCGGCATGGACCAGGTCCAACTCGCCGCCATCCCCCTCACGCTGCCGGAGACGATCAAAGAGTTGGTCGTCAAAGTCCGTAGCAATCCCGCGGCACCCTGGCCACTTAAGGACGCCGCCGACCAGGCCGGGTACTCGCCTTTCCACTTCTCGAGGGTTTTCAAAGGAATGGTTGGCTACGGCTTCCACGAATACGTCGACCGCTGCCGCACCGAGTGCGCCGTAGAAATGCTCTGCACCACAGACCACGCTGTCGACCTGGTCGCCAGCACCTGCGGATTCGGCACGACGCAAGGCTTGCGGGAGTCGGTCAAGGAATATCTGGGCCTGGTCCCCTCTGAGCTTAGAGCAGTGCCCGACCAGTTCGAGAATCCATAAATGCGGAGCGCGGACGTCCCCGTCCTGCCAAGCCCTAGGTCTCAGTTGGACAATCCCGAGGCACGCATGCCGCCAATCCCTACAGTAAACTGAGCCCATGAAGCTCTTTGTAGACACCGGCGACATTGAAGAAGTAAGGCAGGCCGCCGATTGGGGAATTCTGGACGGAGTGACCACCAACCCCACCCTGATCGCTAAATCCGGCAAGGGCTTTAAGGAAACCGTCGTCAAGATGTGCGAGCTCCTACCGGACGGTGCCATCAGTGCCGAGGTGGTCGCTACCGACTACGACACTATGCTCAAAGAGGCACTCGAAATCGCCTCCTGGCACCCCCAGATCGTCGTCAAGGTCCCTCTCATCGAGCCAGGCATCAGCCTCGTCAAAACCCTCTCTGACCGAGACATCCGAACCAACGTCACGCTCGTCTTCTCGGTCTCTCAAGCCCTGTTAGCTGCGAAAGCCGGAGCCACCTTCATCAGCAACTTCGTGGGCCGCGTCGATGACATCTCGGACGACGGCATGGTCGCAGTAGCCGCCACCGTCCAGATGGTAGACACCTACGGCTTCGACAGCGAAGTCCTCGTAGCCAGTATCCGCCACCCGCTGCACGTCGTGCAGGCCATCCAGGCCGGAGCCCACATCTCCACGATGCCGTTCAAGATCATGCAGATGCTCTTCAAGCACCCCCTCACCGACAGCGGCCTCGAGCGCTTCCTCGGCGACTGGAACAAGGCGGGCCTTCAGATATTCGAGACGGCGGGAGCTCGGTAGTTGCGGTATCAAGATCAAGTCGTCCGCCAAACCCAGAAAGCGCTCGACGACATCTGCCGTGCCGCCAATGCAGTTCCGGAAGAAAAGCACGACTGGAAACCCGGCGGGGAAGCAAGATCGGTGCTGGGCCAAATGCAGGAGATCGCCATCTCCGCCGGCTGGCTCATGCCCATCCTAACGGACGGCCGGATTCCCGAAGATGACGATCCTGCTTTCGCGCGCATGCGAGAGAACAACACCGTGGAGAAGTGCATAGAAGCAGCGCGTTGTTCGACAAGCGAGATTTGCCAAGCGATCGCAGAGTTCCCCGATGTGAAGCTTGAGGACGAGATGCGAATGCCGTTCGGTGGCGGCATTACGATGACGATGGCCGAAATCCTGAGCCTCCACCATTGGAACATGGTGTATCACCTCGGCCAGATCAATCAGGTTCAGCTCATGCTCGGCGACAAAGTGATGCACTAGCACCAATGTGCCTTGCATTGCCACTCAACTCCGTGTAGGCTGGTCGCCGTGGGAAAGACCCAAGGCGTTCTGCTCGTCCTGCTCGCTGCATTTTGTTTCGGCACAATGCCTGTGCTTGCCCATGGAGCTTATGCCGAGAACGTAAACGTTCCCACGCTCCTTTTCCAACGGTTCGGCATCGCCAGCATCCTCATCTGGATCGCCATTCTCGTGCGCCGGGAACCCCTTCCCAAGGGCAAGCCGCTGGGCCTGCTTGTGCTGATGGGATCCGTCGTTTACTTCGGCCAAGCATTCACGCTTTTCGAGGCCCTGAGGTTCTTGCCCGCCGGACTTGCCTCCATCCTTGCGTTCCTCTATCCGGTCATCGTCAGCATCGCCGCGCACTTCTTCATGGACGACCGTCTCGGCCGCCAAAGGATATTCGCCCTAGCGGTCGCGGTGCTTGGAATGGGTCTATCAATCGGTCCGATTGGTCAAGGCAATGGAGTGGGCGTGTTCTTGGCGCTGCTCTCCGCGGTCGGAGCAGCAGCCTACATCTTGATGGGCGCGAAGGCACCCGAAGACGTTTCGCCACTCGCCACCAATGGAGTCGTGCTCGGAAGCGCGACGCTTAGCTTTTTAGTGTTCGGTCTGGCCCAAGGATTCAGCCTCACCGATGTCTCAGAGGTGGAGTGGGCCATTGGCCTCTCAATGGCATCGCTGATTGGCATCGCATCGCTGCTCAAAGGACTCAAGGCCATTGGCCCCGTCAATGCATCGATCCTACTGGCGCTCGAGCCGATCACCGCTACCGTGCTCGGCCACACCTTGCTGAATCAGGTGCTGGACCCGCTCCAAATCGCCGGCGGAATTCTCATTATCGGTGCGGTCATCATGCTCGTGCTCGCGAAAGGAAAGACCAAAGCCGAACAAGAAGTGGCGATCTGACTTTCCGACTTCTTGCGCATATCAGTCGAGCCGACATTGCTGGCGGTCCCGGCAACGTACAATAGAAGCAGAGGTCTCTATATTTATGTTTGGAATGGGTGGACAAGAACTCCTAATCGTGTTTGTGGTGGTCGTGCTGCTGTTTGGCGGCAAGAAGATCCCGGAGCTAATGCGAGGAGTCGGTAAGGGCCTCGGCGAGTTTCGTAAAGGTGTCGATGACGCCAAAGTCACTGCGAAGCGAGCGCTCGAAGAGGATGAAGAGAGCGAATACGAGCGCAACGAGCGAGAAGCACGCGAGCAGCGCGAAAGACTCGCCCGCACCGAGAAGAACGAAACGATTAGCCACTAGGCTCCGATCATTTCTTCCAGCGTCTTCGGCCAATCATCTTTCAGCAAGCGAGATAGGCTGCGATCCGCAAGCAGCCTGCCTTCGTTTTGGCACTTGGCGCAATAGTTCGTCTCGTTCTCCGCATACACGATCCGCTGGATCGGCTGGCCGCAAACCGGGCACGGCTGGTTGTATTTGCCGTGCGTCGCGAACTCCGGCCGGAATGCCGTGATCTCCGTCGGCTTAGGGAAGCCGGGGTACTTCTCCTCGAGCTTCGCCTTCCAGTCGCGCAACGTGTCCTTCGCCGCCCCGTGCAACCGCTCGATCTCCTCATCCGTGAGCGAGCCCGTGCGCCGTACGGGCGAGAGTCGAGCCCAGAACAGGATCTCGTCGGAGTAAGCGTTGCCGATGCCGTCGAACGCATTCGGATCAGTTAAAGCACGCTTCAGTGTCCGGTTTTGCGCGAGCAGACGCTCTTTGATTTGGTCGGAACTGGCACCGAAAACATCGATCCCCGCGCGCCGATGCTCCGTCAGCCCCTCCCTACCCCGAACCAGGTGAATTGAGGCGCGCTTCTTACTCGAAATCTCGAACAGCCCGAGTTGCCCCTCCTCAAATCGAAAGGAAGCGAGCAGCATCTTGCCCAGTGCCTTCTTCTGCTCGGGAAGAGGCGATTGCCACTGCAGACGCCCCGCGATCATCAGGTGAATAACGATGAAGTGCTCGTCCTCCAGCTCAAGAACGATCCGCTTGCCCAGCCGGCTAACCCCCGTCACCGCAAGCCCTTCAACTTCCGAAGGCTTCACCGCAAAGGACCGCAGAACGAACGGGCTGTAGAAGCTCGCCTTTAGGAGCCGGGCACCTACCAACCTTTCCCGAAGGCGAGTCACATAAAGCTCCACGTCCGGCAGCTCGGGCATAGCCTAGTCCGCGGTCAGGAAGTTATCGGCAGACTTGTCCACGTACCACGTCACCTCATTGCCGGCCATGTCCTCTCCCATGAGCATGAACCCGCCTCGCGACGGATACGGATAAATCATGCTCGGCTCGTCGAAACGCTGTCGAACCTTGATCATCGGCTCCTCGCCTGCCGCATTGCGCTTAATTGCCGTCGCGAGCCCGCATGCCGCCGTCCCTTCCTCTGGCATAAACTCGACGTCGGTCTTCTCCGAGTAAACGACATTCCCCGCAGCGTCTACAACGAGAAGCGGATCGCACGTCCACACAATCGTATCCGTCCGTTCGTGCTTCGCAAACATAGTCTGAAGAACCGTTTGAAGTTTCAAAATTGCCTCACTCCTATTCTATGCCCTTTGGCTGGCTTGGGGGCAACTTTCAATCTATACTGAAAGAGTGCTGCCAACGATCGCCGGAATCATCGCTCGCCGGCTGCTCGTGAACTTTCGAGTCGATCCTGAGGTTGCGCAGCAGCACCTCCCCTCTGGCGTCCGGCTAAAGCTTCACAAAGGCTACGGGGTTGCCGGCATCTGCCTGATCCGCCTGGAGCGCATGCACCCCGCCTTTCTCCCGCTATCCGTGGGCCTCTCCAGCGAAAACGCCGCCCATCGCTATGCGGTGACCTACCGAAGCGAGAACGGAGAAACTGACGGGGTCTACATTCCCCGAAGGGACACGAACTCCCGCCTGACCCAACTCCTGGGAGGAAAGCTCGTCCCCGGCACTCATCATGCCGCCACCTTCCAGGTCGACGACCATGACGGCCGGATCGGGTTCGCAATGGACTCCGACGATGAAGAATCACGAGTTCGCGTAGTCGGCACCGAGTCCGTCAAACTTCCCAGCTCCTCCATCTTCGAGTCCCTCGATGAGTCCTCCACTTTCTTCGAAGGCGGAGCCAGCGGACTCTCCGATCGCGCGCAATCGGATGGCCACGACCAGGTCGAGCTGGTCATCGACGGCTGGGAAGTTCGCCCGTTCGATGTGGAGATGGTGCAGTCCAGCTACTTCGACGACGAGAACCGTTTCCCAACTGGCTCCGCCGTTTTCGATCACGCGCTGATCATGCGAGACATGCGGCACCAGTGGCGGAGCAGGGCTAGATACGTGGCAAGTCACCGATAGGCCCCGGTTGGCTCGTCCCTGACACCCATACCTTCCTGCCCTCCGATCTTCCGCTCCTCCTCCCTCCGGCACCAAAAACCCCCGCGCCCGGTTAAACTCGTTGTATATGCACGAGCGTCCGAGTTGGGACTCCTACTTCATGCAAATCGCGCACCTGGTGAAAACCCGCGCGACCTGCCCCAGGAGATCGGTCGGCGCAGTCATCGTCAAAGACAAGCGCATCCTCAGCACCGGCTATAACGGAGCCCCCGCAGGCATCCCCCACTGCCCGCCCGGCGGAGAATCCAACGACTGGCCCCTCGGCTGCCTACGAGCCGCCCACTGCATCCGGGCCCTCCACGCCGAGCAGAATGCCCTCCTGCACGCCGCCAAGATCGGCATCGCCTGCGAAGGCGCATCGATCTACGTCACCTGCCAGCCCTGCAACAACTGCGCGAAGATGCTCATCAACGCCGGCATCGTCCGCGTCATCTACGAAGGCGACTACCCTGACGAGTTCTCTAAGGAGCTCTTCCGCGACTCCAAAATGGAAGTTCTGAGATATCGCGATGGCTTTCTGGAGCACGTGGAGCTCGGCGCATGAGCCTCGATCTCCTCGCCGCCTCCTCCTCCCGCCTCCTCGATGGTTTTCGAGCCCCCCTCGCAACCGCACTGATAGCTCTCGCCATCAGCTCCTTTCTCACGCCCTATGTCCGAAATCTGGCGATAAGAAAGGGCGCCGTCGACGACCCCAAAATCGACGACCGCCGCGTCCACAAGGAGCCAACCCCCCGTTGGGGTGGAATCGCCATCTTCATGGGCATCGTCATCGCGATGCTTGTCGTCCTTCCATTCGCCTACCCGGAAACCCGCGCCTTCCCGCCCTATCTGGTCGGCATCATCCTCATCTCGCTGCTCCTGGTCCTAGTCGGAGCGTTCGACGACCTTTATCAGTACAAAGCAAAACTCCAGGCGCTGGTGCTGCTGGTGGCTGGCGTTGCCGTGCAATTCTTCTACGATCCCTCCGCGACCCAGGAAGCGCGCGTGCAGATTCAGACTATTGGCGCGTTCTCTCCCGCTGGCTACGTCGCCCTCAGCTACCTCTCCATCCCGCTCACCGCTCTCTACATTTTCGTTGTTACGAAGACGATGGACACCATCGACGGTGTCGACGGCCTCGCCGCCGGTATCGCCGCGATCTCTGCCGGCACCCTGACCCTGATCGCCGCCTACGGCGGGCAACCCAGAGTGGCAATCATCGCTGCCGCGATCGGGGGAGCAGCATTAGGATTCTTGCGCCACAACTACAATCCGGCGAAGATTTTCATGGGCACCGGCGGTGCCTACGTCCTCGGCTTCATGCTCGCCTGCCTCAGCATCGTCGGTGCGCTCAAAACAGCCGCCGCAGTCTCCCTGTTCCTGCCCGTGCTCGTCTTCGGCGTCCCGATCATGGATGCCTTCATCGTCATCATCCGCAGGCTTCTAAGCGGTCATCCCATCACACAAGCAGATAAGCGCCACCTCCACCACCAACTCCTCGGCCGCGGTCTCTCACAAAAGCAAACCGTCTGGGTCCTCTACCTCGCCGCCGCCCTCTTGGGAGCAGTCGCTCTAGTAGTCGTGCGCGGCCAAGCCTAGGAGCGCGGACGTTCCCGTCCGCTCCCCGCCGTCCGGGCGTCCCCGCCCGGACTTACCTACGCTGCGCGGTGCGGCCGAAGCATCAACGATCCGACTTGCGCCAAAATGCGTAAGCCTCATGCCAAAGCCCCTCATCTTCATCGTCGTTGGCACGCGCCCTGAGGCTATCAAGATGGCATCGGTCGCTCTCGAATTTCGGAAATTCTCCGACGTTTGCGAGCCCCTGCTGATCTCGACCGGGCAACACAAGGAAATCCTGTACCGCTCCCTCGAAATCTTCGGCCTCACCCTCGACGAAGACCTCGACATCATGCGGCACGGCGCGACCCTCGCGCAGGTCACCTGCCGCGCGCTCGAAAAGCTCGACGGCATGATCGAGAAATACCAGCCCGCCATGATCCTCGGCCAGGGCGACACCACCACCACCTTCGTCGCCGGCCTCGCCTCCTTCTACCGGCGTATCCCATACGGCCACGTCGAAGCCGGTCTGCGAACCGACTCGATCGATAACCCATTCCCAGAGGAATTCAACCGCCGGGCCGCGGGTCTGACGGCGAACCTCCATTTCCCTCCAACCGCCTGGGCCAAGGAAAACCTGCTTAGAGAAGGGAAGGACCCCGCCACCGTCTTTGTCACCGGCAACACCGGCATCGATGCCGTGCTCGTCGCCGCGCAAACCGCCGTCCAGAACTGGTACGCCGACTACCCGGGCCGAGTCATCACGATGACCACCCACCGGCGCGAAAACTGGGGCCAGCCGCAAGTGAACATCGCAAACGCCGCCCTTCGCCTGGTCAACGAGTTCCCCGACACCAAGCTCGTCGTGGCGATGCACCCGAACCCCACCGTCCGCCAAACCCTCACTCCCCTGCTCGGCAGCCACGAGCGGATCGACCTCATCGAGCCGCCCGAATACGGCCAGTTCGTGAAGCTGATGCAGCGCTCGACCATCATCCTCAGCGACTCTGGCGGGGTGCAGGAGGAAGCCCCCGCCTTCGGGGTCCCCGTGCTCGTGCTCCGAGACACCACCGAGCGCCCCGAGGGGGTCTCCGCCGGAACGGCCAAGCTCGTCGGCACCGACGAGGAAGCCATCTATCGTGAGGGCCACAAGCTGCTGGGCGATGAGGCCGAGTTCAAGCGAATGGCCAACGCAGTCAGCCCCTACGGCGACGGCAAGGCGGCCGAGCGAGTTCGGTATCAGGTTCTGAAATACCTCGGCGTCGACAGCCCGGAGGTGCCGATGTGGGAGTCCTGATGGCGGTCCTTTACGGGATCGTGCAGGGTCTCACCGAATTCCTCCCGATCAGCAGCACCGCGCACCTGCGCATTTTGCCCAGCCTGCTCGGCCAACCCGACCCCGGTGCCGGCTTCACGGCCGTCATCCAGCTCGGCACCCTCGCCGCCGTCCTCATCTACTTCTTCAAAGATCTCTGCCGCGCAATCACCGCGTGGGCGATGAGCCTGGTAGGGAAGGTGCCGAAGGACTCCGTCGACGCCCGGCTGGGCTGGGGCGTCTTCTGGGGCACCATGCCGATCATCATTCTAGGCCTGATCTTCAAGAACCAGATCAAATCGGATGAATTCCGCTCTCTTTACGTGATCAGCGGAGCCCTCGTCGGAATGGGCATCCTAATGCTATATGCCGAGAAGAGGGGATTAAAAAATCGTCCCCTAGAGGATGCGAAGCTCATGGACGGCATCAACATAGGCCTCTGGCAATGCATCGCCCTCATCCCCGGCGCCAGCCGCAGCGGCAGCACCATCACCGGAGCTCTCTTCTCCGGCTTCGACCGCCCGGCGGCCGCCCGCTACTCGTTCCTCCTAAGCGTCCCCAGCATCACCGCCGCCGGCCTCTACGAGCTCTACGAAGAACGCCACGAAATCTTCGGCCCCAGCTTCGTCCCCGCCATCGTCGCCACCATCGTATCCTTCCTCGTCGGCTTCTGGGCCATCTCCTTTCTAATCAAGTTCCTTGCCAAACACGGCATCGGCGTCTTCGTCGGCTACCGCTTCGCCCTAGCCGCCGTCCTCCTGATCCTGCTCCAACAAGGCCTCCTCTCGCCACAAGCAGGAGTTAAAGCGCCCGAAGGAAAGCCGACAACTATCGAAACAAGATAGACCGCTCCTAGACTCCTCGACCCTCGCACCTCGGACATACTGGATGGCGATGTCCGCCCAGAGAATCGCCGCCCTCGCCCAGACGCTCGAATCCAATGGAATCGATTGCTTCTTGGCCCACGACCCGGTCACGATGGGCTACCTTCACGGCTTCCACGAAGGTGCGGGCGAGCGTTTTTTGACGCTGGCGATCAACAAGAGCGGGGAGGTGCGGATGATCTGCCCGGCCCTCTCCGCCTCCCAAGCCAAGCGCGCCGGAATCCAGAACGTGACCTCCTGGAAAGATGGTGAAGACGGCGGCGCACTGTTTGAGAGGCTCGCCAAAGAGTGGAATCTCGAAACCGGCATTCTCGCCGTCGACGCCACCATGCCCGCCCGCCTCCTCCTGCAATTGCAAGGCATCCTTCCTGCGGCCCTTTTCCGAAACGGCGAGGCGTATACCAGCGAGCTGATGCGCCGCAAAGCCCCCGACGAGATCGAATCGATGCGCATCGCCGGCCGCATCGCCGATGAGGCCTACGCCGAGGTCGCTCCTCAAATCAAGGCCGGCATAACCGAACGAGCGCTGGCGAAGCTGCTCTCCGACGCCATGGCGGCACGAGGCGGCCAACCCGACTTCGCCATCGTCGCCACCGGCAAGGGCGCCGCCGAGCCTCACCACATCAGCGACGACACTCCCCTCAAGCGAGGAGACGTCGTGATCATGGACTTCGGCTGCAGCTACGACGGCTACAAGAGCGACATCACGCGAACCGCCGCCATCGAAGAAGCCAGCGACAAAGCCCGCCAAGTTTATGAGATCGTGTACAAGGCGCACATGGCCGGCCGCGCAAAGATCAAGCCCGGCATTGCTGCCGAAGAAGTCGACCGGGCCGCTCGAAAAGTCATCGACGATGCGGGTTACGGCCAATACTTCTTCCACCGCCTCGGCCACGGCATCGGAATCCAAATCCACGAGGCACCCAACATCGTCGCGGGCAACACGGACCCACTCGAACCTGGCAACTGCTTCAGCATCGAGCCCGGCATTTACATTGAGGGTGAGTTGGGGGTGCGGATCGAAAACATCGTCGCCTGCACCGAAGATGGCCATGAGAGCATGAACGTAGACCCGTCCCCCACCCTCGAAATCCTAGGCTGAGTAAACTCGGCACGCCTTGCCGTCGTGGCGAAATTGGTAGACGCGCCAGATTTAGGTTCTGGTTTCGCAAGAAGTGGAGGTTCGAGTCCTCTCGACGGCACCCGCTAGGCTTCGCCCATAACGAGTCCTTCGATCGTATGGGCCTGCTGGATTGGCTGCAACTCCTCCACGACTCGGCACGTGAGGTGTCGCTTGAGATCGTCCGTCAGACGGTCGTAAAAACCCTTCGAAAACTGCAGGTCGTGCCGTTCGGCATTGATCGCGCCGGGAGCATCGACGCCGAGCACGAGCGCGGGACGGGATTTGTTTGACTGATTCGCGGTTCCTCGGTGGATGGTCAGGGCTGAGCGGACCGAGATGTCCCCCATCTTTGGCATCTTCTGTTGCGCGCGAGCTTCGTATCGAGGGTAAAGACTTTTCGGCGGAAACATGCCGTGCTCGAATCCGTCGGGCAAGTCCCACTGGGTACCGGGCGCAATCTCGAACGGTCCCATGTCTTCGAAGACGTCGACGGTCGTAAGATTGAACGCGAGCGAGTTGAGCCGCCGGCCGACGATGGTATCGGGCGGAGCGGGGAAGTCGCGGTGCCAGGGTTGGTGGACCGCGCCGGGTAGTGGTATGTCAAATCCGATTTCTACGATCTTGTATTCGGGACCGAGCACCGCTTCACTGACGGCGACCACCCACGGATGGGTCGCCAGCTCGACGAAGCCCCGAATCTTCTCGGGATGGATCTCGACGTAGTAGCGCTTGGGACCTCTGCCTACGGCGCCGCCCGGGCGCTGGAGCGCATCGTGAAAGAGCGCCTCGATGTCTTCGCCCAGCTCGGCCGCCCACTCGCGGCTAAACGCTCCCTTGTGACCCAGAATTCCGTCGCCATAGAGCGCACCCATAATAGATGCCACGTCGAATTCACGATCAGTCGTCATCGTTCGGCTCTCTTTAGGGACTCGTTGCCGACGGCTGAATGTTCAGCGCTCTTAATCCACAACGTGAACGTCGACCGGCCGGACAATCCCCGCGTCCGCTCCCATCTTGAGGAAGAGCTTGATCGCCTCGATGCCTTCGTCTCCCATGTCCCGAGTTCGCTCGTTCACATACATGCCCACAAACTCGTCGCTCGTCGGCGTGTCCATGCCACGTGCGAAGGTGAGCGCGTATTCGAGGGCTTTTTGGCGGTTGCTCAAAGCGGCTTCGATGCTCTCTCGCATACACCGGCTCACCTCGCGAACCGCCTCTTCGCCAAGGTCCTTGCGAACGACGTTCACTCCCAAAGGCAAGGGAAGTCCCGTCTTCTCCTTCCACCACACGCCCATGTCAGCGATGAGTGTCAGCCCTTCACGCGCGTACGTGAGCTGCCCCTCGTGAATGATAAGGCCTGCATCGAACTTGCCTGCCAGCACCTGAGGAATGATCTCGTCGAACGGAACCACCTCATAGCGGGGCTTGATGTTGCCGTACTGCTCACGGAAATAAAGCTGAAGCGCCAGAAACGCCGAAGTCATTCGCCCCGGTATGGCGATGCGCATCTCCTTCAGCTCCTCAGGCGAGATCGCCCGCATCGCCACGATCATCGGCCCGTAACCGTCTCCGAAAGACCCCCCGTGCCGAAGCAGCGCGTACTTGTCCGCCACATAAGAGAACGCGTGCACTGAAACCGCCGTCGACTCCAGCCTGCCCTCCATCGCCCACTCGTTGAGCGTCTGGATGTCTTTCAGAATGTGCTCGAATTTATACTTCGACTCCACCGTCCCACTCGCCAGCCCCCAGAACATAAAAGCGTCGTCAGAGTCAGGCGAGTGTCCCAAGTGGATCGTTTGCATCCCCCTCAGAATACCCAGCTTTCACTAATTACTGAAAGCTCTCAGAATTGTAATCGCAGGATGGCTTGTGCCTGCGCTGAGAGCTTGAAAGAAATAGGAGCCGGCTGATAAATCTTGAAGAATATTTCAAACTTGTGGTTGACAAAACCGCATCGAAGCCCCTTATAGAATAGGGATCGAAGGAATATCACTATCACAAATCACAAATCACAAATCACAAATCACAAATCACAAATCACAAATCACAAATCACACATCACACATCACACATCACACATCACCCCCTCCCCCCGTTGGGCACGGGCACTTGGGCACTTGCGCTTAGGGGTCACGGACTGAACGCAAGCGCCGCCAAAGCCCGAGCCCGCACCCGCTCTGG
>JBGGMI010000024.1:0-28340 GCA_041288075.1 Fimbriimonas sp.
CTTCGCGATGTTACGCACCTGGCTCGTAAGGTTCGAGGCGAGGAGGTTTACGTTGTCGGTGAGGTCCTTCCAGGTGCCGGCAACACCAGGCACCTCGGCTTGTCCACCCAGCTTTCCTTCCGTGCCCACTTCGCGGGCCACGGTGGTTACCTGCTCGGCGAACTTGCTGAGGGTGTCGGTCATCGAGTTGATGGTGTCCGCAAGTTCGGCGACTTCACCTTTCGCCTCGAGAACGAGCTTTTGTTCCAGGTCTCCATTCGCAACCGCCGTAACAACCTTCGCAATGCCTCGCACCTGGGTGGTGAGGTTCGAGGCCATGAAGTTAACGCTTTCGGTAAGTGCCTTCCAGGTTCCAGAGACTCCGGGCACCGCGGCCTGGCCGCCCAGTATGCCTTCGGTGCCGACCTCTTTAGCGACACGGGTAACTTCGTCGGCGAACGAGTTGAGCTGATCAACCATTGTGTTGATCGTGTTCTTGAGCTCAAGGACCTCGCCACGGGCTTCGACCGTGATCATCTGAGAGAGGTCGCCCATAGCGACTGCAGTGGTAACGAGAGCGATGTTTCGCACCTGGTCCGTAAGGTTGCCGGCGAGGAGGTTTACGTTGTCGGTCAGGTCCTTCCAGGTTCCGGAGACGCCCGGCACCTTCGCCTGCCCGCCCAGCTTTCCTTCTGTGCCGACTTCGCGGGCGACACGGGTGACTTCGTCGGCGAAGGCACCAAGCTGGTCGACCATCCGGTTGATCACGTCCTTGATCTGCAGGATCTCGCCTCTAACGTCTACCGTAATCTTCTGCGTAAGGTCACCGTTCGCGATGGCGGTTGCAACGTTTGAAACGTCTCGAAGCTGAACGGTCAGGTTGCCGGCGAGGAGGTTTACGTTGTCCGTCAGCTCCTTCCAGGTTCCTGCCACGTTAGGAACGTTCGCTTGGCCTCCAAGCTTTCCTTCCGTACCCACCTCACGTGCCACGGTAATGACCTGTTCAGCAAATTTGCTGAGGGTGTCGGTCATCGAGTTGATGGTGTCCGCAAGCTCGGCGACTTCTCCTTTAGCCTCAAGGACGAGCTTTTGCTCCAGGTCGCCGTTCGCAACTGCGGTAACGACCTTGGCGATGCCTCGCACCTGGGTGGTGAGGTTCGAAGCCATGAAGTTAACGCTTTCGGTAAGTGCCTTCCAGGTTCCCGAGACACCAGGCACCGCGGCTTGGCCGCCCAGGATGCCTTCCGTGCCGACCTCTTTAGCCACACGGGTAACTTCGTCGGCAAACGAGTTGAGCTGGTCGACCATGGTATTGATCGTGTTTTTGAGCTCGAGAACCTCGCCCCGCGCTTCGACTGTGATCTTCTGCGAAAGGTCGCCCATAGCGACCGCGGTAGTAACCAAGGCAATGTTTCGGACCTGGTCGGTCAGGTTGCCGGCAAGGTGGTTTACAGAGTCCGTCAAGTCCTTCCACGTTCCGCTGACATCGAGAACTTTCGCTTGCCCGCCGAGGATTCCTTCCGTGCCGACTTCGCGGGCGACACGCGTGACTTCAGCGGCAAAGCTGTTGAGCTGGTCGACCATCTTGTTGATCGTGTTGGCCAGCTCGGCGACCTCGCCACGGGCTTCGACAGTGATCTTCTGCGAAAGGTCGCCCATAGCGACTGCAGTGGTGACCTGACCGATATTTCGAACCTGATCGGTTAGATTGGAAGCAAGGCCGTTTACCGAGTCGGTGAGGTCTTTCCAGGTTCCGGACACGCCAGGCACCTTGGCCTGGCCTCCAAGCTTTCCTTCCGTTCCGACCTCGCGGGCCACACGGGTGACTTCATCGGCGAAGCCGCCGAGCTGGTCGACCATCGTGTTAACCGTCGTACCAATGCGCAGGAACTCGCCCTTGACCGGCGTGCCCTCGATCTCGAGCGCCATCTTCTGCGAGAGGTCGCCGTTCGCAACCGCAGTGATAACACGAGCAACCTCAGTTGTCGGACGCGCCAGGTCTTCGATGAGAGTGTTGATGCCAGAGACGCTGACGGCCCAGGAGCCTTCCGCCTTCTTCAGCTCCGCACGCTCGTTCATCCGGCCTTCACGGCCGACGATGCGCCCAACGCGAACGATCTCGTCCGCCTGCGCCTGGTTGAGAGCCACGACCTGGTTGAAAGTCTTGTAGATCTGGCTCAGAACGCCGTTTTTGTATTCGGGCAAACGAACCGAAAAGTCTCCGGCCCTCGCTGCGGCGAGGGCGTCGAGCAGCGGCTTAAGCTGTTCTTCGGTATAGGTGACAGGTGCTTTCCCTGCCTTTGCGGGTGCTGGCGAGTCTGGATTTTTCCTCATCTTGGTCGATGAAAGGGGGCACACGCGCTCAGCGGCACTTTCCCCCTCCCCCTGGAATCTTGCTTATGATAGCGCAAGTTTGCCGAGATTGCCATAGGGTCAACTGCATTTGTTAGCAGGTTGCCTAATAGTTCCACAGAGCTTCGTATCATAGTGAGGCAATGGCATCGCGGAAACTGCCCTCTGGATCGATCATCCCAGTGGTGTTGGCGGTCGCCTTAACGGCGGCGGGAGGCTACTGGATTAAGGGCCGCACCGCCTCCTCGCCCGAAGAGGTGCAGCCCAGCGCCGGACCTTTGCCCAGAGTCGAGATGAAGTTTAAGGGTGCCAAGCAGGGATCGCCCCCAGAGGAGTTCTTGCAGCAACCTTTGGACCTTGGACCGGTCGGTGCGTTTGGCCGAGTTCAGGTTTTAGATGACGGCAAGCCTAGGGAGTCCTGGATGGGTCGAGTTCGGGAGGTGACGGCCAAACTTCATGACGAGAAAGGAAGGCAGTGGCCAAGCGAGAGTTTTCCGGGGCTTGATGGCTGCCTGGTGACAGTTGCCCCGCTTGGATATACCAAGCAAGCTCATCTCACCCTATCTCTTTCCGTTGACGGCAACACGCGCAAGTTTCCGTTTGCGGAGCTAACAAAGCCGATGCAATTCCTGAAGAGTGCGACCTTAGACGTAGCTAAAGGACCCGGATTCTCGCTGAAAGCAATCACCTCCAAGGGCAAGTTGTTCCTGGATGGGACCTTGCAAGCAGCGCCTACGGAGATTTTGAGGGTTTCCGCTGTGCGCACAACGTACGGCGGGAAGGGTGGTGCGTGGCAATTCGCTTCCTCGAATCGGTTCTTCCCGCTCGACCTGGATCTCCCACGCGAATTCGTGCCGGACGCCGCCGCAGTTGAAGTTTTGGTTCAGCGTTTCGCTCCAAAGCGAGTTCAGCAGCGGGTGGAGTTTCCGGGGACACGCATCAAGCTGGTGGGTGAGCAACCGATTGTGACGGTGGATAAGCCTGAGGCGAGACTTTCGGATGGCACTGTGATCCGCCTGGAACCTGATTCAGGCTCGCGGATGGGAAAGTTAATCCGTAGAACGGTGGCGATCCGACTCAGCTCGCCACGGATGCTTCACAAGGCGAGCGCAAGCCTCGTTTCGCCTACTCCCGAACAACTTGGGCTGAGTATCCAGCTTCAGAACAGCTTTAGGGCCAATGAGCGTGGGGAATTCACTTCCGCAAAACCCCTGCCTGGCGCGACATCCTTGCAGATCAAAGAAGGCTTGGTCGGCAACTTGACGCTGGACCTCGACCTGTGGACTTACAAGTCCGTTTGGTCAAAGACTTACGTGCTGGCGGTTCAGAAGGGGACAGTGGTGGAAAGGATCAGACGGCGAGCTGGGCCGATTGGCGTTGTTGGCACGGCACAAGCAGATTAGACTTGGAGCATGAGGACTCCAGCCCAGAGAACGCGCGCGACGCTGCTGCCAATTGTGCTGGCAATCATCGCCACGGGCGTATACGGTTGGTGGTCGAAGAATCAGCCCAGCTATGGGCGGCGCTACCGGAGGCAGGGAATGGCCCTGAGCGAATATCCCAAAGTGGCGATTCGACTGGCGGGGTCTGGAACTGGAAATCCGCCTGCTGTGGGAAACGCTGGAGCGTGGATGCAATTTGAGGTGTTCGATGAAGGTGAGCGGCGATATCGCCCGAGTCGGGGTGTGCTGGCGGTCACTTTTAAGGCGATCGATGAACGCGGAACGGAGTGGACTACAGAGAGCCGGTATGTGCGAGAGGGGATTCTCCTCACGGTCCCTTCTGGCTACGCGAGAACGCCGAAGAACCTGCAAATCGAAGCAAGCGCGGGTGGGCAGCTGCTAGGGCTGTGGATGGCACCCCGGCTGGCAGAGAAACGGAGGGTGCTGACCAGGCAGGATTGGACACCACGGCCCGCAGCAACTGTAGCTCGCGAAGGGGACAACTTACGGATGTCTATCCATACGACATTAGCGGGGGATGAGATGTGGCAGATGAAACTGGTGGCCCACTCCTTTGATCAGGTTCAGGAGCCTCATGAAGCGGAGATTTCAGTCGGAGGCAGAAGCGCAGTCTTCATCAATCCTGTAAACGGTGGGCCCGAGGGGGTGGAGGAGGTGCAACTCGCGATTCGGAAGGTGCGAAGCTATGCGGTTACTCGCACGGTCGAGTTGCCAGATTCCTATGTTGTGCGTATCGATGGACAGCCGACGCTGCGGGCAAAGCCAAATCGTGTCCCACTCGTCCCCGATGTCTCTGTTATGCTGCGAAGCGCGTATACACCTCCCCAGGAGGGAAAGACGAACCGGACGATGCTCGTTAACGTGGAATCGGACGCGAGATTCCAGACCATCTCTACGCAAGTTCTGGAGCCTTCGGCGGAGCGGCGTGGGTTGTGTGTTTCGCTGGCCGGTGGGGTTGGATTGCACACCGACCGAGCCGTATTTCGTAATCCCGCCAAACTCCCGCCTCTTTCCGGATTTGAGTTTAAGGAAGGGCGGTTTCCGCTGAAGCTAAGGATCGAGGCCAGGCCGTATCGACAATTCGCAGAGGAGACCATCGTCGTGCCGGTGAAAGGATGAAGCGCATCTATTTGGATCATGCCGCGACGACTCTGCTGTTGCCTGCAGCCAAGGCGGCGATGGAGGAGTGGCTCAGCTCGGGCAACGCTTCGAGCCTCTATTCCGAGGGGCGGGCGGCGAAAGCGAAGGTGGACGAGGCGCGGGAGGTGCTTTCCTTGGCGCTGGGCTGCCTCTTTGCAGAGGTGATCTTTACGTCGGGGGCGACGGAGGCGGCATCGATGGCGATCATCGGCTCGGCCCTTGGAAACGCGCAGCAGGGTCGAAACCGCGTGCTTATGAGTGCGGCCGAACACCCGTGCGTGTTGCAGACTCGGCCGATCTTGGAGCGGCTGGGATACCTGGTGGAGCTTGTGCCGGTGGATCGTGAAGCGCGAATCGATCTTGGCTGTCTCGAAGACCAGATTTCGGATGATGTGCTGCTTGTCTGCGCTATGCATGCCAACAATGAGCTGGGCACGTTTAGCGACATTCCGTGGGTCGCAAGGATTTGCGAATTGACGGAATCGATGCTGTTTGTCGATGCGGTGCAATCTTTCGGCGCGCAGCCGCTTCCGCTCGATGGCATCAATCTATTGGCGGTCACGGGGCACAAGATCGGCGGTCCAAAGGGAGCTGGCGCGCTCTTCATTCGCGCGGGGACCAAGATCGAGCCAATTATCGCGGGGGGCGGGCAGGAGCGCGAGCTTCGGGGTGGCACCGAGAATGTTTCCGCAATTGCCGGCTTTGCTGCAGCGGTTGCTCATCGAGAACCTCCTAACCGTTTGGCTCGAGATGCCTTTCAGAGGGCGATCGGTGGAGCGGTGATGAGCGCTACGGATGTGCTTCCCGGGCATTGCCATGTTCGCTTTCCGGGGCTCGATGGCGAGACGGTGGTGATACGGCTGGACCGGGAGGGCATATCGGCAAGCAGCGGTGCAGCTTGTTCGTCTGGGAGCACGGAGGCAAGCCAAGTCCTGCTCGCCTGCGGCTACTCGCAGGAGGAGGCAAAGGAAGGGGTGCGCTTTACGTTTGGGCCCCAAAGCTCGGTCGAGGAGGCGGAGGAGGCTGCGGCGCGGGTTAACCGGGTTGTCTCCGGGCTGAGAGAGGCGAAGAACTAAGCGGCTTCTCACTCACTTGCTCCGTCTTCACCTGCGAAGGAGCGTGTGAATGGCCGAAATCGGCAGCAATCTTTGGCAGTACAACCTGGCCCGAATTATCGTCATCGATGTCACGGACGACTATCGACTGATGCAGCAACCCATGCCATCGGATTTTTATCCGGTGCTGAAGGAGGTCTGGCTTCCTAGGCATTGCCTTTCTGACTCGTTTGCACAAACGAACCTAGTCGAGGGCTATCTTTACGACTGGCACGAGAAGCCAGAGAGTGAACCAGGCTCCTGGTATGTGGCGGTTGTCGACCAGACCTTGGCTCTGGCACTGCCTGCCAATGCTTAATCAGAAGGGTCGGGAAGCAGCGAGTGCCTCCAGCCAATCGGCGCAGGGTGCATCACCCGATGGTGGCGTTGCATCCGGGATGAGGTACCAGGTCTCCTGATGCTCGGCGAAGGAGCGCGGTTCCACGGACTGCATGGGTCCGAGGGTTTCGACTTCCAGCATGTCGTGTCGGGTGAAGGTTTCGAAATTACAGTTGAAGTCGGGATAGGGCTTCCCTGCTTCACATTCGAATCGTCGAAGGTGGGTGTTGCCGTTCAGGTGGTATGCCACGTAACCCTCCTCGATCAGCGTGCCGCATTTGGTCGGCGGCATGTTCATCCACTTCAGCCGCGCGACCCGCTCGCCCCATGTCCATCGGGGGTCGCTCATATTGGTGTAGTGCCAGAGAACGAGCGGGCGGGCTGGAAGGACCTTCTCGGAATGAGGAATGAACTTGGGCTGAGGGAAGATGCACTCTCCGCCAGTGGCGAATTGGGTGGGGGTCCAAGGAGCGAGCTCGACGGGATAGGCACCATGGTTGTAGATGCGATGCACCAGCACAAAGCATCCCCGCGCCTCGTCCGATTTGATTCGAAACTCCTTCTGCAGGTGGAACTGGTCGGCGGCGGCTGTGAAAACGTGCCACTCGCCGTCGATGGCGTATTCCAGGGGGCCGTTGTCCGGCTGAAACGTCCGCGGATCCTCTTCCGGTGCGATCCAGAGCCGATGGCCTCCGTACGATATGAATCCTTCTCCGCCGCTCTTCCCCGCAGTCGCCTCATGGACGGCCATCATGTTCTCTCCGCCCGTCTTGCCATACCAGATCACCCTGGGTCCGACTTCGAGCGTTACGAGCATCTCAGCGTCGCCACAGGTGATTCGAGCACTCCGTTGCCAACCCGCGAAGGGCACGATTTCCATGGGTGAGTTTTACCGGACTCCGAGTTCCTCCCATCCTCCTACAAACCTGTTAAGATGAGCACGTGAGCGTGCATGAGCAAGGGACCGGGCGAAAGCGGCTGCTGATCGCGGATGACGAGCCGAGCATGAGGCGGTTTGTGCAGTTTGTTCTGGAACAGCAGGGACATGAGGTGACCGCCGTCGAGGATGGCAAGAAGGCTCTTGAATCTGCGAAGAGCGGCAACTATGACGGGATCGTTCTGGACATCATGATGCCGCACATGACCGGGCTCGAAGTCTTGCAGCATTTGCGGTTGGAGCCGGAGACTCGCGACACCTTTATCGTCTTGCTGACGGCACAGACTTCCGAAGACGAAGTGAACGAGGGGCTTTGGCATGGGGCCAGCCGGTATCTGACGAAGCCGATCGATCCCAAAGAGCTGGCCGGCGTATTTAACGGCTACTAGGCCGATGCAATGCACCAACCTAGCCATCTAGCTAGCCTTGAACCTTGTTTCGGGTGGGCCTTCCTGTTTTTGGCTAGGTTGGCCCGATGTCCTGATCCCGAGCCCCTCTATGGGTCGGGCCGGGCGGGCTATTCGTTTTGAACCTGCGACCACTACTACTACCGAGCCCCCCTATGGGTCGGGATGGGAGTAGCGGAGGGCCGGAGGTCGGAGGGTTGGAGGGCCGGAGGATGGGAGGACGGGAGGCGGGCTGACGGGGTTGAATGTGGTGGCGCGTTTTTTTGAAGCACATCCTTGTAGGTTTTCAAAGGTGATTTTGTCAACCAACTCACGAAAAAATTGTTGAGCTTTTTTTGAGGGCGTTGATTTTCAGGCCCTGGATTGCTGAAGGGTTTCGGCCGAGCCACCTAAGTGTTCCCTTGCTGATGAGCAGCGGCATCTTTAACTAGACAAAGCCAACGCTGGGTGCTTAGAAAGCGCGGCGTGGCTGCGGTGACCCGGATGCGCAGCGCGGCTACGCGTTCCTAAGTGCACAAAAAGCAGACTGTCGCGAATTCAAGACATCGCAGCCAGGCAGCCACTCCTGATATACTTACGCGCGAATTATCCAGCGGCCAAGTGCATCTTTGCACGGAAGCGTGAAGACACCTGTAGGGGGTTTCCAAGCTCGAACATGAAGTTTATTTTAGATGCGTTAGGGAGCAATATTAGCATCCTGTCGCGCCGCACACTCGCTCTTTGCCTGGTGGCATTGGGAGCACTTATTCCTCAAGCAGCCTTTGCTGCCGAAGGCGAGAATGTAAAGCTCGTCTTTGGAAAAGGCGATCAGATTTATCTGATGATCTCGCTGCTGCTGGGCGTGATTGCACTCGTTTATGGCTGGTATCTGGCCATGGGCGTTATGAAGCAATCGCCCGGCAGCGAGAAGATGCAGTCGGTGGGCCTCGCCATCAAAGACGGCGCGTTGGCCTACTTGAACCAGCAGATTCGAACGATGCTCATCTTCGTCGTGCTGCTGGCGATCGGCCTCTTCTTTTTCTATCAGAGAATCGGAGCGGGACCGGCAGCGGTTGTCTCGTTCACGTTCATCGCCGGTGTTGCCGCCTCGTATATCGCGGGCTTCTTTGGCATGATCATGGCGGTCAACGGCAACATGCGCACCGCGCATGCCGCACTCACCAGCTATAAGGCGGCTCTCGAAGTTGCTTTCCGCAGCGGTGCCGTCGCGGGCATGGTCACGGTCGGCATGGGCCTTATCGGCGCAACCCTGATCCTTTGGTTCGGTGGCGAGCGATCGATGATCTACCTGGTCGGATTCGGCTTCGGTGGTTCGCTTGCGGCACTCTTTATGCGTGTCGGCGGCGGCATCTTTACGAAGGCTGCAGACGTCGGTGCCGACCTCGTCGGTAAGGTCGAGGCGGGCATCCCCGAGGACGATCCTCGAAACCCGGCAACCATTGCTGACAACGTTGGCGACAACGTCGGCGACTGCGCCGGTATGGCTGCGGACATTTTCGAGTCGTACGAGGTCACGCTGGTTGCGGCCATTATTCTTGGCGCGGCAACGGCGGCCATCTTCGACCAGTCGACATGGATGAGGCTCATCCTGTTCGCTCTGATGGCCCGCGGCGTCGGTATCGTCGCTTCGATCATCGGTATCCAACTCGTGCGTGGAACGGACGATCTCGATGCGGACCCGCTGGTTCGAATCGGGTCTGGGTTTAAGATCTCCGCCGGCATCGCCGCCGTGGGGACCCTGATTCTAGCGTTCTTCATGATGGGCGGAATGCCGAACTCGAACAAGGCTGTTATCAGCCAGAGCATCGAGCCTGCCGCCAAGGTTCAGCGAGAGGAATATTCGAGGATCAACCGCATTGCGGAAGAGTTCGCGAAATCGAAGCAGGTCGCTGTTTACAAAATCGACCGGAAAGCTCTTCTTGAAACCCAAGGTGCAAAGGATCTGGGGCTTAAGAAGGAAGACGACATGTTCGTCGGCGCAGTCCTCAACACACCTGAAAAGGAGCTGCCAATTCCTCCGGACGTGAGCGGCTATCGAGTCGTGACGAAGGAAGAGTTGGCCGATCCTAAGAACCCGATCGCGAACTACGCTATGCGCAGCGTTCAGACCGATCCGACAAAGCCGCCACCCCAGCAGTATCAGTCCGTTGGTTCATTCTTTGGTGGAGCAGGCAACAAGCGGTATGTGGTCGCTCAGGTTCGCCAGCAGGTCGACATTGCGGCTCAGCCGGCTCAGGGCGGAATGCCCGCACGGCCTGCCGACAAGCAGGACAACACTTCGTGGGTTGGACCGATTCAGGAGGATTATCTCGAATCTCGAATCGCAGACTTCAAGAAGCAGCCGCCTCAGCCGGGCGTGAAGATGAGCATCGAACTCCTGAAGAAGGAGCCGATTACGCTCTATGCGAACTCCGCCGGCGATCTCGCGATTGCGGTTCCGTCCGCGGTCGAGCGGCCTTATTCGCTCAAGACTCCGCAAAGCCAATCTTGGAGCCAGTTCTCTTATTACAAGGTGACTGCGGATGAGATGAACAAGACAGCGGCACCAGCGGGCCAAATGGCTCCACCGCCTGCCACTCCGGCGCCGCAGAGTCCAGAGCTGGTCGTTGCCAATACGAAGGAAGTTCCCTGGTGGACCTTCTGGGCAGCGATCTTCTTTGGCATCGTGATGGCATTCGGTATCGAGCGATTGACCGACTACTACGTTTCCACGCACCGCAAGCCGGTGCAGGAAGTCGCAGGCGTCGCCACCGCCGGCCCCGCGCCCATGATCATCCAGGGCTTCGCCTACGCGGCCGAGTCCAGCGTGTTCATGGTCTTCGCCATCGTCATCGGCCTTCTGGTTCCGATGTATCTCTTCAATCCCGCCGCTTACGGCACGTACATCCTCAGCTTCTACGGCATCGCGCTTGTTGGTCTCGGTCTTCTGACTACCACGGGTTACGTGCTTGCGATGGATACGTTCGGCCCGATCTCCGACAACGCTCAAGGCGTTTACGAGATGAGCGGTGAGGGACATGACAACATCAATGGCTCCAAGGCTGTTCAGAGGCTGGACGCTGCGGGTAACACGACCAAGGCTCTCACCAAGGGTTTTGCGATCACCACTGCGGTCGTCGCAGCGGTTGCGCTGTTCCACTCGTACATCGAAGCCTCGATGCTTCAAGGTCGCGGCCTACCGCTCGACATCCCCGAGATCTTCCTCGGTCTGATGATCGGCGGCGCGGCTCCGTTCCTGTTCTCCGCCTTCGCGATCAATGCGGTTGGACGTGCGTCGTTCCAGCTCATCGACGAAGTGCGAAGACAGTTCCGAGAAGATCCGGGCATCATGCTGGGCACCAGCCGACCCGACTATGCGCGCTGCGTAGCCATCGTCACGGCAGCCGCTCAGAAGGAACTGCTCGGACCTGGAATCCTCGCGATCACCCTGCCCGTCGCCGTTGGCTTCGGCTTCTCGATCGGCAAGGCCCCGACGATCATCAACGGACAGGAATACAACCTCGTCGGTGCTCAGGCACTCGGCGGCTTCCTCGCCGGTGCGATCCTCTCGGGCCAGCTCCTCGCGGTTCTTCTCGCCAACTCTGGCGGAATGTGGGACAACGCGAAGAAGCTCATCGAGGATGGACTTCACGGTGGAAAAGGTACGGAGGCTCACAAGGCCGGTGTCGTCTGCGACACCGTCGGCGATCCGTTCAAGGACACCGCCGGTCCGGCTCTCAACCCGCTGATCAAGGTTATGAACTTGGTGGCCCTGCTGCTCGCTCCGGCGATCATCATGCCGCACAAGACCGGAACCCTGGTCACGATCACCCTGATCGCGCTCGTCCTGCTCGGTATCTCGATCTACTTCTCCAAGAAGGGTTCGATGTCGAGCGCTATGGAAGAGGCGAAGAAGCAGGGCGCCGCGGGCGACAACCACTTCAGCCACCCGGTCGAATCGGGTGCGGTCAACGAACTGCCGGAAGGCGATTCGACGACTGCGACCCCGACCAAGCGAAAGCTGTTCGTGGAAGAAGAGACTCCGGAAGACCAGTAACCTTTCGGAAGCATACAAAAGCGGCCACCTTTTCGGGGGTGGCCGCTCTTTTTTGGCTAAGCCCGGTCGATTCGGTCGAAGACCTCAGCTTCCGTGTAGGGCCTCATGGCGGGCCTTACGGGCTGCTTGACTGCCTTTTGAATTTCGCTGATCGTGAATCCGTCCTTCGGGTCGACCATCAGCAGGAGAATCCGGTTAGGTCCGGACGACGCTGGGAATGCCTTCCATCGCTTCCAGTCCTCAGGGCGCGCCTTCAAGAATACGGAGCTTGCTGGGCTTTCAAGAAGGTCGTCGTCGCTGGACATCGCGCTTCTGAGAAACGCGCTTTCGGACACCCGGTCCTCGTCGAACGAGCTATAGGATTTGGCACGATCGCGAACGTTCATGCTGCTCTGCATGGAACGCTTTCGATGCATGGATGCCTCGTGCGCATCGTAATGGCGCTCGAGTGCCACGAGACGCTCCCGGGCCTGCTCCAGCCGTGCGACGACGGCGGATGCCAGCTCGGAATCGGCCAGGGGATGTGCGAGGAGGAGGAGCGTTACCTCACGTACTTTGAGGCCCAGCTCTTTTGCGGTTTCGGGGTTGCGGACCGAGCTTGCTTCCTCTTCTATCCTTGCCGCCTTCTCGATAAGCGCTTCGAGGGTGACATCGTCGGAGTGGCCAAATTCGGAGGGCATGAGGAGGGCGTGGGTGGCTCGCTGGCCGGTGGAGCGGAGGCCGTAGCGAACCGTCGCGGGTTCTCCTTGAAGGTCGTTGGCATCCATCACGATGTGCTTCGTCTCGCCGGCCCAGAGGTGGCCAACTTGAACGGTGCGGCCTTGATAGCGGATCGAAACTCGTTCGAGAGCGACGGCTCCGATGTTGAAGCGCTCGCGGCTGAAGGCGTCGTCGATGGCTTCGGCGGTATGGGCGAAGTAGTGGCTGCCACCTCCGGCGCGGGCCATGCCTGCCATGAGCGCCTCGTCGTAGTCGGAGCCTACGCCGATGGTGGTCGTTGTGACACCGAACGCCTCATAGGATCGGCTTGCGTGCAGGCGCAGTTCCTCGGCCTGCGTGTACAGGCCGGCGTTTGCCTGTCCGTCACTGAGCAGGATCACGCGTCCGCCTCGGCCGACGACTTTCGCTCCCATGAGCCAGCCGCCGTAGAGATCGGTGCTGCCGCCGCTGTCGATGGCCTCTACTCTTCGGGCGAGCGCTTCGGTAGGGGCTACGAGGCCGGAGACGAGGTCGACCTGATCGTCATAAGTGACAAGCGCGAGGCGATCTGCAGGGCTGAGGGAGCGGATGAGTTTGGCGACGGCCTGCTTGGTGATTTCCAGCTTTCGGCCAGACATCGAGCCGCTTCGGTCGATGACGACGCAGACGGTCGCGGGCGAGGTCTGCTGGGTTGCGTCCTCCGACGCGGTGAAACTTGCCATGAGCAAGCAGGCGCGCTCGTCTTTATGGGCCGTGAGCGTGACTTCCACTCCTGGCAAGGCTGTTTTCTGACTGTTCATTCGAGACCTCCAACACCCTTTATGGGGTTACTCGACAGTATAACACACTTTGCCGAGACGTAGTGTCGTGTACTGTCGTGTGCCTATTGGGTTTGAATTTCTCGGATGGCGGCGGCGGCTAATTCGAGTGCGAGGGCTTGGTCGAGGTTGGCGGGGATTTCGAGGACCAAGTCGTGGCCAAGTTGCAAGCGGGTGACCGTGGTTGGCTCTGTAGAGGGGCGGTGCATGTAGTCGGCGACGATCTGCTCGGAAACCCTTACTCTTGCAGGGCGCTCGATCATTGCCTGGACCTCTTCGATGCTGAGGTTCGATACTTGCGCTCGGGCTGCCTCAAGGCTCACTCCCTGATCCTGCAGGACTCGGGTGGCTACGACTCCTATGAGGTGCGGGAGGTCGTAGCGGGCGAATTTGGGGGAGCCACCAGGGGGTGGGATGACTCCCTTTGAAACGTAATATCGGATCGTGCGGGCTTGGACGGCGAGGGCGGGGCGGTCACGCAAGACGCTGTTGACGGCGGAGACTAGCTCCTCAAGGGAGAAAGGGGCGAGCTTTGCGTAGCTGGCTATTGTCGGCACGGCTTACACACCCGACCGGAGGCCGCCGCCCTTCAGGTCTTCGAATGTTTTCTTGGTGTAGCCGCCGATCTTCGCTTGCTCGATGGCGAAGGAGCTTGAGTCGTATTTCTCGGTAAAGGAGCTCTTGATGAGGACCATCGCGACTTCTGTTTCCGGTTCGCCGGTCTTGCCGCCATGCGCTCTTGCCTTTACCATTCGCCAGCGATCCAGGTCGAACCACATTTCGACTTCCATCTTGCCGGTCGGCTTGGTGGCGATGGCGGTGACTTTTCGAGTTTCGATGTCACCTAGCTTAACCTTCTCGATTTTGATGGTCTGCAGATCGGGTTTGGCCCAGATGCTGAAGTCGTAGGGGCCGCTGAAGGTGAACTGGAAGGAGCCGTCTTCCGCATCTTTGGGTGCTCCGAACTCGGTCTTCTTCTCGAATACGGCGTTTGGTGCCGCTTCGTCTGCATAGACCTTCACGGCGTGGCTGATGACCCAGGAGTTCTTGCCGTCGAAGCCGCTTTCGAGCATGGGCTTGCCATCGAAGATCACGGAGAGTTGGCTTCGGGGTCCGTCGATGTAGCGCTTGAACGCGAGGTCGCCGCCTTCAGCTTCTTTCGGCAGCTCCACTTTCCATTCGTCGGAGTAGCTCGTGAGCTTGCGCATGTCCTCCGCCATGTTCTTCCGAAGCTCGTCCATGGTGGGAGGAGCTTGGAGCACTAGGCATAGCGAAGCGGCGGCAAGGGTGAGCATTGAGAACGATTTTAGCGGATGCAAGACTAGCCGAAGAGCTGTAGGCGCTCTGCTAGCTTAGATGTTAGCAATCCTTCAGGGTCGAGGTGCTTCTTGAGCTCTTGAAAGCGGTTGAGGCTGTCGCCGAGATAGGCGCGGGCGTCGCTTGGGCGCATGGTGCTGTCTTTTGCGAAATAGAAGCGGCCGCCGGCGGCGAGGACGACATCGTTCATTTGGTGGCAGAGCTTTTCGATGCGGGGCCAGTTCTTGTCGGTAACTTTGAAGTCGAGGGCGAGCGAGTATCCGTCTACGGCGTGCGTCAGGAGGAATTTGTCTGGCCGGTGGCGTTTGAGGACTCCGAGGAAGGCTTCGAGTCCGGCATCTTGCTGCATCTCGATGAGCTTGCCAAAGACTTCCCTTGCCCGCTCTTTGGGGACGAACGACTGGTATTGGATAAAGCCGCCGGGGAGATAAGCATTGCGCCAGTTGGGGACGTAGTCGAGGAGGAAGGAGAAGCCGACGAGGCTTTGCGGGTGCATCTTTCGGTCGCCGAGGAGCTTGGAGGCGGTGTTTTTGGCGGTGTTGATCAGGCGCATGCCGAGGCGGTTGTTGAATCGCCTGAGGATTCGCCAGACGGTGGCTTTGGGAAAGCGGCCGAGGATGGTGTCGGGTAGGTCCTGGTGCTCGGGGCGCAGGCTTGCGGGGAGGTCGGACGATTCGTGGGTGTACCAGCCGACGTGGATTTGGCCGCGGCCGGAGTTTGCGCCTCGTCCGAAGCAGTCGATCCAGCTCACGAGGTAATCGGCGTCGTGCTCGAACGATTCGAAGGTCGCGAATTGGTCGTCCCAGTTGCGGCAGAAGACGGGGAGGACTTCCGTGTCGCCGCTGTGGATCTTCTTCATCTGCATCTTGACTCTCGTGATGACTCCGAGAAGGCCGGCGCTGCCGATGACTGCGTACAAGAGGTCGTCCTTGGGGGTGAGCGTTTTGAGGTCGCCGGTTGGGAAGAGGACGTCGAGCTCGGTGACGTGCTCGCCTAAGGTTCCTTGGCAGAAGTTGTTTTTGCCGTGGATGTTCATGGCGAGGGCTCCGGCGAGGGTCGGGTACATCGTGCCGCTTACGACGGGGGGCCAATAGCCGTCCTCGATGCAAGTTCGCCAGAGGTCTTCGATGGTCGCGCCGGCTTCGCACTCGATGATGCCGCTTTGCTTGTCCCAGTTCAGGATGCGCTTCATGCGGGTGATGTCGAGGATGATGGCTTCGTCGGCGATGTTGGCGTCGCCGTAACTGCGGCCGGCCCCGCGGAGGACGACTTCTCTGCCGGTTTGTTTGGCTAGGTCGAAGATGTGTCGGATTTCGTGGACTTCGGTGGGGCGGTAGAGGTAGCCGTCGGCGGAGGAGCGGGTTCCGAAGCCCGAGATGCGGGTGATGCGCTCGGCGGGGAGGGCAGGGGTGGTTCGCGCCAAGAGTTTCATGATCGATTTTCCTCGGCAATCCGGACGCGGGCACAAGCCATCCCGCCACTACATTCTTGGCAGGCTCTCAAATCTTTAGCCGCCGGAATATCGCGCTTGGAGTGTTGCGGATGACTGCGAACGCGACTCGGTGGGCGGCTTTTACGTAGTGCTCGCCGGTTTTGTCCGCCTTCTTCAAAATGAACTCCGCGACCTTCTCAGGGGGCATCATTTTCATGTGCAGGGCGGCGGTCATTTCAGTTGCGGTTGGGCCTGGTTTGATGGTAACTACTGAAACGCCTAGCTTCGCCAGGCGGTTCCGGAGCGCCTCCATGTAGGTGGTGAGGGCGGCCTTGCTGGCGTTGTAGACCGGTTGGCCTGAGCGACCCCGGTCACCGGCTACGCTTCCTACGGCGACGATGCTGCCGTGGCGGGTGTTCTCGAAGCGGATGGCCGCTTGATCAAGCCAGGCGATTGCGCCGAGGACGTTGACTTCGATCATTTGTTTGTCTTTGGCGAAGTCGTATTCGTGCGGGCCGACGGGGGGCATGACGCCGGCCACGTAAATGACGAGGTCGAGGCCGCCGAGCTCTTGGGCGATTTTTTGGAAGAGGGCGGGCACCTCGTCGTAGTGGGTGACGTCGTGCTCGACGGGCAGGACGTTTGAGCCCAGGGAGATTGCCATCTGGGCCAGGCGGTCTGCTCTTCGGGCGACGGCGGCCACCCTGGTTCCACGAGAGGCGAGTAGCTTTACCAACTCGGCACCTATTCCCGAGGACGCCCCGATCACGATTGCGTGCTTAAACTCTCTCATCGCTCAAGTAGGGGCAACCGGAATCCCATAATTGCGAGGCCGGCTGCGAGGACGAAGAACGCGATGCTGAAGAGCAGGTGGGGGTCGCGAAACAGGACCTCCTCCGGCTCGCCGCCTTCGTCGGAGGTGAAGACCAATAAGACGTAACGGGTGATGCCGTAGAAGACGAATGGGGCGGTGAGGATGATGCCGGGATACTGCTGGGCGGTCTGGCTTTCGAGGGTGTAGAGGCCGTAGCAGAGGGCGGCGGCGGTGGCGAACATGATGACGAGGCCGTCTAGTGCGACTCGGTTGTAATGGACAAGGCTCTGGCGGGTCGTGGCGCGTTCTTCTCCTTGTTGGATGAATTCGTGGCGGCGCTTTCCGAATCCGAGCATTAGGGCCAATGCGCCGGTGCAGAAGAGGAGCCAGCCGGATAGCTTGACGTTGATCGCGGCCGCTCCCAGTGCGGCGCGGAGGACGAATCCGAAGGCGATGGCGTAGACATCGGCCACCGGCACGCGCTTCAGGCCGGCGTTGTAGAGGACCTGGATGACTAGGTAGGTGACGACGATTAGGAGCGAGCCGGTGCCGAGCCAGAATGCGAGTCCGAGTCCGACGAGGGCAAGTATTAGGCCCAGCGCAATCGCCAGGGACGGGGAAACGGCTCCGGATGCGATCGGGCGATGCTGCTTTTTTGGATGCGCCCGGTCACGTTCGGCATCTTGGAGATCGTTGAAGATGTAGGTCGCGGAGCTTGCGGCGCACATCGAGGCGAAGGCGATGAGCGCCAAGGTGAGATAGGAGGGGTCTTTGAACGTGCCGGTGAAGAGGAGTGCCGCGAAGACTAGCAGGTTCTTCGTCCATTGTTTGGGGCGCAGGAGGCGGAGGATGGGGATCATTTACGCCGGCTCCAGTTCCCTCACGAGCTGGTGCAAGAAATACTCACAATCGGTAACAAGCCCGATCGCCTGATGCGTTCCCCGGTCGGTCAGCTTGATCACGGAATCGGCATCGCTGTCGACGCAATAAGTCTTGACCGATGCGGGCAGGATGTTTCCGACGGCGACGCTATGCAGGGTCGTCGCCACCATCAGGCAAACGCCGACGCCCGCCGTATATTGCCGCATCGTGTCGGTTGCCGTCACCACGTCGGTGATGACGTCCGGCAGGGGGCCATCGTCTCGGATCGAGCCGCAAAGCACGAAGGGGACGTCCTTTTTCACGCACGTCCACATCGTGCCGCCGGTGATCAGGCCTTCGTCGACTGCGGCCTTGATTGAGCCGGCTCGGCGGACTCGGTTGATAGCGCGGAGGTGATGCGTATGGCCGTGCGGCGAACCTGCGCCGGTCTTTACGTCGATTCCGAGGGAGGTTCCGAGCATGTTGGCCTCGATGTCGTGGGCGGCCAAAGCGTTTCCGGCGAAAAGCACGTCGATCCAGCCGTCTTGGATCAGTTTTGCGAGGAGGGGCGAGCTGCCGCTGTGGACGATCGCAGGGCCGCCGACGAGCATCACCTTCTTCCCTTCCTCCTTTGCGCGACGGATCGCGTCCGCTGCGTGAGCGATCATTCGGCCCTTGGGGCGTTCCGAGCTGATCTCGTTGCTCATAAAGCGGAACTCGTCGTCGTCACGGGTTTCTTCGTCCAGGGGAGTTACTCGGACGCCATCGTAGCCGACCACAAGAAGATCGCCACGACGGACCCGGTGCATGGGGCAAGTTTCGGCCCGCCACGAGCCATCCGATTGCCACACTCGTATCCCGCAGTCCATTTCAATGTTCTCAACTTCGACCCAATGGTTCTCCACGAGGATGTGGGTTGTGAAGTTGGTCGTCGAATGGAAGCCTTCCGGCAGCACTCCATCCATGTCTGCCTCCACTAGCGTCACTTCGGCCATGCTGAAAGTCGCGCCGTGCTCCACGCAGTCTTGCAGAGCGGCTCGCATGGTGGCCAGGTCTTTAGCAGTCACGACCAGTTCCACGAGCGATGCCACGCCAGTGACTTCACCGATTTTGAAGCGGCGAACCTTGAACTTGACATCGTGGCGATTCAGAACATCCAGCACCTTCGAGAGAAGATTCTTGTCCAGCAAATCCCCCGAAAGGCTCAGCCGCTCGATGACCATATGTTTTGACTATAGACCGGGCGTTCGGCTCACCGCCGAACAGGAACAAGCACCTAGGATGCGAAGTCTGCTGTTGCAGGAATTCTCTGCTAGAAAGCAGAGGCCTCTGAAGGAGAGCATGACAATGAAAAATAGATTTCTAGCAGCGGCATGCGCCGCAGTATTCAGCATCGGGCTGATCGCCGGTTGCAGCCAAGAGGCCAAAGAAGACCTCGATGCAGCGGGCGACAACATGGCCAAAGCAGCTGACAAGACTGGCGAAGACATCAAGGCTGGAGCTGAGAACGCAGGCGATGTAGCTGCGAATGCGGCTCTTACCGCCAAAATCAAGTCCGCGCTCATGGGTGCAGAGGGTGTGGACTCCGAGCATATCAACGTGGACACCGTTGGCAAGACCGTAACTCTCAAGGGTAGCCAGGACACCGAAGCGGCCAAGACGAAGGCCGAGCAGGTGGCTAAGGATCAGGCTGGCGCAGAGTACACGGTCGTCAACCAGATTACGGTTGGCCCCGCGTCGACGACCGATCCTCAGAAGAACAACTAATCACGCCACGGAGGCTCTGCAGGATGCAATCGCTTCCTGCAGAACTCCTAGCGAGCGCTCGTTTTCAGCGCGACTGCGCACTGCGCAGCGAATCCACTTCTCTTCAAGCGAAGGGGCCGAGCGGCCGGCATCCCGTACGAAAACTCGATTTTGTCTTGCGAGTTCCACAACTTCACTTGAGCGGGCACCTGTCGGCAGTGGCAATAAGAGCCAGTTTGCGCCGCCGTGGCAACGGACTCCCACTTGCGCCACCATTTCATTCCGGAGCAACGCGGTTTCAGCGTAGCGTGCCGTGTAATATGCGTCCGCCATGAGGGCTCTAACAGCGGCCAATTGTGCGGGAAGGCTGACCCACCAGGGCGGAACTTTTCGGGCCAGCCGTCCAAGGTCACCTGCTAGGTAGCCGACTCGTAAGCCGCTCAACGCGTAGCACTTCGACAGCGATTTGAGCACAAAGAGGTTCGGATAGTCGGCCAGCAATGTTTCAGCCGATGTGGCTGGCGTGTAGTCGATGTATGCCTCGTCCACTAACACACGCGTGAAGGGCGGTATGCGGCCAAGTGCTGCCCGCAGATCGTGAAGCGGCATTGTGGTACCGGTCGGATTGTTTGGTCTTACGAGCACCGCCAAATCTGCCCGATGCTGCACGATTGCTTCGATCCATTCATCCACGTCCAGCCTAAAGCCGTCAGCCGCAGTTGCAGTGACCCGTTGAACGTCGCAAGGCACCACATGAGCGCAAAAGTGGGCGTATTCGCCATAGCTGGGTTCGGTCAAACACACGCGGGATCCTGGAGATAGCCACTCCCCAAGCGCGGCATAGAGGATTGCCGAAGATCCAGGGCCTACAATTATTGAATCTTGCAATAGGTTCCGCCAAAGTGCGATCGCATCCTTAAGCCCCTCTGCATGTGTCGGCGGAGAGGTCCGAGACGTCCAGTCGGCCAGGTCGCGCAATCCCTCGAGAACTGCCGGCGCAGGTGGGAACCAGGCATCGAGCACGTCGGCGGCGACGACATCGTGCCGCTTCTCGACCGAGGTGAAATCGGCACCAATCGCGTCCCAGAATGCGCCTCCGTGGAAGCAATCAAGATGCATAGGGGGATTGTCGCACGCATGTCGGCGACTTGGGGTCCCGCAATTGTCAGCCTAATCCGCTTTAGCAGCCTTCAGGTTCTGCCACAGCTCTTGCTTGTAGCGCTGCCACTCCTCGAGCTCGACTGCTTTTTCGCGATCGGCTTCTCGCCTTTCCATCAAGACTCGTTCGGGGAAAAAGGTGACCCGAAGCCAGAGCAGCTCGCACACGCGCGGCGGCAAGTCGCGATCGATGCCTCCCATGGATGCGTGGCAGATGGACTTCGCTTTCCCGACCGGTTTGTCACGCCAGAGTCTCATGTGGGTGCCGTGCTGCGTCGTGTGTTCAAACGAGAAGGCATCCGTTCGCGTCCAAGCAGCGGGGGGAACGGCGTAGATGAGGCGAGAAACGTAGTCCAGGAGGGGTTGAAGCTCGGCGTCGATCTTTTGACAGAGCTTGTTCGCATCCATCAGAGAAGAGACTTCTCCCGGTGTCAGGTCGCCGAATCCGCCCATCGCTATAGGGTGATCTGCTCGATGAGGTGCGCCACCTCGTCGGGATTGAAGGGTTTGGTCAGATAAAAATCCGCACCACTCTCGAAGCCCCTCAGGATGTCCTGATCCTGCGCCTTTACCGTTAGAATGACTACTTTCAGGTTCTTCGTGCGAGCATCCCGGCGAAGGGTTTTCAAGACCTTCACGCCATCCATGTGCGGCATCATGATGTCGAGAACAAGCAGGTCGTATTGGCCGCTGAGCGCCATGTCGCGGGCCTCCAATCCATCATGTGCCAGCTCAACTTCGTGGCCCAGCCGCTCCAGATTGACCTGCACCAGCCGCGCGACGTGCTTTTCGTCGTCGGCGACGAGCACTCGGAGTACCTTTCGTTTTTCGGCAGGTGCGGACATTGCAATGTAACTATAGGTCGAACTGCTCATGCCAGCGCGGGATTACGACATCCCAGCCCAATTCTTCGTGAATTTTAGTCTGAAGGGCCTCCTGGGCATGCGGTTCTCCGTGCACGATGAAGGTCTTTCGAGGCGGGGCCTTGAAGCCTTTCAGCCACGTGAGAATCTCGCCCTGGTCGGCGTGGGCGGACAAGGCGTTCAGCTTTTCGATGCGCGCGCGAACCGGCACTTCTCGCTTGAGGATCCTTACGACCTCCTGGCCCTCGAGGATTCGGCGGCCCAAGGTGCCCTCGGCCTGGTACCCGGTGAAGAGCACGATGGTCGACTCGTCGCTGATGTGGTGGAGCAAGTGATGAACGATGCGGCCGCCATTTGCCATGCCACTGCCTGCGATGACCATAAAGGGTCCCTGACGGAAGTTGAGCTCCTGGGATTGCTTGCGGTCGCGAATGTAGAACACACCTTCGGGGTCCAGGTCGCTGATGCCCTGATCGAGCGAGAGCTTCATGTCCCGGTCGTGCTCTTCCGTTTCGGATCGATAGGCCTCGGTGGCTGACGTTGCCATCGGAGAGTCGATGAAGACGGGGATACGGGGCATCTTGTTCTCGGCCTGCAAACGGCTGATGTAGTAGAGCAGCTCCTGCGTGCGGCCGATGGAGAAGGAAGGGACGAGAATGCGATTGCCGCCTTGCCAAGCATCGGCAAAGATGCTTGCCAGCTTTTCCTTCGGATCCTCGATCTTGTGGAGCCTGTCGCCGTAGGTGCTTTCGACGACCAGATATTCCGCGAAATCCACCTGCTCCGGGTCTTTAATGATCGGCGTGTTGTAGCGGCCAAGATCGCCTCCCATGAGGATCCGCTCGCCGTTGTCGAAGTAGATCTCAGCGAACGCGGAGCCGAGGATGTGGCCCGCGGGAAGGAAGCGGAACTGAGCGCCACCGGGCAATGCTTGGGTCTGGTGATAGTGGAGCGGCTTGAAGAGCTTTAGGACGGCATAGGCGTCGTCTTCGGTGTAAAGAGGCAGAGCGGGCTGGTGGCGGGAGCCGACTTTGTTGGCAGTTCGGGCATCCTCTTCTTGAATCCTGGCGCTGTCCGGAAGGGAAATTCGAGACAGCTTGATCGTGGCCCGGGTGGCGTAGATCGGGCCTTGATAGCCGAGCGCGGAAAGCTTCGGCAAGTAGCCGATGTGATCCATGTGGGCATGCGTGATGACAATCGCGTCGATCTCGTGAGGCGGGATCGGAAATAGCTCCCAGTTGCGCTGTCGCAGCTCACGGCCGCCCTGGAACATGCCGCAATCGACAAGGACGTTCTTGCCGTTGAGGTTGAGGAGATGTCGAGAGCCGGTGACCGTTTGGGCCGCGCCATGGAATGCGATGCTCTGGGGCATTTGTGCGGAGTCTACTGTAGGCGCGACGCTTTCGCGCCTACAGGCTGGCGTTATCGATTAGAGCCCGTCGTCTTGGATACCAACCGCCCCGAGGGTGTACTCGAAGGGTAGCGGAAGAACGCTTCCATCTCCCATCGTCACCTTGTTGACGCCTTGGACAGTGGCGGAGCTTGAGATTGGCGCGAGCACGACACCATCGAGTTGCACGGCCGGAAGCACTCGAATGGTGATGTCATCCGTGTTGCTCTTCGCAAGATAGGTCTGGCCGGTGAGCTGGTTTTTGACAATGATCAAGTAGGACTGATTGGCTTCGTCGTACTTGACATGCACGGAGAAGGGTGCATTTCTGCGGATCGATTTCACGGGAACGGGGATGTCGATGAGGCCCTTTGCATTGAGCACCTGGAGATGAAACGGGGACTTCAGCTCGTTCTGCACCGCTGGCAGCAGTAAGCCGATCAAGATGCCAGTGGTCTGGTTATCGTTGGGGCCGATTACGGCGGGGCCAAAGGCCACTCCGAGGTAGTCGGAGGCGTAATACGCCTTTCGCGCACCCATAAGGATTCCAGACGAGACGAGTGTGGCCAAGGCGAGCACGGCTAGGGCGGCACGGCGCTTTGTTGTGAGATTCATGATAAGTTCTCCTTTCAAGCCTCAAAGGTCGGGGCTGAAACTATCTTAGGACAGCCGCGGGCGCTTCCGCAGTTTTTTGCGATAATCGGGACCATCGGCCATTAGGAGCTGGCGCTCGTGTAATGTCCCATCGCGTACTGCCAAAACCTGCGCGACAGGAAGAACGCCAGCAGAGCCCATGCTAAGCCATAGGCTGCCATGGCCGGATCGAAAGCGCGGGCAAGTTGCTTCGCCGGGATGGTCGCTAGAAATCCGAGCGGAACCATGAAGGTCAGGAAGCGCTGTAGACCCGCACTATAGATATCGAGCGGAAACCGGGCGATCTGCATGACCGACTCGCCGAGAACCCAGAGGTTGTCCACCCGCACCAGCCAGACGCCGGTTGTCATTAGCGCGAGATTGAACGAATAGAAGATGACGAGGGCCGCTACGACCAGCGCGACATAGGCGGACCATTGGAGAAACGATGGAGCAAGGTGGCCATTCACAATCCCATAAGCGACCATGCTCAGGCCGGCGATCAAGGTTCCAATCTGGTCGAAGTTGAACTTGCGAGAACTCACCCAAAACTGGCTGTCGATCGGCTTGGTGACGATGAAGTCGAGCGTCCCCATACGTACATGGCTAGGGATCTCCATGAGCGAAAAGAAGAATGCGGACATGAGCGCGTTCATTAGGAACACAGTCGCTGCCAATATGTAGGCTTCTTCACGGGTCCAGCCGGCGATGCTGTCCGTTCGGCTGTAGACGACCCACAGGATCGCCAGAAAGAAGAAGATCCACATGAGGTTCTGGAAGATCTTCGCGAAGAAATTGGCCCGAAACTCGAGTTCCCGTCTGAGCGAGGTCGTGAAGAAGGTCTTATAGATCTTCCAGTAGCGGGACACGGCACTATGATGATGGATAGGATGCAACTGATGGAAGTGCCCAATAGGAAGTCTGCAAGGCTCTGCGTCGTCCAAGAAGCTATGACACGCGTTTTGATGCTTCTGCCGATCGTGATCCTCGCCGGCTGCAGCGCTGCGCAGCAGGCGGCCCCGCCGAAGCCGCCGGAGGTGGTGAAGCTGGAAGCCGGTACTCCGGTGAAAGCAATCCTGATGAAGGAGCTGACTTCGGGCGGCACACAGGAAGGCGAAGACGTTCCATTGATGGTGAGCGAGGACATCAAGGATGCCAAGGGCCGCGTACTCGTGCCGAAGGGGTCTCCGATCACGGGCAAAGTGACCTGGTCCCGAACGGAAGGAACGCTCGGCTCGCTTCTGAATCAACCCGCTCGGCTAAAAGTCAAGATCGACAGCGTAAAGGCGGTCGACGGGGTAACGGTAAAGCTTTCGGCCGAGAAAGGGAAGCTCGAAGAGTGTGAGTTCAATCGCGAGAACACCGGCAAGGTGGTTGCGAGCGGCCAATTGGAGAAGCTGGCAGGTGACAAGGCGAATGACGCCGCTTTGCAAGCGATTCGAGACCTCTTTGAAAAGGGCGATGTCACCAACCTGGACACGCCCGAAGGAAAGCAAAAGCTTGCCGCGATTGTAAAGGAGATGGGACTCACCACCACCTCAAAGGTCATGGAGGAGAATCAAGTCAACAAGGTGACGGATCTGGTGCTGCAAATCCGGCGCGGCAGCGGTCTGGTGAATCTCGCGACCGGAGGAACTGCGACGCTCGTCGATGCGGCGGTGGAACTCGCCGGTGTGGCCGGTCAGATCGGGGATCGGCTCGGAAAAATGGTGGGTGGGCGGAACATCCGCGCGTTTGTAGGGACTCCCGTCGAGGTGTTCGTGCTTGAGCCAGTAGACGTTAAGGTCCCGGGTTCCTAGAGGCCGATGCTGCTACGCTTTGTTTTGTTCAACGTGAGCCAGTAGACGCCGAGCTGGCGGACGGCGTCGATGAACTCGTCAAAGTCGACGGGCTTGCGGATGTAGGAGTTCGCGCCGATGTTGTAGCTCTCGATGATGTCTCTCTCTTCGTCAGACGAGGTGAGCACGACGACGGGGAGTGAGCGGGTCTTTGCTTCCGAGCGGATCTTTTGAAGCACTTCGAGACCGCTGACTTTGGGGAGCTTTAAGTCGAGCAGGATCAAATCTGGCAGGCGCGTGGCGTTGGGGCCGTAGAGGTGGTCGAGCGCCTCGGCGCCGTCCCGTGCGACGCGGATAATGTTCGGCACTTCGCTCTGGCGCATTGCGCGCAGAGTTAGCTGCTCGTCGTCGGAGTTGTCCTCGACTAACAGGATCGTTTTAGGTTCTGTCGCCATCTACTGTGCAAATCCCCCGTGCTGCTACCTTAGCGTAACAGATGTGATGAACCGAATTGCTCGTTTGTTTCGCTGAAGCATCGTCATTATTGCTGATACATGGCAGCGGATTCCACCCTGGTTGGAACGTCACACTGTATAGAGCACGTTACTTCGAATAAGACAACCTCATGGACTCTGCGTATCCGTACCTCGAACAGATCGTCAAGCCTTCCGACCTGCACCGTTATAGCGACAAGGAGCTCGGCGAAATTGTCATCGAGGTCCGGCGCGCGATTCTCGAAAAGGTGAGCCTTACGGGCGGGCACTTCAGCTCGAATCTTGGGACCGTTGAGCTGACGGTGGCGATGTACGCGGCGTATTCGCTTCCTCCCGACAAGGTGATTTGGGATACCGGGCACCAGGCGTATCCGCACAAGCTTTTGACCGGGCGCCTGCCGCGCTTCGATACGCTTCGCAAGCATAAAGGGCTTCGCGGATTTTTGAGCCGCGACGAGCATGAGCTGGACCATTTTGGGGCGGGGCATGCGGGCACGGCTATTTCTGCGGCGCTGGGTTTCGCCGTTGCGCGCGATCGGATGGGCACGAATGAGAAGGTGGTCGCCGTCACTGGGGATGCGGCAATCGCTTCGGGCATGAGCTGGGAAGCGCTTAACCATGGCGGGGAGATGGGGACGGACTTGACTGTGGTTCTGAATGACAACCGCATGTCCATCGCGCCGAATGTGGGGGCGTTGACGACCTATTTATCCAAGCTTCGTTCTCGGCCGGTGATTCAGAAGACGGCACGTGCGGCGAAGAGCATCTTGGAGACGATGCCCGACCCCGTGGTGAAGATGGCGGCGGGATTCCGGCACGGCATTACGCACTATATGGCCCCGAATGAGACGGGCACGATTTTTGAAGAGCTTGGCTGGGAATATATCGGGCCGGTCGATGGGCATGACTTGCCAACGCTGCTGGAGGTGTTTCGCAACATCCGCGAGTGCAACTATCCCGTGTTCGTGCACGCGCTGACGGTGAAGGGCAAGGGGTATGAGGTTGCCGAGGAGGATGCGCGGAAGTGGCACGGGGTGGTGCCGTTCGATTTGCAGGCTTGCGAGATGGTGAAGTCGGCGGGGCCGCTGACTTATACGCAGGCTTTTGGCGACGCCGCTATCGAGTGCGCGGAGAAGGATGCGGCGATGGTTGCCATTACGGCGGCGATGCCGGATGGGACCGGGCTTACCGGATTCTCGAAGAAGTATCCGGAGCGCTATTACGACACGGGGATTGCCGAGCAGCATGCGGTGACGTTTGCGGCAGGTCTTGCGGCGGGCGGAGTGAAACCTTTCTGTGCGATTTACTCGACGTTCCTGCAGCGCGGCTTCGACCAGGTGCTGCACGACGTTTGTATTCAGCGGCTGCCGGTTCGATTCTTCATGGATCGTGCGGGATTGGTTGGCGATGACGGGCCGACTCATCATGGGGCTTTCGACATCTCCTTCCTCTCCTTTATGCCGAACATGGTTATCCTTGCGCCTCGAGACACGACGGAGCTGCGCGAGATGGCGCATTGGATGCTTGGCTACGACAAAGGGCCAACCGCCGTCCGCTATCCGCGCGGCTGTGGGGACGACCGCTTGCCCGACTCTCGCTCGCCGATTCAGCTTGGCAAAGCGGAAATCCTCCGCCAACCGAAGAAGGCAAAGCTGGCGATCATCGCGATCGGCTCTGCCGTTTCTCCCGCTTTCGAAGCCGCTACGAAGTTGGCCGAAGAGGGTGTCGCGTGTACGGTTGTAAATGCGCGGTTCATCAAACCATTGGACAAACAGACGCTGGCCAATGTCGCTCGCGAGTGTGGAGCGGTGCTTACGGTGGAGGAAAACGTGCGATCGGGAGGATTCGGCGAACAAGTGCGTAATGCCCTGGCGGATGAAGGCCTTGGTCATTTGCCGATTCGCCTTTTGGCCCTTCCGGACGAGTTCATCGAGCATGGAGCGCAGCCGATTCTCCGAGCGAGTGTAGGAATCGACGCAGACGGAATCCGCCGGGCCGCACTCGAAGTGATCGCAATTTCGCCGCCCTCGAAACGTGCTTTGTAAGGAATATTGAACCTGCGGAGTACAATTAGGTGCGGCCTGCCCGCGCATCCATGAGTATCAAGTCACGACCGATGAAGCGCGTTTGGCTCAAGCGCTCGCTGCTTGCCTGCCTTTTCCTAGCCCTCATCGCATCTGTCTGGGCCTACAATCTCGCCCGCAGCTTTACCAGTGCTGGCGGGGGCGTGACCGAAGTCTGGGCAGGGATATCGAACCCTCGCGTGCTCTTTCCGGACAAGGATCGGATCGTCATTCTGGTCATCGGCAAGGATTACAACCGGGACAAGAAGGGCATGCCCTATTCGAAGGACTCGCGAGCCGATACGATCATGCTCATCAGCGCGGACCTGGAGCACCAGAAGCTCGCGACCATCAGCATCCCGCGTGACACACGAGTCGAGGACGATCATGGCGTTACCCACAAGATCAATGCCATGTTCAAAAACGGCAGCCCGGCGCTTTTGAAGCGGACCCTGCTGAGAGAGTTCGGCATTTACCCGGACTATCACCTGGTCCTCAAGGACACCGCCGTCAAGCAGCTCGTGGAC
>JBGGMI010000025.1:0-4210 GCA_041288075.1 Fimbriimonas sp.
TAAGGGCGGCGACGGCATCGAAGCACGCGTTATCGATCAAGTTATTGACTGGAACATGACCCAGCAGGTCGTCATGTTCAGCTTCGACGCCGAGCGCATTCGACTCGTCAAGGAGCTTCATCCCGCGCTCTTCTGCGTCTGGCTGCTCGGCCGCGAGATGGAAACGGCCACCATCGATGGTTTGTTCACCCGGCTGGAAGACTTAGGAGGCGATGCATACGGCATCCCCTACACCCATGCCAGCGCAGATCTCTTGAAAGCGACACGCAAGAGACATTGCCCGGTCTTCGTGTGGACCGTTCCGCCAGGTCCAGAAGTTGAGAGACTCGCCAGTCTGGGAGCCAACTTCATCATCACCGACTGGCCAAGCGAAGTGATCCAGCAGCTCGCACCATCGGATCGAGGCCGACGAAAGCCCTCAACTGATTAACCTCTCTCTCATCAAGGCAGTTCGTACCCGTCGTAGAAGAGGCGTACTCCTGTGGCCCGCCACCTAGATGGGATCCAGCTTTACTTCGGCGCGAAGCTTGTTCACATCCTGATTGCCCAGCAGCTTGGCCTCACCGGCTCGCATGCCTTTTAGGAAGAGAGGGCCGATCCGAAAGCGTTTGAGCGAGATGATCGGGTGGCCGACGGCATCGCACATCATCCGCACCTGCCGTTTTCGGCCCTCGTGGATGGTAATTCGCAGAGAGGTGGTGCCGGCCTTAGGCTCGGAGTGAATGACTTCAACCTTCGCCGGAAGCGTCCGGCGACCCTCGATGAAAACGCCCTTACGCAGATCTTTCAGTGCCTTTTCGTCGATGATGCCTTTGACGAGGGCCTGGTATTCCTTTTCGATACCGTAGCTCGGATGCCCCAATCTGTGAGCGAGTTCGCCGTCATTGGTGCAAATCAACAGCCCTTCGGTATCCATGTCGAGCCGCCCGACCGGCTTGAGAGGCACTCCGTAGTCTGGGAGGTAACGCACGATCGTTGGGCGGCCCTGAGGGTCTGACATCGTCGTGACGACTCCCAACGGCTTGTAGAGGACCACCGTGTACGTCTTCGGGGTGGCAATCGGTTGCCCGTCGACTCGGACTTCATCTTCGGGCGAGACCTTGACGCCCATGTCCATCACGATGTTGCCGTTGACCGCGACACGCCCCTCCAAAATGAGCTTCTCGGCGGCTCGCCGGGAGCAAATCCCTGCGTGCGCGATTCGAACATGCAACCTCTCGCCATCCTGGACGTCCGCCTTCTTCGCGGGAGCAACGCCCATGCGTTGGGCCATGTCCTTGGAGTGCGCGACTTCCTTCGCCTTGTTCTCTTTGCGAGCCCGGATGCGGTCGGCGTTGAAATCTTTGGCTCGCTTTTGGAGCGGGAGCTTGGGGGCTTGTTTGCGGGGCATATCCAGGTGTGTAAGGAGGTAAGGCGGTAAGGGAGTGAGGACGGGGATTTACCCTTCATTGAACCCCAAACCGAAAACCTGTCCTGACTGCCTTACCCCCTTACTGCCTTACTGCCTTACCCATTGTCCGCCGCCCCCGCGCCATGTAAGCCCCGAGGAACATCAGGCTGCCGAGCGCTACGGCGAGGCCGTTGGTGTTGGCGGTCTTGGCTACGGCGGCAATCGGGGTCATGGCAACGCTTTCCTGAGCCAGCACCGGTACTCTTTGCTCGAAGCCGTCCTTATCCCTCAGAACCATTTCGCCGACCACATCACCCTGCTTAATGGGGGCAGCCAGCTCTGAGACAGTGAAGGTGAGCTCCACGTCTTCCTCACCTTTCCTGCCGACCGCATAAAGGTCGGCTTGGGCGCTGACTTCGACTTCAGCGACAGAACCACCTTTGACGGCGATGGAGCCAACGACCTGTCCCGCCTTGATCTCGTGCTTCTTCTCGAATTTGGCAAAGGCCCAGTCGAGCATCTGCTTGTGGTCTTCCTGCCATTTGTCGCTGTTGAGGATCGCGGTGATGACGCGGAACCCGTTGCGGGTAGCGCTCCCCACGTAGCAATGACCTGCCGGGCGGGTGTAGCCCGTCTTTATACCGTCCGCCGAAGGGTCTTTGTAGAGCCACTTGTTGTGACTTTTCAGGCTCGTGTCCTTCCAGTTAATACTTCGGCTGATGGTGGTCTTCTTCGTCCGAACAGCGTCCCGGAACGCCTCATACTTCATCGCCTCGCGAGCCATCAGCGCAAGATCGCGCGCGGTCGTCGTGTGGAGTGGATCATTCAGCCCGTTAGGATTGTGGAAGTTCGTGTTGAGGCACCCGATCTGCTTGGCCCGATCGTTCATCATCTTTGCGAACGCAGGGACCGAACCTGCGATGTGCACCGCTACCGCATGCGAACCATCGTTGGCGCTCCGCATCATCAAAGCGTAAAGCATGTCCTTGGCCGTGACCTGCTCGAATGGCTTCAGATGCAGACTAGCCTCCTTGATCTTCTCGATATCCTGAGGAGCCGTGATGATCTCAGTGGGTACGCAATGCTCGAGGAGCAGCAGCCCCGTCATGATCTTGGTGGTGCTGGCCGGAAAACGCGGAGTGTCCGCATCCTTTTCCCAGAGCACCTTGCCGCTGCCCGCGTCGATAACAATCGCGCTCTTCGCGATGATCTCTGCGTGGGCAGCCACCGGCGCAAGCAGCAGGAGTGGGATCAGGGTTCGTGGCGCGCGCATCATTTTCTATTCCACGTCTTCCGGAGGCGGTGCCTCCAGGGATGGAGGCACTACGGGTTCTAACGATAGATTAGACGGCTTTGTCGCCCTCGGTGACATCTTGTCGAGATCTAATTGCGGCAGATCGGACAGGTCGTTGATGTTGAACTGGTGGAGAAACTGCTGAGTCGTCCCGTAAAGCATCGGACGGCCGGGAGTTTTCTTCCGTCCTGCCTCCTGAACCAATCGCCTCTCCAGCAGCGCTTTCACCGAGTAATCGCTTTGGACGCCGCGCACTTCGTCAACCTCAGACATAGTCATGGGCTGCCGATACGCGATGATTGCGAGAACTTCCATCAGACTTCGGCTGAGGCGCTGCCTTTGCGGCTTTAGGAAGGCGGAGATCGCCTCGCCGTACTCGGGCTTCGTGGCGAGTTGATAACCGCCGGCGAGCTTAACAAGCCGGATCGGCCCCTGCGTTTCGAGGCGCTCTTGGAGGAGTTCCAACGCTTGTTCGACAGCGCCTTCGGCGAAGCCGAGCGCTTCTGCCATGGCTCTAGGTGTCGCCGGGGAGTCGGCGACGAAGAGGAGGGCGTAAATGGCATCGATAGGTTTGTCGGTCACCGACACCCCCGAATGTTCCCGCGACACTCGCAGTGCCGGGGCTGGAAACTTCCGGACTTACACCCACGGCACTGCGAGTGCCGTGGGAACAAGGGACTCACTCTTCCCCTCCCAGCGGCAACAAGGGCTGTGACAAAGTGAACTGGACGTTCCCTTCGGAGACTCTCGCCAGCACCTGACCGATGCGCATCAGCTCGAGCAAAGCCAGGAACCAATAGACGAGATCGCTACGCGAGAACACCGGCTCGATAATGTCCTCAAGCGACTGCCATTCCTGCGAGAGTACGAGAATCACCATCCGCATCTGCTCCTCGATCGACTTTCGCGGCTTCGCCAGAATCTCCGGCGGCTCCGGCTGCGCTTTTCGAATCAGCCGCTCAAATGCACGCGCCAAATCCGAGATGCTCACATCACCAAGCGTATACGGCAATTCGTAAGGGTCCGGACCCGCCTCCGGCGACCGAAAGAACAGGTGCGACCGCTCCTCGTGCCAGATTTGCAGGGTCTCGATCGCGATCCGATACTCGTGAGCCGTCGGATCGGGAAGCTCCATGTGCTCCTCGAACTCCGGCTCCGGATCGGGCACCGGCAGCAACAGCCAGGCTTTCCTTTCAAGCAGATAAGCCAGTGCCGCAAGCGCCGCCGCCGCCTCGTCCAGCTCGTGCTTGTTTCCAGTGATCAGATAGGTGAAGTAGGCCTCGCAAATAGGAAACAGCGGAATCTCGAGCAGGTCGAGTTTCCTTTCCCTTACGCAGGCAAACAAGGCACCCAATGACCCGTCGAAGGTAGGCGTCTGTACGTGAATCGGCGGCGGAGCAATGACGCCCAGGGCCGAGATTCGTTCGGGTCGCTCAAGCGTTTGCCGCGAGGCCATTTCTAAGGGAGAAGGACGGTTGGAGGTGCCGGGCGGATTCGAACCGCCGAATAACGGTTTTGCAGACCGT
>JBGGMI010000026.1:0-7161 GCA_041288075.1 Fimbriimonas sp.
CGGCGATGGTGTATCAGGGTCGCGTCGAGATCCCTGTCGAGATCAAAGTGCCGGCGAAGGCGGGCAAGCAGACGATCAAGCTGGCGGTGAACTATCAGCAGTGCAACGAAAGCTCCTGCTTTCCGCCAGGGAAGATCGCGCTCATTTCCAAGCTCACAGTGACCGCGGCTCCCAAGAAGAAGTGATCACCGCGATTCGGCTGCCCGGAGTAACGATAGGCGAGGAGCGCCTTACGATCATCGCGGGCCCGTGCCTCGCCGAGTCGCTTGAGCTCTGTCAGGAAGTGGCGGGCGTGATGCAGGGCTTGTGCCGAGAGTTTGGCTTCAATTACATCTTTAAGGCCTCGTACGACAAGGCCAATCGAACCTCCCTCAACAGCATTCGAGGGGCGGGGATGGATGCGGGTTTGCAGATCATTCGAGCTGTCAAAGAAGCATTTTCGGTGCCTGCGACCAGCGACATCCACAGCGCCGATCAGGCTGCCGAGGCCGCGGAAGTGATCGACCTGCTGCAGATTCCGGCCTTCCTTTGCAGGCAAACGGACATTTTGGAGGCGGCTGCTCAGACCGGCAAGGCGGTCAACGTGAAGAAGGGCCAATTCCTTGCTCCGCACGACACGAAGAACATAGTCGAGAAGCTGCAGGCTCTGAACAGCAACGGCATCATGCTTACCGAGCGAGGGACGACTTTTGGCTACAACACGCTCATCGTTGATATGCCTGGCCTTGAGGTCATGCGCTCGTTTGGTGTGCCGGTTTGCTTCGATGCGACTCACTCTGCCCAGAGACCAGGTGGCGCGGGCGCAAGCACGGGGGGTGTCAGAGAGTCGATCCCCGCGATGGCAAGGGCTGCCGTTGCCGTTGGCATCGATGCACTGTTCCTAGAGGTGCATCCGAATCCTTCCCAAGCCTTGTCTGACGCCGCCACCCAGTGGCCTCTTGATCGAGCGCGCATTCTACTGGAGCAAGTGAGCCGGATCCGGAGCGCGTAAAGGCGCTCCGGCTAGGTCTAGCCGATATTCGGCACGAGTTTTGCGAGAGCCGCTTGCACTTCTGGAGACTCTGCAGCCTTTGGCGGCAATGGAGCTCCTGCCTCCACTAGCAACCGAGCGCTTCTTGCGAAATCGCCGTCCTTGCGCCAACTGTGCATGGACCCGTACAAGCAGCAGCTCAAAGGAGTGCCTCCATAGACGTTCATGACCGAGAGGTCAGGCTTATACGGCAGGATCGCTTCGATGACGTCGTCGAATCCGTGGAATGCCGCTCGATCGATGGCCGTGGACTCTTCGCCGCCGCGGACATTGGGATCGAAGCCGATTTCCAGCATGAGGCGGACGGCTTTGGTGTTGTGGTTCCATGCCGCTAGCGGCAGGAGCTTTTGGTAGGCGGGAGCGATGCTTTCCACCAAGCCTGGATGATCGGCGACGAGCTGGCGCACGATGTCTTCGTCGCCGCGCCAGCAGGACATCAGGAGGCGTTGCTCGGTGCTGGCTCGGTAATAGATGAGACGATAGATGTGGGCGTGGCCGAAACGGTCGGCGACTTGAAAGAGCATCACGAAGCCGAGGGTGTAGGTGTAGATGTGGGCTCCTGGAGCCACTGGAACGCGCGGATTGCCAGGCTCGCCGGTCGCACGGCTGAGGGCTCCCGGGTCTTCGTTCAGCATTCTCTCGAGCATCTCGGCGTCGCCTAATCGGGCGGCCATGAACACGTCCGGGATGGCTCCTCGCTCGAGCATTCGACGCAGCACGGCCTCGTCCTCGACCTTGAATTGAGCGGGCGTGCCTTCGTGGTCGATGTCGCGAGCCTCCAGGTCCGCACCGGCGTCGACGAGGATGTCGACGATTTCGGGGTTCGCGGCGAAGTGCAACGGCATCTGCCCGTCCCCGCCTCTTTGATGAACCACGGCAGGATCGCGGGCGATGATCTGCTTCAGCTCCTTGGCCATGCCGAGCCTGGCGGCGGCGTGAGCAGTGAGGGAGGCTCCTCGCTTAAGCAGATGCTTCGAAACCTCTTCGTTGGCGAAATCCAGGGCACCGAATCCGCCGGCCCACCACTTGCTGCGGGCATTGATATCCGCTCCGTGATCCAGTAGCAGATCGATCATTGGGATGTCATTTCGCGAGGCAGCGAGGTTGATGGCGGGGGCATCGAAACTGTCTTTGTCGAGCGCAGAGACGAGGGAAGGGTCCGAAGCAAGCAGAGCCTGCACGCGCTCCCGATCGCCGGCTCGAACCGCTGCGAAGAAGACGGATTGCCGATCGGCGTAGCCTTCGACGTGACGCTTCAGCTTCGACCAGCTATCGAACCCGTACTGCCGCGCGAGGGCGACCTGGGCGTGGGAGAGCTTGTAAGGGGGCGGGAAATCGACGGCAGCGGAACCGTTCTTGAGGGAGAGAAGAAGCGCCTTTGCCTCATCTCGAAGATGCTCGAGATTGGGGCGCTCAGGTAGTTGACGAGTCATTAAGAAACCTCCATGCGAATTCGCCCAAGGTCCGCGATGGGCCGCACAAAGGCAGCGATCTCTAGTTAAGTTGTGATTCGGGAGGCTTAGCCTCTTTCCGCGGACCCGGTGGCACCCGACGTGCCTGCAAATATTATAGCCACCGTAGTGCCTCCATCCGTGGAGGCATCTCCTCCGGACCATCGCGACGAGCTTGAGAAATGGGTGGTCAGAGGAGATGCCTCCACGGATGGAGGCACTACGGTGGGGGCAACGGGTAAAACCTAGCCGCAAATGGCAGAGCGGTTTCTGGAGCTACACCCGGTATTGCAAGCGCTGATTAGGGTTCTGCTATTTGTATTGCCGACCCTGCTGCTTGTGCCCTTTACGATCTGGTGGGAGCGGCGGCTTTTGAGTTGGATGCAGGACCGCTTTGGGCCCAACCGGGTCGGGCCGTTCGGGCTTTTGCAGCCTTTTCTCGACGGGGCGAAGCTGATGTTCAAAGAGGACATCACGCCGGGATCGGTGGATCGACTGATCTACTTCCTTGCTCCCGGTCTTGCTCTCTTTCCAGCTTTCACCCTGGGAGGGACGATTCCTTGGGGGCCGTACCGTTCGCTCACGCCAGTTGCCGATATCGACATCGGCGTGCTCTACATCATGGCGATCTCGTCGTTAGGTGTTTATGGGCTGGTTTTAGCGGGGTATTCGGCGAATAACAAGTATTCGCTGATGGGCGGGCTTCGGGCTTCGGCGCAGCTTATTAGCTACGAGCTGGCGATGGGGATGTCGCTGGCGTGCATTGTTACCGCGACCGGTTCGCTGAAGCTCACGAGCATCGTGGATGCACAGACGAAGGGGCTTTGGGGATACGACACTATCCTCGCAAACTGGAACCTGCTCACTCCCTACGGCATCATTGCCGCCATCGTGTTCTTCATCTGCATGGTGGCGGAGACGAACCGGGCACCGTTCGACCTGCCCGAAGCCGAAAACGAACTCGTCGCGGGCTATCACACGGAATACAGCTCCTTCAAATTCGCCGCCTTTTTCATGGGTGAGTATGCGGCGATGATCGTGTGGAGCATGATCTTCAGCACGCTCTTCCTCGGCGGCTACCATGCCCTGCCTCTCAGGTTCGTAGAAGGCTCCACAGGGGCATTTCTGAATGGCGAATCGTGGCTGGGTCCGTTCTATCTCATCGGCAAAGTAGCGATCCTGCTGAGCACCTATATCTGGCTGAGAGCGACCTTGCCAAGGCTGCGATACGACCAGCTCATGTCGCTCGGCTGGAAATCGCTGCTGCCGATGGCGACGCTGAACCTCATCCTCGTTGCGACCTGGATCTTTTTCACCAGAACCCAGAACCCGCTCATGGGCTGGCTGGCTTGGCTGGGCGGCGCCGTGCTCTTCGTCTTGATCTACCGCTCGATCAGCCAGCTCGGCGAGAAGCCGAAGGATCGTAAGCGAGGCGAGGGGAGGAGCGTGGTGCTCGTCAACGACGCGGCCCTGGCACCTGATGGCGACTCAGGAACCTCCGTGGTGGTGCCGGCAGCGTGAGCATCACGCCCAACCTGATTCTGTTCGGCATGGTCGGCGGCCTTGCGGCGCTGCTGTCGGTCGGGGTCGTGGCATTCAACAACCCGGTGCGAAGCGCACTGTGTCTGGTCGTCAATTTCCTGCTGCTGGCGGTGCTCTACTTCACGTTGCGCGCCGAGTTGCTGGGGATCACTCAGGTGGTGGTCTATACCGGCGCCATCATGGTGCTGTTCCTCTTTGTGATCATGCTGTTGAATTTGGGTCTGCCGGGGCCATTGGAGAAATTCGATCTCAAGAAGCCGGTTGGGATACTGCTTGGTTTCGGTCTCTTCGCCATGCTGGCGTCGCAGATTCTGCCGGGGATGATGCGGTTCACCGAGCCCTTGGCCCGAGACGACTTTGGCAAGCCGGAAGCAATTGGACGCACGTTGTTCACTCAATACGCATTCCCATTTGAAGCGGTGAGTGTGCTGCTGCTCATCGGCATCGTCGGCTCTATCCTGCTGGCGAAGAGGAGAATATGAACGGAGTTCCCCTCGCTGCTTATCTGGGACTGGCGCTCTTTATGTTCACGACGGGCGTTGTTGGCGTGATCATCCGCCGCAATCCGATCGTGATCTTCATGTGCATCGAGCTGATGCTCAACGCGGTGAACCTGACTTTCCTCGCCTTCGCACGCTATTTGCCTGCATTCCAGGGTCGTACGGACGATGCGGCGATGCAAAGCGCGAGCATGGGTGGACAGATGATCGTGATCTTTGTGATGGCCGTGGCGGCGGCGGAGGTCGCCGTTGGGCTGGGAATTATCATGGCGATTTATCGCTTGCGGGACAACATCGACGTGGACGAGCTGAATCTACTTAAAGGCTGATGAACTCTGACTTTAGACCCGCCATAGCCATCCTCATCCTGCCTCTGCTGGGCTTTCTGGTGCAGGTCTTCATGGGCAAGACGCTCAGAGAAAGCTATGGGCGGCGGGTAGCGGCCATCGTGGCGGTTCTGCCGGTCGCGCTCGCCTTTGCGGCTTCGGTTTCGATGACCATGAAGCTGTCGACCCGAGACCCTTCGTTCCGTGCGATTGGGATCGACTACTTCAACTGGATCGAGCTCAAAAACTTTTCGGCACCCTTCGGCCTCCTCGTCGATCCGCTCTCGATGACGATGGCGCTGATCATTACCGGCGTGGGTTCACTCATCTTCGTGTACGCCACCGCGTACATGGCCGAGGATCGCGATTTCAGTCGGTTCTTCAGCTACATGAACCTGTTCGTTGCGGCGATGCTGCTGCTGGTGCTAGGCAACAACCTATTGATGCTGTTCATCGGGTGGGAAGGGGTGGGGCTCTGTTCGTATCTGCTGATCGGCTTCTGGTACAAGGACCTGCCGAATGCGAGGGCGGCGAACAAGGCGTTCATCGTGAACCGGATCGGCGACTGGGCTCTGATGCTAGCGCTGTTCCTCATCGTGGCCGCTCTGGTCACGAACAGCCGGCCCGTTCCTTTTCACAACTTCCTCACGTACGACGTGATGCAGGACTCCCTGTCCCTGCTGCTGATGCAACAGCCGGTTCTGGCCACGTCGATCGCGCTGCTGCTGTTCGTTGGCGCGGCGGGCAAGTCGGCACAGTTTCCGCTCTACCTATGGTTGCCCGATGCCATGGCGGGTCCCACGCCGGTGTCAGCGCTCATCCATGCGGCCACGATGGTGACGTCGGGCGTGTTCTTGGTCAATCGCATGCACTTCGTATTCGAGGCCTCGCCGATAGCCGGTGCGGTGATGTGCGTGGTGGGAGCGTTTACGGCCGCATTTGCGGCGATTATCGCCTTTGGGCAAACAGACATCAAGCGTGTGCTGGCCTACTCGACGGTATCGCAGCTCGGGTTCATGTTCATCGCGTGTGGTGCGGGAGCGTATTGGGCGGGCATGTTTCACGTTACGACCCACGCGTTTTTCAAAGCGCTCTTGTTCTTGGGCGCAGGAGCCGTCATTCATGCGATGTCGCACAACCAGGACATGCGGAACTACGGCGGCTTGTTCAAATACATGAAGATCACCGCTGTTTGCATGATTGCGGGGTGGTTGGCGATCTCGGGATTCCCCTTCACATCGGGCTTCTTTAGCAAGGAGGCCATCCTTGGAAGCGCCTTGGGAACGCCGTTTGCCAACGCCGGCGGCGTTCAGTGGGCTCAGGTCTCGGGTTGGATCGGGCTTGGTGTGGCGTTCCTCACTGCCGTCTACATGACGCGGATGATGTCGCTGACCTTTGCCGGGAAGGAGGAGCGATGGAGGGCAATTCCGGCAGACGTGCACCCTCACGGGCAGGAGCTTCATGCAACGGCGGAAGAGAGTCCGGCGCTGGCAGACGACCGTTTGGGTTTTTACTACACGGCTGATGAGATGGCCGTTCGAGCGGAGGAAGAAGAGCATCACCACGAGCTGGCCGCGGGACATGAGCCTCGAGAAGTGCCCGCAACGATGTGGGTTCCGCTGGTGATATTGGCCGTTCTTTCGGTCGTGTCAGGTTTCCTTCTCAAGGATCAGCTCTTCGCGTGGCTCTACCCGTTGGGCAATCCTGTTACGAACAAGATTCCTCACGAACCACATGGAATTCCATTGCTGGCGCTGTCCATCGCCGCGGCGCTCGGCGGCCTTCTCGCCGGCTGGTTCTTCTATAGCAAGGGCCTGCCGAAGAATCAAGGCTGGGAGGAAGGCAAGTGGCAGGGCTGGCGACGCGCTGCGCAGAATCAATTTGGCTTCGACTACCTGGCCACGACCACGGCAATCGATGGCGGCGGCGAAATTGGGCGGGGGCTCTGGCGATACGTCGATCAGAGCTTCTTGGATCGGGTGGTGAATGGAGTCGGGGCGATCACGTCTGAGACGGGCGGTTTCCTTAAGCGCGCACAAACCGGCTACGTGCGGCTATATGCCCTGGTGATGCTGGTTGGAGGGGTCGCCTTCGTGGGCTATTTCCTCTTTGTCATCTCGTCGATTGGAGGTGGGAAGTGAGCGGCCACCTTTCGCTTGCCACCTGGCTGCCTCTCCTCGGCGCGATTCTGGTGCTCTTCACGCCGGATAAAAACTTGAAGGCGGCGCGAACACTGGCGATCGGAGTGGCTCTTGCGACGTTCGTTATCAGCATCGCGATGGTTTTGCGCTTCGACGCCGGCTCATTCAAGT
>JBGGMI010000027.1:0-7733 GCA_041288075.1 Fimbriimonas sp.
CCGGCGAAAGCCTCGCTCCGACTCCAAAGAAGTTAGCCCGAGTCTCATCTTGGAACGCCTGAGCTGCCTGTGGAGGAAGAAACACGGTATGCGGATCGCCTAGCGAAGCCATCAGTCCTTCCATCGCCGCATACTTGAGCTCGTTAGGCTTCACCGGCTTGTAGTAGTCAGCCAGAATTCGCCCGTAGTTGCTCTGGAAAACCTGCTCGGGGGAGGCTTTGGGGCTGTTCTTCACTCCGAACAAGGCATTCAGAGCCCGCGGCGAAGGGGTCTGCAGATTCTGAAGATCGCGCCACGAGTATCCGAAGATGAAGAACCCGAAAACGAGCAAAACGAATAGAGCGGCTCTCGAAACTAGCTTCACTTGGAATCTCCTCTCGCCAGAATCGTATTCTGCTCGATCTCCGGTTTATAGATGGCTGTGACCAGTGTGTAGCCCGATCCATCCGGCAGCTGCACCACCTGACGAACGGACCGATCACCGCTCATCTGAGTGCCACTCAACTTCGCTCGCTCCTTACTCGAGAGGGCGAGCGCAAAAATCTCGGCAGCCCCGCCCGTGGTCTGATCGACCAATAGCGTCACCGGAATGGGCTTCGCGGTTCCTTTCTCCACGATCAATAGCGAGGGCTTCTCCTTCTTATCCGTCCCCAGCGTGCCGTACTTGCCACTTGGAGCGACAAGTGCCAGGCACTCGCGCATCGCATTGAAGTCTCCGTTGACGTTGTGCCGCAAGTCGATCGTTACCGCAGACTTGCCTTCCAGCGCTTTTCTTAGCGCATCCGGAGAACCGGCGGTAAATGGAAGTCGGATCGTATCGCTCGGTGCAGAGAACCCGGGTGCCTCGGCTTTCGCCTTGGCGATAACGGTGCTCCGGTGCGCCTTCGCCCTGTCCCACACGACCTGAACATTGCTTCCGGTGCCTACGATCAGCTTTTCGATCACTTTCGTCGGCATAAGCGCGCGATCCATTTTTTTTCGCAGCGCTTTGTAGGTCTTGTTATAGGCCTCGCGATTGATCTTTTTATCGAGAAACGCCTTTTGTGTTCTCCGAAACTCGGCGACTTCCGACGTATTCGCCACCCAGTGCTCGTCGACCGAATAGACGAAGTCCCCCGCCTTGACGCCGGCCTTGTCGGCTGGTCCGCCGGGCACGACATTCGTGACCATCACGCGGGGAATCTTGAAACCGAGCGCCAGCGCCTCTTCGGCCGAGGCCTCATTGCTTTCCGTCTCGGAGGTGCTCGCCTTTGCCGATTGCTTCTCCCCGCCGGGCATGACTAACGCGATGTCGACGCCGATCCCCTCATAGGAGCCTTGGCGTGCATTTAGATACGCTTGGAACTCTTCCTTTCCCATGAAAAGCGATTTTGGGTCGCCCAGGCTCGTGACCATCCCTCTAACCGCGCCGGAAGCAAGCTTCTGGTTATCGGTAACCGGTTCCACATATTCCTTCTTCAGCTTCTCGCTCAGTTCGTAGAAGTAATCTGCCGCCGGCACGTCTTGGTTCGACGTAGAAGCCTGCATTGCGTAAGGAGGCAATCCGGAGGTGCCGCCGATATCGTTTCGGTTTCGCGTCGCTGCGCCTATCAGCACAGCCGCCGCGCACGCAACGACACCGGTCGCCGCCATGACGCTCTGTCTAACTTCACTCATGTTGTTCTGTCTCTAACTTACGCTAATTCAACCGCCCGCGCACCAACGGCGTTCACTCCAGTGTGTAGTTCCACGAACAAGTTTTCGATTGCTCGCCCTGCACCTTGTTCCGAGTCCAACTAACCCTGCAGACCCTTCGCCGCATCCTGAACGCGCTTGTCGGGAGTATCTTTCATGGCGGCCACCGTCGAGGAGGGCAGTTTGAGCGCCTTCTTCACCGCTAATTCCGAAAGCGCGAGCAGCACTTCTGGATGCCGATCTTCCACGAGCGTGCCCAGTTCTTCGAGGGGTACAGGAGCCGGCTGTGCCGCCAGCGCTCTCGCCGCCGCCGCTCGAACGAGTGGGGAATTATCCGCAAGCCCAATCATGATTGCCGGCCGGTGCTCCGCTTTCGGACTTGCTGCCAGTAGATCCAACAGCAGAATCCGAGCATAGCGGCTGTCGTCGCGCACTCCCTTATAGCCTTCTGCCGCCACCACCGGGTCTCCGCTCTCGATGAGTTTCATGTGTGCATGGGCGCGGACCATGTCCGATGGATCATTGAGCGCGTGCCATTCGAGGGCACCCCTATCACTCGTGTTCTTCGCATCCGCGAGTCGAACCACGACAAGTCGCAGGGCCGGATTCAAGCTTCTCAAGAACACGTGCCGTGCCTGCGGGTTCACGCCAGGCAGCTTCGCCAGAGCCTCGACGGCGGTCATGGCGCTCTGCCAACTCGGGTTGGTGAAGAGCAGCAGAATGTCCCCCGTGTACTTCGCATCGCCGGTCTCTGCAAGAAGCTTGGCACCAGTGCCTTTTGCGAGGTCGCCGAGAGTGAATCTCACCGCTTGCCGAATGGATGCTTTCGCAGAGTCGGTGCCCTGAAATGCAAGCGCGAACAAGGCCTGCTCCTGAATTGGAGCGTTGAAGTCGCTCATGTCGAACGTCAGCGCGCTTTCCGCCAAAGGATCCTTGATCTTCGTATAGGCCGCTGCGGCGTTCAGCCGAACGACGGGCAAAGGATCTTTCAGGGCCGCGATCAGCGCGGGTGAACTTTCGGTTGCCTTGGAAGCCGCCAAAGCACGAGCTTCTCCATCGAGGGAACTCAGGTCCGGGATAGGGCTGGTCAATAACGGAGTGGCCGCCTCTGATGAAAGCTTGATGTCGTCAAAGTAATACTCGCCATTTCCAAACTCCAGCATGTCTGCGACGAGTGCATTGGGCGAAGGCTCGATCGCGAGCGAGACGATTTCGTTGACTCCTGCTGCCTTCGCTAGCGGGCGCAAATCGACGGACACTTTCTGCCACTGTCCGTCATCCTGAAACGGCGCGCTGCCCACCACGGCGTTGCTTGCTTGAGCAACCGCCGGGTCTCGACCTACTGATACCCAGAAGGAAGAGCTCTTGCCTTGAACTCGGATCGAGATAGGGTCGTGGTCGGTCGATTTGGCAAAAAAGCTGAGTGTCGGCGTCTTCTCCAAAGTGCCGATTGGCTCTGCACCGACCGGTAATGCCACCCCGCCCGTCCGAAACGCGGGATTCTCTTTCACTTGCAGCACTCGGCCATGTTCGGGATCGTCGACGATCGCAACATCCGTTCCCGGTGCCTTCCAATGGGCGCTTAGCGGAAGGGCGAGTTCGCTTACCAGCGAAACGTTCTTTGCGTCCCGTAGCCTTTGAAGCAACACGTCGGTCGAGGGCTGTTCGATGCTCGTCGCGGTCTGCCAAGCGTCCACCGCCGCGGAAGAACCGGCACCCACTCCAAACCCTTGCTCCTTCAGCCGCTCCTGAACTTGTTGGAGCAATGCCTCTCTCAGAGCGATCTCCAGTCTTCCCGCCTCTGCCGACATGCCAGGAGCGTTTGCGTAAACGCCGGCCACCGGCGTCCCATTCACAACCGATCGAGCCGGAGGCGCGTCCGAATACCCCGGCAAGATGTACAGCGCCGAGTTGTAGGGGCCGCGGAACACCTTGTCTTCGGCCACGTAGAGGCCGCCGTTAATGCGCGGGCCCAGATACCATTGTGCGAAATCGTTCCCGTAGCTGTTCCACCGAAGCGTGTCCAACTCGACTTCCACATCCGGCTCGAAGACCACCTTGCCTCCAAATTCCGCCGTAATCAGGGCGCGCACCCTAGCAATCGCTTCAAGCGTCTCTTGCAGTTGCTTCTCGCTCAAGAAATCCCTGTTGGACCGCAGCACTCCGGCTGCATCGCGTTGCGTCGACTCGGTTCGAGTGATCACAAAGACCTTGCTGCGCCAAACATTCCTCTTGAGAGCCTTTGCCGCTTCGTACTTCGGCAAAATCTCGCCCCATTTAGACGCCGCTGGATAGGGCTCCCAGACCTTCGTGGGAGCGGAGGCGAGGTATTGCCAGCCATCCCACGCGAGGTAATCCGGTGGAGGAGGAATAACCGGGCTCGACACCAGCCGGAGCGGAATCTCCTTGTCTCCAACCTTCAGGGGCACATCCGCGCCCTGGCCTACAACGAGAAACAGCGCAAGCGCCGAGCAGATCGACATATCTTTATTCCCACGTACCAAACAGCCGGATATCCTCGTCGCTCGACTTCACCGAGTCGCCGCGCGTGTACTCGAGCTGGTCCACGGTGCTGACGAGCGACAGGTCCTGCGGAATACGCCCGATCAGATCTAAAACGACTTTCTTGATCTTTTCAGAATTGCTCTTGAACACCGCAAGCACGTCCGTCGCCTTGACCGCCTCCGTCCCCGCATGAACTCCGCTGTCGTAATCCGTGATCAGCGAGATGTTCACGACGCCCATGCCGAGTTCGAGGCAAAGATAGGCTTCCGGATACTGCGTCATATTGATCACCTCCCAGCCGGCCTGGTGAAACCACTTGCTCTCTGCGGTTGTGGAGAAGCGCGGCCCCTGGATCACAACCACCGTGCCCCGTTCGTGACAGTTGATTCCGTTGTCACGAATGGATTCGATCGCGAGTTGCCTAAGTAAAGGATGATACGGATTCGCCGCGGAGACATGCGCCACGATCGGGCCATCGTAAAAAGTGTCCCGCCGGCTATTGGTGCGGTCCACATACTGGTCGCAAACGACGAAATCCCCAGGAGCGACATGCTCTTGCAACGATCCGGCGGCGCAGGGGCTGATGATGCACTGGCACCCCGCCGACCGCATCGCCCACACGTTCGCGCGATAGTTAATCATATGCGGGGGCAGCGTGTGGTGACGCCCGTGCCTAGGCAAAAATGCCACCTTCCGCCCGTTCACTTCAGCGAGAAACAGCGAGTCGCTCGGAGAGCCGTAAGGCGTGTCGACCTTTACTTCTCGAACTCCCTCCAGCAGGCTGTAAAACCCGGACCCGCCGAAGACGCCGATCTCCGCGAGGCTCAAGATCCGCCACCGCTGGTATTGCTCAGGCTCTGGAAAAGTGCTTTGATCAGTTGGTCCACGCGAGCGCCCTTTCGAACGAGCACATCTTCGTCGATCGCATGCACTCGCTGGTTCTTGATCGCGTTTAGGGTCTTGTAGCGCGGATTGCTTAGCAGCGCAACCACGCCTTTCATATTCTCTTTCGTTCCCGCCGCAATGATCACGTCCGGGTTCATCGACACTAGCGACTCCGCGTTAACCGCCATGAACTTGTTTCCGCCTGGCCCTACCGGCTCGCCGCCTGCTGCCTTTACTGCGGAGGCAACGAAGCTGTCGGTCCCCGCTATGTAGTCCCGGCCCCCTTCGCCAGGAAGAATCACGGCGACCTTCGGCACTGGTGTGATCGGCTCAGCCTTTGCGGCACCCGCCTCACGAATAATTCGGTTCGCGTACTCGTTCACGCCTGCCTCCGATGCGGTTAATGAGCCGAATTCGTACAGTTCCGTGATAAATTCATCGATGGAATTCGCTTTGAAGCCGAACATGATCGCCCCGGTCGTTTTCTTCACCTTGTCGAGCTCATCCGGGCTAAAGAGAGCTGCGTCGTAAAGCACCAGTTCCGGCTTAATCGCCGCAAGCCGCTCGTAGTTCGGCTTGACGGAAGCCACGATCTCCACCGTGTCGACGTTGCTCACCGGGTAGTCGTCGGCCGCCGTTCGGCCCCTCAGCTGGAACGATTTCACGAAGACCATGGCGATCTCAGTGGTGCTGGGACTGAGGCTGACGACCGATTGAATGTACTTGGCGCGCGGAGCCCTGACCGAGGGAGCTTTCGGCTGGCAGCCAGTCAGAGCCAAGGCCGTTATCAAGACAGCAAACCAAGCGGAGCGACGCATACGATTCCATTGTGACGCAACCGCCAAACACCTTGTGGCATTCGACAAACAGCGCATTTCTCGTCAATCTTCTAGCCGGTAGACGCTTGTCATACAAGTCCCTATTTATGAACCTGTACGCGAGAAAACCAACGAAAAGCGAAGCAAACTGCTCATATTATTTGCTCCCCGGCGCAGCATCTTCTTTGAAGCTTCAGAAAAGCGCTTTGAAAGACGTTTGACGAGCCCGCAAAGATTCGCGCGTCTCTGTATAATCCGTGTCCCGGCAGCGCGCTAACTGCCCTTTCCTATTGACATGACCGAGCAACTGACGTTCGAAGATTCCGACGAAAATGGTGAGCTCCGAAGAGCTTGGAGCAGCGTTCTGAAAAGGCTTGCGCCAGAGGTGCCCTCGGCCTGGATGGAGCGTTTCATTCGACCCCTGACACCCGTTGCGTTCGAAAATGGAGTCGTCCGAGTCGCTGTCCCCGGCAAGTTCGTCATGGAATGGGTCCGGGAGAGATTTCTGCCCACCCTTCAGCAGATGCTCTCCGACGAGATCGGGGGCGCAATCGTCATTGAGCTCCACACGGAAGCCCGTGAAAAGCCGGTTTCAACGGGTGCCGTGCGGAAAGAAGATGCTCCCATGCCGGCAACGGCTCGCAACGATCATCAGCTCTTCAAACCCGCGGACAAGTTTTCCTTCGACACCTACGTCGTCGGTCAAAGCAACCGCCTCGCCTTTGCCGGAGCCAAAGCCGTTGCCGCCGAGCCGGGGCAGAAATTCAACCCGCTCTTTATCTACGGGTCGTCCGGCCTCGGTAAGACCCACCTCCTCCATGCCATCGCTCGCGAGATCCTCAAAGTCGATAGCCGCTTCCCGTTGGTCTACATCAGCGCACAGCAGTTCACCGAAGATTTCGTCAACGCCCTCCAGAACAGCCGAATCGAGCAGTTTCGACGGCAACAGCGCTCCGTCGGCGTTTGGCTACTTGACGATATCCAGTTCATCACGGGCAAAGACAAGACGCAGGAAGAGATCTTCCACACCTTCAACTACCTCCATTCCCTCGGCAAGCAAATCGTCTTAACCTCCGACCGCCCTCCGCGCGACCTATACTCGATGGACGAGCGCCTTCGCTCCCGCTTCGAGGCGGGCCTGGTCGCCGATATCCAGATGCCGGATACCGAAACCCGCTGCGCGATCATCCAAAGCAAGGCCCAGCAGGACCGGATCGAGCTGGATCATGAAGTAGCCATGTTCCTGGCCGAAAACGTGCCCGGCAATATTCGCGTACTCGAAGGAGCCCTGACCAGACTCGTCGTGAAGGCCAGCGTCGAGGGCCACCAACTCTCGCTTGAGCTCGCGCAGTCGATGGTGGAGCAATACTATCGCGCCGGTGCCCTTGCCAAGCCAGGCTTCAATCAGATCGTCGAGACGGTCTCCAAGCACTACAAGATTCCGTCGGACGACATCAAAGGCACCTCTCGCAAAGCCCCCATCGTCCACGCCCGCCACATCGCCGTATACGTCACCAGGGAAATTACCGGCGATTCTTGGAAGCACATCGGCGGCCTCTTCGGCGATCGCGACCACACCTCGATGATGCACGGCTACCAGAAAATTCATGAGATGATGCATCACGACAAAGATTTAAGAGCGACCGTCAAGATGCTGATGCGCAACCTCTATCCAGAGAGTTGAAAAACGCACTCGGGCAATATCATTTTAGAGCGATCCCGTGTCTCGGGTTTTTAGTGTTTAAACTGTCCAATACCTAATGCCTAATACCCAATTCCTATCTCTTAACGCGTAGCGCCAGTATGCTAACCCACCTCGAATGCTCTCTCTGCAATCGCCACTACGCGTTC
>JBGGMI010000028.1:0-8991 GCA_041288075.1 Fimbriimonas sp.
GCTGTTGATCCAGCTCGTCCGCGAACTTCAGGGCAAGGGGGTAGACCGCCTCGAAGTCCAGCCGAAGCCGCTCCACATCGTTCGCAGGGGTGCTCATGTCGTTCAAAGAGCATAACACGCTGGGGTGAGGTGGGTGAGGCGCGTAAGGAGGTAAGGGAGTAAGGCGGTCAGGACGGGTTTGACGCAAATGGCCGAGAGGCTTTGCCCGTCTTATGCCCAAGCTGCCAGACTTCATGCAACTCTCGAATGCGACTCACCATCACCGCGCACAGCACCGCCCTCTTCTCCACCTGGATTTTCATCGAGGAGTGGCGGCTGTTGTTCGACGCGGGCGATGGAGTGATGTCCTGGTTGCAGCACCGCTCGCGGAAGATCAAGAACATCGCGATCAGCCATGCGGATCGGGACCACATTTTCGGGCTCCTGCAGCTCAACCATCACAACGCGAAGCACAACCTGGAGAGCGTTCTCTATCCGTCTGATGCACGCTCAATCGATCGGTTGAGAGAATTTGCCTGGCGCTTTGATCGGGAGACGGCGGACACGTATGAGTGGATCAAGGTGGTGCCGGACGAGACGTATCCTCTCAGCAACGAGCTCGCGCTCAGGCCGCGACGCAACACGCATCTGTCGCGGATGCCAGGTGAAAACCGGAGCGTTGGTTACGTGGTTATGCGCCGGTTTCGCAAGCTCAAGGAGGAGTTTCTGGGTCTTCCTCAGGAGGAGCTGCGGCGGATCGGCACCGAGCGGGGTTCGCAGTTTCTCTCGGAAGCGCACGAGGAGCCGCTCCTGGCTTATTCCGGCGATACAGGTGTGATGGCTCCCGACTACTGGATGGGGGCGAAGATTCTGATCCACGAGGCGACGTTCTTGCGGGATGGCGAGGTCGAGGAGGGCTGGCCCGGGCACGAGCACAGCACGATGCCAGAGGTCTTGGTGATGGCACGCGACGCGAACCCGGAGACGCTGATTCTTCACCACATCAGCTCGCGCTACCGCATGGGTGAGGTGGCTTACGAGGTGAAGAAGCTCGCCTCGGAATTGAATCTGCAGTTCCCGATCTGGGCATTGCCGCCGGGGGAGACCGTCGAGGACCTACTCTCGCGGCCCCCGATTTGGGAACCCATGTAGACTCTCACTCGTGAGCAGGGAAATCGCCGACAGGGTCTTGAGGCAAGAAGCTGCGGCAGTGCAACTGTGCGCGGACAGGCTCGACGCCAGCTTCGACTCGGCGGTCGAGAAGCTGCTTGCTTGTCGAGGGCGGGTGATTACCTGCGGGGTCGGCAAATCCGGCCACATCGCTCGGAAAACTGCCGGCACGCTTAGCAGCACCGGCACGCCGAGCCTTTTTCTGCACGCCTCGGAAGCCGTCCATGGCGATCTGGGGATGGTGACCACAGGGGACGTCGTGCTGATGTACAGCCACAGCGGCGAAACCGAAGAGCTGGTGCGCCTCTTTCCGCCAATCCGATCGATTGGCGCGACGACCATCCTCATAACCGGCCGGCCCGGCAGCAGCGCAGGTCGAGAAGCAGACATGGTGCTGAACACGTTTGTGGAAGACGAAGCCTGCCCAAACAATCTAGCCCCCACCACAAGCACCACCGTCATGCTCGCCTTGAGCGATGCGCTGGCTGTGGCGGTGATGGAGCGAAGGGCGTTTTCCAAGGAGGACTTTGCTCGGTTTCATCCGAGTGGGACGCTTGGGAAGCGTCTGCTCCTCAGGGTTTCGGACGTCATGCGCAGGCGAGAAGACATCGCGATCGTGCAGCCGGATACGGACGTGCTGGAGGTCATGCGGGCCATAACCGAGGCCGGCCTGGGCGCGGCTTGCGTTGTCGATGGCGATGCTCTGGCGGGGATCATTACCGAAGGAGACCTGCGAAGGAACATCATCGCTTCGCCGGACCGGCTGCACGCGACGGCCGCCGAGATCATGACTCAGACGGCGTGGACGATCACCTCGGACCTTCTCGCGGTGGAGGCACTCGAGGTGTTCCAGAACCTCCCGCATCCGATCGGCGAAATGCCCGTTATCGACCATGGCAAGCTGATCGGCCTGCTCATGCTCAAGGACCTCATGCGCTCGGGCATCGTATGAAGCTGACGAGGCAGCAGCTTTGCGAAATTATCAATGGAGTGCTGATCGGCAGTGCTGACGGACCACCCATCACCGGCGTTGCGATCGACTCACGCTCGGCGCATCCAGGGGTGGCTTTCTTTGCTTTGAGAGGCAGCCGGTTGGACGGACATCTCTTTGTGGCGGATGCCTTCGAGGCGGGAGCCGAGGTTGCGGTGGTGTCTCAGGGTCCCGTTCCTGGCAGCGAAATCGTGGGGCACTACATTGTTGTTGACGATGCGCTCCTGGCGTTACAGAGGCTTGCGTCCTGGTGGCGCAATCAGTGGCGAAGCCAAGTTGTCGGGGTGACAGGCAGCTTCGGCAAGACCACCGTGAAAGAGTGCCTGGCCCACATCCTCGAATCTGTCGGCCCAACCTATCAAAGCCCTGGGAGCTTCAATAGCCAGATCGGAGTTCCGTTGGCTGTCCTCCGTGCGCCCGCAGAGGCACGCTTTGACGTGCTGGAAGTGGGTGTCTCCGAACCCGGCGAGATGCAGCCTTTGGCTGGGATCGTGAAGCCAGACTACGGCATCTTGACCAACATCGGACCTGCGCACATCTCAACCTTTGGCACGGAGGAAGCGATCTTTCGTGAGAAGGTTCAGCTTTTTCAGGGCATTCCTGCCGAGGGTTGGACGCTGGTTCCCGGGAAGCTGCCCTACGAGTTGCCCGATCTGCGATGCAAGGTTTACGGGATGGGAGATGGGGCGGACCTTCCTGTGGTGGAGGCCAAATGCTCCACTGGGCTGACAATCCGGTTTCCGGACGGCACCACGCGAGAGGTTAGGCTGGCGAGAGATTCGATTCATCTGGCTACGAACATAGAAACTGCGGTGGCTGCCGCTTTCCTTTTGGGAGCCACACAAGACCAGATCGTCTCTGCGCTCGACACTTATCGGCCCGTTGCGACGAGGCTGGAGACTTGGCGTTCCTCCTCCGGCGTCACAGTCATCAGCAACACGCATGGGCCGGATTTGATGTCGCTTCAGACTGCTCTGGACCATATGCAAGCGGTCGCGGCACCGGATTCGAGGAAGTTCTTTGTCTTTGAAGGCGGAGACGCGGAAGATGAGATTCGAGCACGCGCCTCGGCGAGCGGTGTGGATGAAGTTGTGCTTGGCATCGAACGTGCCAAGGAGTCACTTGCGCCGCGGCTGCGGTGGGGCGATGTGGTCGTGGTGCATGACCAGAGCCGGACCGACATCGATGCGGTAGCGACCGAGATCGTGGGGGCGATGGCGCCCAATCGGCTGTTTGTCGATCTTCAGGCTATTCAAGAGAACATCCAGCGGTTCAAGAAGCATATCGGTGAGGGAACAGGTGTTTTGGCGATGGTTAAGGCGCTCGCGTACGGCACCGAGGTGAGCCATCTTGCAACGGCGATTCAGGGGATGGGAATTGCCGGCTTCGGCGTCTCGACCCCGGACGAGGGCGTCGCGCTGCGCAGGGCGGGGTTTGCCGGCGAACTGCTGGTCATGCTCTGCACTCCCTCGGAGGCTCAAAAGGTTGTCGAGCATCACCTGACCCCCGTGGTGTATTCCAGGGACATCCTTGTCGCGCTAGCGGATGCCGCTTCAGCTGCGGGGAGGGTGGTGCCGGTGCACTTGGAAGTCGACACCGGGATGGGCAGGACCGGGGTGCTTCCGAACACGGCGCTGGAGATGTCTCAAGCGATTTCGAATTGCGGCAGTCTTCGATTGACCGGCATCATGACCCACTTCGCATCTGCCGAGGATGAGTCGAAGGATGCCTTCTCGAAGCAGCAGCTTCAGACGTTTACCGAAACCTGTGAGTTGTTGGCCGCCAATGGGTTCGCTCAGTTAGTTCGTCATGCGGCGGCGACGTCCGCCACGGCAAGATTCCAAGGCGCTCATCTGGACATGGTGCGAATCGGGATCGGGCTCTACGGCGTGTATCCCTCAGAAGCAGTGAAGCAAGCCCTACCCCTGGTGCCAGCCGTCGCCCTCGTGAGCCAGATTAGCCGGGTGCAGGAATATCGGGTGGGAGACCGAATTGGCTATGGCGGCACCTTCACCGTCGAGCGTGAGGGGTTCCGGGGTGCCATCGTTCCGGCGGGATATCACGACGGTTTGCCATGGACCTCTTCAAACCAGGGGGTTGTCCTTGTCGCCGGCAAAGAAGCGCGCATCGTGGGCCGCGTGTCCATGGACTCGTCCGTGATCGATGTGAGCGACATTCCGGAGGCGCAGCAAGGAACGGATGTGCTGCTCTTTGGAAGCTACCAAGGGCACGAGCTGCCCATCGAGGACGTCGCGCGTCGGGCAGGAACGATGTCGTACGAGCTGTTGGCGAGAGTTGGGCCGAGGGTGCAGCGGATCTTCTTGGGTGTCTAGGCCATTTCCCGTAACTTCACCGCAGCCTCCCAGGCTCTTTTGATGTCTTGCACGAAGAGCGAGTAGCCGCCATCGCCGCCAATGTTCATCGCGCGCAGGATGTACGCGGGATGGAGGGTTGCGATGGCGGTGCGGGCGAATTCGCAAGGGAAGTAGGTGCCTCGCTCCTGCGTGATTCGAAAGTTTTTCTTGATCAGATTCTTCGCGCTGGGAGCGCCGATGCAGAGGATCACTTTCGGCTTGATCAAGCCCAGTTGAGGGATGAGCCATTGGCGGCATGCCTGTGTTTCTTCAGGCGTGGGCGGGCGGTTCACGGGCTTTCCGGTGCCCCAATCGGCGGCACGACACTTGACCGTGTTCGTGATGTAGACCATTGTCCGATCGAGCCCCGCATCGGCAAGGCCCTGATCGAGGAGTTTCCCTGCGCGGCCTACGAAAGGGCGTGCAAGCTTGTCTTCGTTATCGCCTGGACCTTCGCCCACCAAAACCAGCGGTGAGTGGGGGTTGCCCTCGCCGAACACCACGTTGGTGCGCCTGCTGGCCAAATCGCAGGCTAAACAGCCCCTGGCCTGATCCGCAAGCTCCTCCAAAGTCACGATGCGATTATGGCGGCGAGCCGGTCGTAGGTTTCTTCGAGTGATTGCGGCATTACGCGAATGTCAGCCACGGTCGTCATGAAATTGGTGTCACCGGACCAGCGTGGAACGACGTGCCAGTGAACGTGAATCGGTATGCCGGCGCCTGCCGCGGAGCCGAGATTGACGCCGACATTGAATCCGTCGGGGCTGAAGCAAGCCTTAAGCCATTTGATGGACTCAGCCACGAGCTGGTTGATCTCCAGGAGCTCTTCGTTGCCGAGATCCTCGATGTTGGCTGCCTGGCGGAAGGGTGCGACCATGAGGTGGCCGTTTGTGTAGGGATAGGCATTCAAGATCACGAACGCCGTCTTGCCCCGATGGAGAATCAGGTTTTTTCGGTCGTCGTTCTCTGCCGGGAGATCGAGAAAGATATCGCCCGAGCCGCCATCCTTAGGCCCCTCGATGTACTTCAACCTCCAAGGCGCCCACAGGATCTCTGGCATGAACTTTTTATAGCACGTTAGCCTTTGTAATCACTCCAGAGTCGCTCGAACTCCGTGACCAGCTTCTCCATGGCCTCGAAGCCTCCCTTCCAGAACGTCTCCGATCGGAGATCGACGCCGACCAGCTCCATTAGCTCCTGCGGGGTTTTCGATCCGCCGAGCTTGAGGACGTCGACGTATTTGTCGGCGAAGCCGGGTCCCTCCTGCTTCGCCATCTCGTACAGCGACAGCACGAGCAGCTCGCCGAAGGAGTAGGCGTATACGTAGAACGGCGCGTAGATGAAGTGGCCGACGTAGCTCCACCACATCCGGTGCTGGTCGCCGAGTTTGACGCTGTCGCCGAACATCGCCTGCAGCTCCTCGTGCCAGATTTCGCCGAATTGCTCCGGTGTCAGCTCGCCTTCGGCTCGCCGCGTCTGGTGGGCTCGCTGCTCGAAGGAGAACATGGCGGCCTGACGGAAGACGGTGGCGAAGATGCCCTCAATCTTGCCGGCGTATAGCGCGAGCTTGTCCTTCGTTGAAGCATCGGCTACCACTTTCTCGAAGACGAGCATCTCGCCGAAGGTGCTTGCAAGCTCCGCCAGCGGGAGCGTGCCGTGGAAGTTGAAATAGCTTTGTTCCCGGCTGAGGGAAGCGTGGACGCCGTGGCCGAGCTCGTGGGCAAGGGTCATCACGTCGTCGATCTTGTTCATGTAGTTCTGCATCACGAACGGGTGCGTGTCCGGCGTGACGTACATGCAGAAGGCGCCGCCTTGCTTGCCTTTCCGGGGCTCGGCGTCGATCCAGTTGCGGTCGAAGAACTCGCTGGCCCTTGTCTTCATCTCCGCGCTGAACTCGCCGAACGACTCTAGGACGATCTGCTTGCCTTCCTCCCATTCCACCTTCTCCTCGGTCTCAAAGAGAGGAGCGTATCGGTCGATGTGCGTGAGCTCGGGGAGGCCGAGGATGTCTTGCTTGACTTTGTAGAACCGGGCGACGAGGTCGTAGTTCTGCTTGCAGAGCCTCACCACCAGGTCGACCGTCTCTTTGTCGAGCTCGTTGCTGAGGTGGCGCGACTGCTCGGGGTATTCCATGCCTCTTAGTCGGTCCTCGACGGCCTTGTCCTGCAGCAGATTGTTGTAGGTGAAGACGAGGGTTCGCTGGAGCTCTTGCAGGCCGGCGGAGAAGGAGTCGGCGGCGGCTTGGCGGAGGGCTCGGTCTGGCTCCCGAAGCATGGCCAGCAGCTCCTGCTCCGTGACTTCTTCCTCGGCCTCCGCGCCCGGCCGCTTTAGCTTGTAAACGTGATTGGCGGTGACTTCCTCGAACAGGCGCACCCACGCTCGGCCGCCGGTGTTCGCTAGCTCCTCCATCACGATTTCCTCCGGCTCGCTGAGGCGGAAGGGGCTGAAGGCGCGCGTGGTCTCGATGTAGTGGCGGTACTTGGCCAGGCTCGGGTCTTGCAGGAGGCGGTCGATGACGTCCGAGGGTGCCTTCTGCAGTTCGAGATCGAAGAAGAGGAGCTTGACGCTGAGCTCGGTGCCCTTTTCCCGCTGCTTTTGCATGAAGGCACCGATCTTAGGATCGGCGCTGTTGACGGCGAACATCAGGTGCGCGAAGCTCATCGGCTTTGCGATGTCGCTCGATAGAGCTTCCATTTCCTGGATCGCTGCGGCCAGGGTTTGAGCAGTCAGGTCGGGGCTGTTGATCTTGCCGCGGTACTTTGCGGCGATCGAGTCCGCGGTTGCCATCGCCTCCGACCAGACTGTCTCCAGGCGCGGATCGTCCATGCCGGAGAAGAGAGTGGAGAGGTCCCAGCGGACGTTTGGAGGAGCGATTTCGGTCGTGCTCATGCTTGATATTGTGGCCCTTCGGGGACACTACGGACCCAGTGAAGCTTGACGAATTGCGAGAGGAGTGATCAATCTTGCTCGAGGAGCCATTGATCCAACCCGAACGGTGATCGCATCACCTCGAAGACCTATCGGTTCATCTCGAAGAGCGATTGAATCATCTCGAAGAGCAACGAATGTTACTGGAAGAGCGATAAACAGTACAAGAAGAGCGATAAATATTACTAGAAGAGTGATGTAATCGAGTGATATCGCTTTTCTAGAGGCATGAGAGGCTCTTCCAGTGGATTGTCGCCTTCTTCCAGCAACATTTATCGCTCTTCTCAAGGAATCAAACGGTCTTCCAGTGAAGTTTTCCCTTCTTCGAGAGATATTGCGCCGCCTTCGACGGGAAAAGAAGACCGTTCCCGATCTAAAAGCGCCTCGCGTATTCCCCCGAAGCCAGCTTCAGCCATCCCTCGCCTGGGCCGGCGAGTCGTTCCCAGTGCGGGTCCATGAGGCGATCCAGCAAGGTTGCGCCGGTAGGAAGCCCACTTGTCGCATCGGGAGCTTCACAACAAAATGCCCCTGCCGCGACTGCCATTCGCGCAGAGGTCAAGGGGCCCTGTCCGTTCAACATCCCGCATAGGAGGCCGGCGATGGTGGCGTCTCCGGCTCCGGTTGTGCCTGCCACATCGACTTTGAAAGCGGGAGCCCACAGGTCTGCCCGGTACCACGGCACGAGATCCCAGGGCGCCGGCCCTATATAGTCGAGGCATCCTGCCCTCAATAACAGCCCCCGATCCCCGCACTTTACGGCTGCGATCCCGGCACCCATTTCCAGGCATTGGTCGGCGAGGTCACCGGGGTCCTGAGCGCCTAGCATGTACGAGAGCTCGTCGCAGCTTGGGGCGAAGATGTCCACGAACGGCAACACTCGTTCCAGGATGCGCCGCCAATTGGCTTTCCCAGCCGGGGAATTCGGGTCTGGCAGGGTCATGTCCAAGGACGTGGTCACCTCGGCATCTTTCGCCTTTCGAAACAGGCGGAGCAGTTCTTCCCCGTCGTCTTCGAACATCTTGGCCATGAGAGGCGGGTAGCCGAAGTGGAAGAGCTTCACTCCATCGAATGATTGGACGGGTACGTCATTCGCAGTGAACGTGTTGTTGCAGCCGGGCGCGTGAATGAACGTGCGGTCTCGCCCGCTGAGATTGATGACGACCGTGTAGGAAGTCGGCTCGCCCGGAGTAACGACCATGCCGGTCCCATTCTCGCCTAGCAGTTCGAGTACGGCGCGGCCAAACAGGTCGTCTCCCACCTTGCCCATCAGGCGGGTTTTGACGCCGAGCTTTGCAAGGGCTTGCCCGGTGTTGGAAACCGCGCCGCCCGTACTAAGGACAGCGGGACCAGCCTCGACAAGGCGTCCGGGTTCCAGCGCTACCGAGCCCGAAAGGGAGGGAATGATGTCGAGGCAGATGTGGCCGGCGACGATGGCGTCATACACGTGCCAGATTATGAATGGGGGCGATGGGGATCGAACCCATGGCCAACCGGTTAAAAGCCGGTTGCTCTACCGCTGAGCTACACCCCCGCGAGGAATGAAGGATACCTGGGAGGGCCGGAGGGGCG
>JBGGMI010000029.1:0-7595 GCA_041288075.1 Fimbriimonas sp.
GAAGCCAAGGGTGTGCGCGAGGCGGTCGAGCCGTTCGGGGTTCTCGGGCACGAGGTCTTCGCTCTGGCCCATTAAGTAGAGGCGGTTTCTTAGGTCGAGGAGGTGCTGTCTTGCGTGTAAGAGCAGCTCGACTTCCAGGGCGTTGATGAGGCCGGTCCTGCCGAGGCGCCTGATCCGATCCTGCATGTCGGTCGTTTCGCCTGCGCCGAGAGTGGTTGGGTATCGCATTTCATGGAGGTGGACGAGCCACTCGAGGTCGCTGATGCCGCCGTAGCCTAGCTTGACGTTTCTTCTCACATGCTGCGGCTTCACACGCTCGGTCTCGATGCGGCGCTTCATTTTGGCGAGCTCCTTGATCCGCTCCGGGGTGAGCGGGAGGCCGTAGGCGCTGTGCATGACCAGGCGGAGCGCTTCAGGGTTGCCCTGGAGCTGTCGCGCGTGGCCGAGGGCGAAGCGTTCCCACATCTCCATGCCTTCGAAGTCGTAGGCTGTGAGACCCTCGTAGGTGCGGACGAGGAGGCCTTTGCCGCCTTCGGGTCTGAGCCTAAGGTCGATCTCGATGGGCGTGCCGAGACGCTTGAGCTCGCTGATGAAGGCGAGGAGGAGCTGGGCCTGCATCTCAGCTTCGCGGTGAAGCTGCTTGCTCTCTACGAGCAGGAGCAGGTCGGCGTCGCTGTTTGGGGCGAAGTCGCGGGTGCCGAGGCTGCCGAGGGCGAGAACGTCGAAGGGGGCCAAGAGCCGTTGGCAGCAGTGCCGTATCAGCTCGTCGGCCAGATCGGAGAGGGTTTTTTCCAGTTTTCCTTCGCCGGTGAGGATCCATTGGGCGATGGCGGCGGCGTACGCGCTTGTGTAAGTCTGTGCGACGATCTTAGGCTTCGTGTCGATCTTGAGAGCCGTGATCCGTTGCGCGAAGTCGACGGGCTCTTCGATTTCTCCGCTCAGGAGAAGCTCGGTTAGGGCGACGGAGCTCTTGAAGAACGGGACGAGGCGAGGGGCTTTGAGAAGGATCTCCTGCAGGCGGTTTAAGCTGCCTTCGTTCTCAGCCAGGGCCTGGTAGAAGGCTTCGCTTTCGGGCAGGACATCGAACCATTGGAGGGCGGCGGGCCCGAGTGGACCCAAGGCGGACTGAATATGGCCACGGCCTGCTTCCTGGGCGGGTTCGAGCTTCAGGATCGATTGGTACAACGTACTGATTGTACGCCTCTGCCGCTGAAGTTCGGAAGCCAATTCTTGCCAGTTCTGGCACTCCATCAGCTTCGCCAGCGACTCCCTCGCCTCCGGCTTCTCGGGGATGGAGTGGGTCTGCTGGTCGTTGACGAGCTGCGCGCGATGTTCGAGCTTTCTGAGGAACGTGTAGCCCTCTTTCAGGGAAGTTGCGTCGGCGTGTTCGAGGTAGCCGGCGTGGTCGAGGGCTTCGAGGACCTGGCAGGTTGGCAGCTCTTGCAGCTCCGGGCAATCGTGGCCGTGGAGGAGCTGGAAGACCTGGGTCAGGAACTCGACGTCACGGATGCCACCGGGGCCGCGCTTGATGTCGTCGCCGTCCGCGTGGTCGCCGATTCGCACGCGCATGGAGAGCATCTGTTCGAGGGCGAGCTCGCTTAGCTTTGGCTTGAAGCAAATCCGTGTGCGCATTGCGTTCCAGCGTTCCTGAATCTCGTTTGGGCCGGCGATTGGGCGGGAGCGGAGGAGAGCTTGGACTTCCCACGGCTCGGCGTAGAGCTCGTAGTAGCTTTCGAAGCCTTTGATCGATCGCACGAGGGCTCCTGCGGCTCCATACGGTCTCAGACGGAGATCGACTCGGTAGAGGTAGCCACGGCCCATCCGGTCGCTGATGGCGCGGTTGAGTGTCTCGGCGAATTTGCCTGCTTCCTTCTCGGTTTTCTCATCGACGCCGTCGGGAAGGACGTAGACGAGGTCGACGTCGGAGGAATAGTTGAGCTCCTCGCCGGCCAGTTTGCCGAAGGCCACGATGGTTAGCGGGCAATCGCCTTGGAGGCTTCTTTGGATCGCGAACTCTTTCCAGGCGGTGTCGAGCGCCAGGGTGATGAGGGAGTCAGCGAGTTCCGAGAGGGCTTTCCAGACCACGGGCTGTTCCCAGGCTCCGCTGAGGTCGTTCAGGGTGATCAGGAGGTTCCATTTTTGTCTCAAGAACCGGAGGCGGTCTAGGGAGTGCGAGTAGGAGTTGGCGGAGGCGAGGAGCTTTTTGCCTTCTTCGATGACCCCTTCTCTTGTAGGGATGCTGGAGGGTTCGAGGGCGAGACTTGCGAGCTCGGGGTTCTGGATGAGCGTGTCGGCGAGCGGCTGGCTGGCTCCGAAGAGGAAGAGCAGGAGCTTGCCTACTGGGAGGCCGGCGATCGCCTGCATGTAGATGGAAGGGCTCGTGGTGGCGTTAAGCCAGCGTTCCAAGTTAGTCAGGGCTACGTCGGGTGCAGGGTTGTTTTCGAAGGCATTTTCGAAGAAATCTTGCGTGTGTATGCCGGTTAGGGATTGAAGCCTTTCCTGGGCTCTCTCGGCGGCTTGTTCGTTTTGGAAGGGCACTTAGCGCACCTTCTTTCTTGCGAGGCTCAGCTCGGCTCGACGCTTTTGGGGGCCGCCGGTTTTGTACCAGCGGCATCGGTCGCGGACGGGGCATTCTTCGCAGATAGGCAATGGGGCTCGGCAGATCATGCGGCCGTGCTGGATGAGCGTGTTGTGGAAGCGGAAGGCGAGGTCGCCGGGGACGAGCTTGAGGAGCAGGTCGTGGGCTTTGTTCTCGCCGATGTCGTCGGGGATAAGGCCGAGACGCCACGAGACCCGATAGACATGGGTGTCGACCGGGATGGCTTCGCGGCCCATGGCGAAGCAGAGGACGATCGAGGCGGTTTTGGGGCCGACGCCGGGGAGGGACATGAGCCAGGCTCTGGCTTCCAGGGTTGGGAGCTTTCGGAGGCTTTCTAAGTTGTAATCGCCGGTTCTCGCTTTGATTTCTTTCAGGGTGCCGATGATGTTTTTGGACTTCTGGTTTGCGAGCCCGGCACCTCGGATGGTGTCGGCGAGGTGCTCCTGGCCTGCGTCGACGACCGCTTGCCAGTCCTTGTAGGTTTCTCTTAGTTTCGTGAAGGCGGGAAAGGAGCTGGCATCGGTGGTGTGCTGGCTGAGGATGCAGGAGACCAGCTCTTCCATGGGTTCGAATCGGCTGATCATTCGGGGTCTTCCGTAGAGGGCCTCAAGGCACTCGACAAGATCCCGGATCGACTTGGCCGATTTCCGCATTGGGGATAGGATACAGCTTGGGGAGGCGTTGGGCGTTGGGCGTTGGGCGTTAGGCGTTAGGATCGGGGACCGGGGCACGATTGCATCCCCGGGCTACGGGTTCCAAATCTCCTCCGCTGTAAAGCACCCCTTTGATCCCGGCTGCCTGAGCTGCCTCAATATCGGTGGGGTTGTCGCCGATTAGGAAGCTTCTCGCGGGATCCAGATCTAAATCGCGGATGGCTTGCAGAATCATGCCTGGGAGTGGTTTTCGGCAGGAGCAGTTGTCTTCGGGGAGGTGGGGGCAGTGGTAGATGGCGTCGATTCTTGCGCCGGCGTTTTTCAGGTCTTCTTGGATGAAGCCGTGGAGCTTTTCCAGGTCTTTTTCGGTGTAGTAGCCCCTGCCGATGCCTGACTGGTTAGTTATCACCACGACTAAATAGCGGTTTTCATTGCACCAGCGAATCGCTTCCTTGGCACCTTCCTGCCACTCCCATTGCTCCGGCTTGAAGACGTAGCCGTGGTCGACGTTCAGGACGCCGTCGCGGTCGAAGAAGGCAGCTTTGCGGCTCATTTGCCGGCTCGACGGTAGGGGCGGCAGAGGGGATCGCCGACGACGACGTCTTTCCAACCCACGAGCGGGGAGGCCATGTAGGAGCTTTCAGCCAGGTTGAATCCGCTCGTGTACCGATCGAAAAGGATCTCGGGGCGGGCGAGGGCGATGGTGAAGGGCTCGCTTACGTAGCCTTTTGCGCCGGTTAATCCCTGCTCGATGAGGTCGGCGATGAGGCTTTGGCCGCCGCTGGTGCGGCGGAAGGTGCGGCCGCTGGTGGAGACGAAGGTTTCGGCGATTGAGCCGGGCTGGAATCTTAAGCGTCGGTATGCGTCGAGCGAGAACGCTCCGTCGTTGCTGCCCCAACTCGCGTAACCCATGATCGGCTCAGGCGGGGCGACGAAGGTGGCGGTGGTGTCCAGGGAGACTTGGAAGCCGCGGGATTTGAGGAGGGTTGCGGCGGCGCTGAGGCCCTTTTGGGTTTCCAGGTAGTCGCCGGATTTGCGATTCTCGGCTTCATCGAACAGGAACAGCCCCTTTGCACCTGCGGCCCGGACCGAGTTGTCGATCATTCTCTTGACGTCGCTTTCGGTGTATCCGTCGAGTCTCGTGACGAGGTAGAAGCCGAACTTGGAGTGCTTGAAAGGCTCCTGCTTGCGGAAGTAGGGGTTCTTGATCTTTCCAAAACTGGAGTCTTCGGTTGACTCGACGAATGGAAGGGGCTTCTCGTGCAAGGCGAGATAGGCGTCGAGGGAGTAGCCGCCTTGGAAGCCCTTGTCGGAGAACCGCATCGGGACGTCTTTCGTGAGCACGATGAAGTCGATCTTGCCTTTCAGCCTGGCTAGGGCTTTGGCCACCGGTTGCTGGATGTCCTTCTGGTAACGCTCGAAGCCGATTTCTTCCTCCGGGGGCGTTTCAAGGTAGATGACGTTTGCTTTCGGCACGGCTCGCTTCGCGGCGTAATACTTGCCGATCTCCATGCCGGGCTTGCTCCAGCCGTTGACAACGAGCAGGACGTGTTCGCTCTCGGAGGGGGCGGTTACGAGCAGGAGCAGAGCGGTGGCGAGCATGCCCATGTTGACGTTCAACCTACTCTAGCGTGTTCACTTCCCCACCAGCTCGATGCGTTTGCGGAAGTATTCGATCGTCTTCTCCAGCCCGGCCTCTAGCGAGGTGGTGGGATACCAATCGAGGATGGTGTTGGCCCTTGTGAGATCGGGGTGGCGTTGACGCGGGTCGTCTAGCACTGACGGCATGTGGATGATCTGGCTTTTTGAACCGGTCGCTTTGATGACGGCCTCCGCGAATTCGAGGATGGTGCGCTCCTCGTGGGTCCCGAGGTTCACCGGCTCCTGGAAATCTGACATCGCGAGTCGGTAGACGCCATCGATGATGTCTTCGTAGTATCCGAACGATCTCGTTTGCGCGCCGTCGCCATACACCGTGAGTGGCTGGCCCAGCAGAGCCTGCTTGACGAAATTCGGGACCACGCGGCCGTCGTCGAGACGCATGCGGGGGCCATAGGTGTTGAAAAAGCGGACGATGCGCGTGTCGACGTTGTGATAGTTGCGGTAGGCCATCGTGAGGGCCTCGGCGTAGCGCTTGGCCTCATCGTAAACCGCTCTTGGGCCGACCGGGTTGACATTGCCCCAATATGTTTCGGGCTGCGGAGAGATGGCTGGGTCTCCGTACACTTCGCTGGTAGAGGCGACCATGAACTTAGCGCCTTTGGCTTTTGCGAGGCCGAGGGCGTTGTGGGTGCCGAGGGCGCCGACCTTCATGACCGGGATCGGGTAGCGCTTGAAATCGTCGGGGCTGGCGGGGGAGGCGAAGTGGAAAATGAAGTCGACTTCGCCGTCGACGAAGATCTGGTTGGAGACGTCGGCTTTGTGGAATTTCAGCCGGTCATCGCCGTAGAGATGGCCGATGTTGTCTAACGAGCCTGTGATTAGGTTGTCGATGACAACAACCGTGTGTCCCTTGGATAGCAAAAGGTCGACCAAGTGCGACCCCAAGAAGCCGGCTCCCCCCGTAACGACTGCTCGCATAGGTTCGAGGATACCGGAGCTACTCGATTCCCGATCGAGACACCATCAGGGTCCCGGCGGCAACCAGAAACGGCAGCATGATCACGTTCAGGAGAGGAATGATCGTGACGACTCCGACCGCTAGTGCGAACTCGTGACGGCCGTTCAGGCGCTTGAGCTCGCTCCTCTGAGCGGTCAGGAGTTTGCCCCGGCGAGCGAAGGCAGGCGCTGTGAAATCGAGGAGACCGATGTAGGCGGCTACGAGGAGCGGACCCACAACCGGAACGCAGAGACCCACGAGTAAGCCGACGAGGCCCAAGACAAGAGTAAGACCAGTGCGCTGCAGGGAATCTGCGAGCGAGGCTCTGATCGACACCTTCCTGTTTGGTACGAACCCTGTCGCAAGGATTTCAACCTCGCCACTAAGTCCGTCCCACAGCAGTGAGCTGAGGAACGAGACCAAGGCCAGGAACACCATCCCGGACAAGAAGAACCATGCGACCAAATAGGCGACCACTCCGAAAGCGTTGCCAAACCAGCCAAGCCCAAAGCCCTCGAAGAGCCGTTGAATGGGAGGCACCACGAGCCAGTAGCCCGCGAAACTAATGAGAAGGTACAAAGCGGCGCTCCACGCCATGGGCTTGAACACAAAGCTCCAGAGCTTTTTGTGCTTGGCAAACAGCGAAAAGGCTTCACGTATGTGCCGCATCTCTGCAGAGTGACGTGAAGCCAGTGAAATTGGTTGCGCCGAGTTTAGTTAAGGACGTGCCCGGAGATCGTGCAAACAGGCCTGGTGACCATGTTGTTGATTGTGTAGGTGCCGCCGCCTGGGCATGAAGGGTAGTGCTTCATGTAGCCATCGGCAGCCGTACCGATCAGATCAGTCGACGTTGGAGTATCAGTCGTAGACTTCTTCTTATCCATTGCCCACTGTTCCTTTGCTGCTTCAATTAAATGAAGATTGGCAATGCAACTATTCTTCTGACTGTTCATTCTCGCGCTTAAGAAATTGGGAACAGCTATCAACGTTAAGATGCCGATGATCATGACCACAATCATGATCTCGACCAATGTAAATCCTTTGGAAGCTCGCTTTAACACCATCACTACCTCATCTCATTCATTCCACATGTGCCCGACAGAATCTCAGTAAAATTGCCAGTCCTTATCCTTATCGGCACACTTTTCATAGCCCACTCGGGTGATTCGCGGTGATTGCGGAGAATCGCTCAATAACCTGAGCTTGAGCGGTCACAGAAAAGGACCGGCCCGTATCGGGCCGGTCCTTTGAAGACTCCAGGAGTCTCTAGCCGATCTTAGCCAAGCACGTGGCCGTCAGCCGACTTGCTGCAGACAGGTCGCGTGGACATGTCGCCGATCGTGTAAGCGCCGCCGGTTGGGCAGGTTGGGTAGGACTTCAGGAAGCCGGTGGTCGCATCACCCACGAGGTTCGTGGAGGTGGGGGTGTCGGTTGCGCCCTTCTTGTTGACCATTGCCCACTGCTCTTTCGCGGACTCGATCTGCTTCAGGTTGCTGAGGCAGGTGTTCTTCTGCGAGTTGGAACGAGCGCTGATGAAGTTCGGTACGGCGATGGCCATGAGGATGCCGATGATGAGAACGACGATCATGATTTCAACGAGGGTGAAACCTTTTCTGTTGCGGATGTTTTTCATATGGGTTGGTTATTGACTCCACTTATCATTTCGGCAGGGTTATCGATTAGCTGGAGGGTAACTACAAGTGTTTTTTTGCGCTTGTCGTAATTGTTTTCATAACCCCCTCAT
>JBGGMI010000030.1:0-45842 GCA_041288075.1 Fimbriimonas sp.
CATTCGCCTCGTGATGGGGCTTCCTCTCGGTGAGCCGATCGGAATCCCCGTGTGCATGGCCAATCTCCTGGGTCAGCCAGACGCCGGCGACCACCGTCTGGCGCTCGAAGCGGCCCTCGTCGACCCGTGGGCTCACTTCCACTGGTATGGCAAGGCTGAATCCCGCGCCGGCCGAAAAATGGGCCACCTTAACATGAGGATCCAGGAAGGGGAAGACATCCAATCCCTCACCGCACGCGCCCGCCAGGCGAGAAGCCTTTTCTACGAAGACTGGTGCTTTCAACAAAAAGTGAAAGCAAAAGCGTAGAATAGAAGTGCGATGACAACCTGGAAGCTTTTCTATGACGGAGGGTGCAATCTGTGCCACGTCTCGAAGCTGAGAGCCGAGAAGTGGGCGCAGAAGGCGGGCCAGCCTTTAGCGGTAGATGTCCTCGCGAGCGACGAAGCGATCTCCAAAGGTTACGGCCAAATGATGGTTCTCGAGGCGGACGGGCGGGTTTTCACCGCCGCGGACGCATCCATGAAGATCCTCACCATAGCCCCGTGGTATCTCCGCTGGCTCTCGTGGTTCCGCAAAACCAAGCCGACCATGGCCCTCGCGAGGTTCGTCTACAACATCATCGCCAGGTACCGCTACAAGTGGTTCGGCACGCGCGCTTGCCAAGTCCCCGTTCGGCCGCAGAAAACCGGCTGATAATAAGAGCAATATGCTCGCATCCTTCATAGCGCTGCTCGTGCCTCCTCTGGTCAGCTACGAGTCAAACGCCGTGCCGGTGGCGGAACTCGTCGCTTCCCTCGCCAGCCAATCCGGCCAGAGACTCGAAGCAGGCAAGGAGATCGCGAGCGAGCCCGTGATCGTTCAGTTCAAGGACAAGCCACTCGACGACGTGCTGAAGATCCTTGCAGACGTTCTGCAAGCCGAGTGGACAACCTCCAGCGGAGCGCTCCGGCTTGGCCGCAGCAGTTCTCTGATGAAAACGCAAGAGTCGGCAGAACAAGCTGTCATCGCGGCTCGGGTTAAAGACATGCTTCAGGCCGCGGGCAAAACCGCAGAAGATGCTCCGCAACTGGATGCCAATCAAGCTCTTCTCCTAATGGATCGATACCGCTTGGTGCAGATCAACAATGCCGACCTTGAGATTGAGATTCAGCGGATGGCAACGCAAAACCCGGTCGCCAGAGCGGCCGCGCCCTTGATTCTCCACCTAACGAAGGACCTTGCGACAATGAAATCCCGGGACCGCGTCGTCTTCTCCGACTCACCGACTCCCGCCCAAAGGCTGCTCCCCTCCAAAGCCAGCACCGCCCTTCGCGACCTCCGGGCTGCCCTCCAACTCCTCGAAGAAGCGAAGGAAAAAGTTGGGGTGAAGAAGAATCAACGATTCATCCACGTCATGGGCATGCCAACGCTCGGACCGGCAACAACGAAGGACGGCTATGGCAAAACTCTTCTGATGGTCGAACGACTCGGCACGCTGGCATACAGTTGGAAGGTGCTGATGGTGGCCAAAGATGGCGCGGGGGTGCTCACTGGCGCTGGGCGGATCCCTGAGCAAACGATGGATTCGTCTTACGGCGCCAGTCACAAGGGAGTGGAGCTCGAGTTGAGCGAAGCGCAAACCACGTTCGCCGAGCTCTGGAACTTCGGCTACCAGACCGCAGGCGTCAGGTTCGCGTGGCTACCAGACGGCTCCAAAATTACTGGCAGCTTCGGAGTCTCGATGCACGAGTCGAAGGGAAACGACACGTTAGCCCCCATCCGGCACTTGCTGAACGATCCAATGATGAACGATCCCCTCGGCATCCTTCCCGGTCCGCTTGTAAGGCAATTCGCCGGTTCTCGACCGCTGATAGCCAGCATTCCGGACACCACGATCGCGGATTTTGCGCGGCGGATCAACCAAGACAAGCTGAAAACGATCGGGGACGTAACGGAGTGTCTGGAACAGACTCGATCTCCGGCCGTATTGCGTCTGCCTTACGTCGTTCTTGAATCTAAGGAGGATTGGTTGCTCGTCAAGCCTTACCTGCCAGTGTCGACACGCAAAGCTGGCATCGCTCGAGTGCCGTTGCGGGAGCTGATGTCAAGCATCAAGTCGCAAGGAACGCTCACCCTGAGCGCTGCAACAAACTACTATCGTGCTTCCGGACGTGTGCCCTCCTTCGGCAGCCTCGACATGATCTACGCCGCCAATGTCGACGCCGGACTCGATGACACGGCGGTTCAGGACGTGTTCAATTCGTCGCTGCCGTTCCTGGCCAGCCTCTCGCCTGCGCAGTGGCAGTCCGCAAAGGCAGGGCTAAGCCTGGGTGAAATGACTACGGGCCAGCGAGCCATTCTGCAAAAATGGGCATACATAGACTTCCTGGGTAACTATGAACGTGTCGTGCCCGAACGAGGAAAGCAGCAAATGGGCTTCCAGCGGCATTATCCACTCGACATCGAGTCCACGGAGATGTTTCCGAGGGGACTCCCGCCTGCCACAACCGTTACGATCTCGACAACGGAGACTCCAGTGGTTTTGGCGAAAGCTTCCAGCGGCTTCAACTTCACAATCGACGCAGAGTCCCTGGGGCTCTTCGACACGATGCGGGAGAATCCTGTTCAGAACCCTGAAGCCGCTGCTCGAAATCTCGAAGCGTTTCGGATGGGCCGTCGCATCGGATACAAGATCGTCGTGCAGCTCACCGACGATCTCGCTCCCCAATATGGAGTCGGCGAAGTTCAGCCGATCGCGTCCTCCACGTATGGCCCACGCGAGAATCTCCCAAAGGCATTCTTAAGGAAGGTGGAGGAAGCGAAAGCAGCCTTCGAAAAACAGTGGCCCAAGTCTGGTGGAATGTGAATTTGTTGCCGAAACAACGATCGGCGCAGTGTCGTCGGGTGTAATGTCACTGAATCAGGAGCAAATCATGATCATCAGCAATAAGTCCATTCTCAGGCAGCTTCTTTTCGTCGCTGGCTTGGCAATCTTTGCCGTCGGCTGCAAGAGCGACGACACGACCACGTCGACGGCGACCGGTTCCACCGCAACCACGGCACCACCAACCAATGCGGGAGCCACTCCTGGTGTGACCTTCGCGTCGGTTCAGCCCGTGATGAAGGAGCGATGCCTCCAGTGCCACAACGGCCCGACCGGCAAGAACGGCGTTGACTTCAGCAGCTACGAGTCGGTAATGAAGGGCGGCAAGAAGGGACCGATCATCAAGTCCGGCGATCCTGAGAATAGCCTTCTCGTCCAAGTCATCCGAGGCGTGCCCGGCCACCCGAAGATGCCCCCTCAGGGCGATCCGCTAACTGAGGATCAGATGAAGGCAGTCGAAGACTGGATCAAAGCCGGAGCTCCAGGCTAATTCACGTAAGGCAGTAAGGGGGTAAGGCAGTTAGGACAAGTCGTCTGCGTCCTTACTGCCTTACCTCCTAGCCTCTTTACCTAACAGCTCAGTAGCCGCGAGGAGCCAGCAGTTCCTTCTCTGTCAGCGAGTCGCAGTTGATCCCAACCATCGGCTCGCCCAAACCCTTGCTGATCTCCGCAAGCTTCCGCGCATCCTTGTAGAACAGAACGGACTCCACAATCGCCTTGGCGCGGGCGGCTGGATTGCCGGACTTGAAGATGCCCGAGCCTACGAAAACCGTCTCGGCACCCAGCTTCATCATCAGGGCCGCGTCTGCGGGAGTCGCAATGCCGCCCGCTGAGAAGTTCGGCACCGGCAGCCGCCCTAGCTCATGTACTTCGCGGACCAGCTCAATTGGAGCACGCATCTCCTTGGCCAGCGCATAAAGCTCATCCTCGCGCGCTCCCTGCACCTGCCGGATTTCCGACATGATCGTGCGCATATGCCGGACCGCCTCTACGACGTCCCCCGTGCCGGCCTCGCCCTTGGTCCGAATCATCGCGGCACCCTCTGAGCATCGCCGCAGCGCCTCGCCAAGGTTGCGGGCGCCGCACACGAACGGCACGGTGAATCCATGCTTGTCGACGTGAAGATCAGGGTCGGCGGGAGTCAAAACCTCGCTCTCGTCGATGAAGTCGACTTCAAGGGCTTCGAGAATCTCCGCCTCGACGAAATGCCCAATCCGGCACTTGGCCATGACTGGGATCGTAACCGTCTCCTTGATGCCAAGAATCAGCTCAGGATCGCTCATGCGAGCCACCCCCCCATCTCGGCGGATATCTGCCGGCACCCGTTCGAGAGCCATGACGGCCACCGCACCGGCATCCTCGGCGATACGGGCGTGCTCGGGAGTAACGACGTCCATAATCACGCCGCCCTTGAGCATTTCCGCCAAGCCGACTTTCTCGCGCCAAGTCTTCTTTACGGTGCCCGCAAGTGATGAAGGGAGTGTAGTTGCCATGTGCTTCTTGATTCTACGGCTGCAGCGACGGACCCGTTTTAGCTGCAAAAGCACATGAGGAGCCGCCGCAATAAAAGCGTACGAACTTAGGAATTATACCGGGGAGCCTAACGCGGAGGCGAAGCGCGATGGCTAAAATGATCCATGCCGCCCGAGCACTCGTTTGAGACCAAGGTGATCCACGCCGGAGTCGAGCCGGACCCCCAGACGGGCGCGGTCATGACCCCCATTTACCAAACCAGCACCTACGCGCAGACCTCTCCTGGTCAGCACCGGGGCTACGAATACTCCCGCACCGACAACCCCACGCGCACCGTCCTGCAAAACCAGCTCGCCCAGCTCGAGGGTGGCGCTCACGCACTCGTGTACTCATCCGGGCTTGCGGCAATCGACTGCGTGCTGAACCTGCTCCACCAAGGCGACCATGTCGTTGCCGGCAACGACCTCTACGGCGGCTCGTTCAGGATATTCACGAAGGTCGCGACCTTCAGGGGCATCGAATTCACCTTCGTCGACATGACCGACGAGTCCAAGGTCCGGTCGGCCATGCGCGAGAACACGAAGCTCGTCTGGGTAGAAACGCCGACGAATCCGCTAATGCAGGTCGTGGACATCGAGATGGTTGCCCGCATTGCGGCCGAGTACGGAGCGCTGTCGGCGGTGGACAACACCTTTATGTCCCCCTATTTCCAGCGCCCGCTCCAGTTCGGCATAGACATCGTCATGCACAGCATGACGAAGTACATCAACGGCCACAGCGATGTCGTGATGGGCGCACTGATCATGAAGGATCGAGAGATGAAGCCCCCCAAACAAAAATGGAGCGCCGGCGGATTCGTGTGGGGCGACCCACCGAGAACGCTTTATGACCGTCTGAAGTTTCTTCAAAACGCGACCGGGGCCACCCCCGGACCACAAGACTGCTTTCTGGTCTTGAGAGGCATCAAGACTTTGGCCGTTCGGATGCAGCGCCATGCTGAAAACGCGATCCGGATCGCCGAGTTCCTGGAGCAACACCCACGGGTGGAGCGGGTCCTCTATCCTGGGCTGCCGTCTCACCCCCAGCACGATGTCGCGGTTCGCCAGACCACCGGCCACGGAGGCATGCTCACGTTCTTCATCGCAGGCGGACTGGAACAGGCACGAACCTTCCTTGAAACGGTCGAGCTGTTCACCCTGGCGGAATCGCTCGGCGGCGTCGAAAGCCTCATCGAGCACCCCGCCATCATGACCCACGCTTCGATTCCCAGAGACGTAAGAGAATCGATCGGCTTGACTGACAATCTGATTCGTATCTCCGCCGGAATAGAAGGGGCCGACGACTTAATCGCTGACTTGGATCAGGCGCTCGGCAAAGCAATAGGTATAAAGGCCTAGCCTTCAAACGAAAGCAAACCGGAGAAGCCTCTACTTAAGAGCGTAACAGAAATGCCCAAAGCCCCCAGAGTAGCCGTCTCGGTTGTGATTCTCGCTTTGTTGCTCCTAATCGGCTGCGGTGGAGGATCAGGAGGGGACGGGGGCACTATCGAAACCAGCGGCACCGGCCTGAACTCGGGGTGGAATGCATTCACCAACACCGGAGGCACAACTGCTACCACAAATGCAAGCACGAACGGCTCCACAACTGGCTCGACAAGTACGACCGGGACGACCTCTACATCAACGAGTTCTACTAACGGGGGCTTAGTTCCAGGCGAAGGCGAAATTCTTGACTGGCCCCAGGATGAGTCCACCCTCATTTACCTAGATGGGAGACCCAGCCCGGGGCAGACCATTATATACAGCCTGGGATGGATAGATGCTGACTCGGAGATCAAGAACGCCATTCTTACCTCGCAGGTGAGCAACAGTGAGACTGCAGTGTTCCGGTCTGCTACCTTTTCGGATGATAGAACGAGAATTGCCTATCAAACTGGCAGTCCCTTTCAGAAACTCATTTTGGCTGAATCGGGAAAACCAGCGCGAGCCATTTTTTCTGCCGCTGGGGCACCGTGGCACACTTACCTTTCGTTTAGCAAGGACGGAAAGCGTTTAGCAATCACTGGAAAACTCGGCTCGGCCTCCGGATTGTGGATTTATCATGTGGATTCTAATCAACTCGAGAAATTAGGCTCGGTTAGGTATGGCAGGATTTCATTTAGCCTCGACGGCACCAAGCTTCTAGGCAGCAATCCCAGGTCAGAATCAGGTCTTGATAGCCCTGACCTCTACCTTATTGATTCCCAAACAGGGGAATCAAACCTCATTGGACAAGGTTCGTCCGCCATTTTTGCTCGCGACGGACAACACATCGTTTACTCCGAATGGGATGCCCACGCAGAGCCTAAGACAATTATCATACAGAATTATGCGACCGGTGCAAAGCGGTCTCTTCCGGTTCCGAACTCGGACTCTGTTGCTGCACTCTATTGCGTGGACAAGACGGGCATTTTTCTCTACATTGCGACCGGCCTCAACGGGACGAAGAAAGTCGATCTCGTGTCTGGCACTTTCACATCAAGCGAAATTGCCAATGTGACAGTGCTCGGATCAGCAGGCTCACCTTAGCCTCCTAGTATTGGCGTCGGCTGACGCCCACGAGTTCTTACCTCCAAGAATTCGGCATTAGATTTAAAATTCTTAAGAAACTCGAAACAACTGTCTCATTTCACTACTCCAGCACGTATGCGACACCACATCCGTGCTGTCGCTAAACATATCAACCGACCCAATCAGCCCCTTCGCCGCAATCGCCCTCACCTTGGGGTCCTCTATTTGAGCTGTGATCTTCTCCGCGAATCCACCAGCTAGATGAATCACATGGAACGGTCTGCCAAAGAACGGACCGGGCTCCTCCGGTAGCGGGGCGGTAATTTTCCAGGAATTGTGCTTCCTCGCAACCACCCGATACGCAGCCGAGAGCCGAGCATCTCGCTCCTCCCAACCCGAGGCTTCGAGAACACTCAAGAGAAGGGGCTGTAGCTCCTCTGCAATGTTGAGCGTCCCGAATACCGTGCCGAACCACTTCGGATAAGGTGCATAACGCCGCTCGTAAAGGAACGACAGCCGCATCAAGTCTCTCACGAGCCGGGAGGCGATGAGCTTGGCCCCGAGCTCGTCCCCCACGTAACCGGCCCTTCCGACCAGGTGCTCCTCCTGCCCGATTCGATGCCACGCAGACGCAACCTGATAGAGCCAGATATCGTGAGGATAGTAGGTGAAACGTGTTCGGATCTCGCGAAGCCCAATCTCGTCGTGAAAGATGGCACCCTTGACGATCGACAGTAGCTTCTGCTCAGAAAACGTCAGCCACTCAGCTACCGTCGGTGAGCAGTCAATATCGTAGGCCAGATAGTCGCGAAAGAACTCGCGAGGAGTCATCGACCGGATTCCTTCCACCTCGATCGACACGCCATCCGGCACGAAGATTTGCAACCGCTGCGCTCCCCAATCGTGATCCGACGACATCACATCGTCCAGCCCCAGCACATCAGAACCCTCGCCGATTCGTCCAGCCGCATGAGGCACTCCCCGCAGCTTCGGAAGAACGTCACGGCCGTAGAACGAAGCCACCAACCCAAGCCCCTGCTCGAACTTCTCCACACGGGCACTATAACCGACCCAGCGGAAGCCCCGGCACAAAGGAATGTCCACAAGGTTGGGGGGTAAAAGCGATTCCACCCACACGCCTACCTCCGACCCTTGGGCCTGAAGGCCACTGGGTAACCTCTCCACGCCGTGCCAGCCGCCACCCAAAGCCTCGAACAGCTCTCGATCAACGCCATCCGAACGCTCGCGATTGATGCGGTGCAAGCCGCCAACAGCGGCCATCCGGGCCTCCCTATGGGAGCCGCCCCAATGGCCTACGCCCTCTGGACCCGGCACTTGCAGCACAACCCAAAGAACCCAAAGTGGTTCAATCGCGATCGCTTCATCCTATCGGCCGGCCACGGGTCGATGCTGATCTATTCCCTGCTCTACCTGACTGGCTACGACCTCCCGCTCAGCGAGATCAAAAACTTCCGCCAGCTTCACAGCAAGACGCCGGGCCACCCGGAGAACTTCGCCACCCACGGCGTTGAAATGGCAACCGGTCCCCTTGGCCAAGGCATCGCGCAGTCGGTGGGTTTCGCCATCGCCGAGAAGTGGCTTGCCGCGACCTTCAACAAGCCTCAGCACCAAATCATCGATCACTTCACCTACGTCATCGTATCGGATGGCGACCTGATGGAAGGCGTTAGCAGTGAAGCAGGCGCGATAGCCGGACACCTCGGCCTCGGAAAGCTGATCGTCCTTTACGACGACAACGACGTAACCCTCGATGGTCCCGCCTCACTCTCTTTCTCCGAGAACATCGAGCTCCGGTTCCGGTCTTTCAACTGGGATGTTCGACGAGTAGACGGCATGGATGTCGAAGCGGTCGATTCCGCCCTCCGCGAAGCTCGGAACGAGACCGAGAAGCCGACGCTGATCATGGCCAAGACCATCATCGGCTACGGCTCCCCTAATCGAGCCGGAACGTCTGAAGCACACGGCAAGGCGCTCGGAGCCGATGAAGTGAAGGCGACAAAGGAGCGGCTCGGCATTCCGTTAGAGCCTGCCTTTTACGTCGATGATGCGGCGCTGAATCACTTCCGCGAGGCTTTGAGCAAGGGTGAAGAAGCGGAGCAAAAGTGGCACGAGTCGTTCAAAGCCTACGAGTTCGCTTACCCCGAAGACGCTCGTGCCCTGCGCAACGCCATCTCGGGGGAATACGGCAAAGAATGGCTCGATAAGCTTCCCAGCTTCACCACCGAAGAAAAGCAAGCAACCAGGCAAGCGAGCAGCAAGGTCATCAACGCCATCGCTCCCTACGTCCCAAACCTCATCGGAGGTAGCGCCGACCTGAGCGAAAGCACCCTCACCACGCAGAAGCAGTCAGGCAACTTCACCAAGGAAAACCCGGGGGGGCGAAATATCTTCTTCGGCGTTCGCGAGCACGCCATGATTGCCGCCGTAAACGGCATCACGCTCCACGGGGGTGCCAGAGGATATGGCGGCTCTTTTTTCTGCTTCACCGACTATTGCCGGCCCGCGATCCGCCTCGCAGCCCTAATGGAAACGCCTTCCATCTACGTTTTCACTCACGACTCGGTTGGCCTGGGCGAGGACGGACCTACGCACCAGCCTGTGGAGCACCTGACTGCCATGCGTGCGATTCCCAATCTGAACGTCTTTAGACCCGCAGATGGCAACGAGACCACGGTTGGCTGGAAGATCGCGGTGCAATCCGAGAAGACCCCGACGTTGCTGGTGTTAACCAGGCAAGCCCTGCCCACGCTTACACCCGCAGACGTTAAAAAGCACCCGGCCGAAAAGGGTGCTTACGTCCTACAGGAGGGCTCGTCCAAGCCCGAGGTGATCCTGATTGGAACGGGCAGCGAAGTTTCGGTCTGCGTAAAGGCAAAGGAGCTCCTCGAAGCTGATGGAATTACAACACGTGTTGTAAGCATGCCCAGTTGGCTGCTCTTCGAGAGACAATCCGTGGAGTATCGGCAGAGTGTGCTGCCGACGGGCGTTCGGACAGTCTCGGTCGAGGCTGGCTCGACGATGGCTTGGCCCAGATATGCCGAACTGCAAGTTGGCATCGACCGCTTTGGGCTCTCAGCGCCGGGCGACCAGGTGCTCAAAGAATTCGGAATCACTCCCGAACACGTAGCTGAGGTTGCTAAGAGCCGATAGCCACGATCGTATGGCGCAGGCTCTTGCCTACGGGCCAAATGACGAGCGCAATTGGCCTTGCGCCGTAAGCTGGAAAAGCTTTGGACAGCTTGGCCAAATCCTGATGAGCGCCTCGCTGCTTCAGGATCGGCTTGGCAGCGTCCAGCTTCCTCAACGCATCCTTTGTGTTCGATGAGTCGCCTTTGCCCGAGTAAAGCACCTCGAAACGTGTCAGCCACACCGAATCGATGGCTGCATCACTAGTCAGATATCCGTTGGAATCTCCTAGGAAGGTCAGTCCGTGCTGTTCTGAAAGATGTGGTAGGCAGTGCGCCCGGATCGCAGCGGGATCGGCCTCATACAGGTAGCGATGCATCTCGTCCTTCTGAGTTTCTCGAAACGGAGAGATAGCTACCTGCTGGCTCGCATCCAGCATCTCGCCGCTCTCGACGTGCACGGCCCACCGTCCTGGCTGAGCTTGCCTGCCGCTGATCACCAGGGCCTCGCGACACTCACCTCCGAAGGAGATGAATTCGAGTCGCGGCCCAAGCGATGCGAGCGCAGGGTCCGGCAGCATGGGCGTCAGCTTCATGCAGCCGAGTTCGAGGTCCGTCATCCTTCGGGCCAGTTCCATTGGATTTGGCGCAAACTCCGCGAGAGTAAGGGTCCGTCGCCCTTCGACTCTCCTCGCAGGGTCCGCATATGCGTATTGGCCCCATTCCGCTTGCATGCAATCGCCAGCGTGCACTTGAGCTTCTGCTCCGTGTAGATCGAGGTTGTGCCGGGCATACTCGGCCCTCTCTTGGTCCAATTCGAAACCGATGCCCGGTGCAAGCGCGATGAGGTCTGCGCCGATGCCAGCGGTGAGGTCAGCAATTCGGCCGTCAGTGAGGTTTCGAAATATAGAGGCGTGATAAGCAGCAATTGCCTCATGGGTCGCCTGTTCGAGCGCTTCTCTCGTGAAAAGCATCTCCTCGGCTCTGGAAAACTTCGCCTTTGCTCGCTTCCGAAGTTCCCACTGCGTAAAAGCCCAGCGGGAGGCTGCGTCTCCGGTGTCCCTGGCGACTCTCAGAAGATTGACCGCCGTTGGTTCCAAACCCCTGGCGAGTTCCAGCGCTTCTAGTTTTGAGGGCTCGATCATAAGGCAATGATCTCGAACCTTGCCCGTGCGACTCCCTGGATCTCCCTCAGCATCGTCCAACCGCAGAAGAAGACGAAGCCGCCGAAGGTCACCGTCCGAAGTGCCGCCTCCCATGCGGGATATCCAAAGGCGTTCGTACGCCCGGCGGCGATCGTTGCCAACAGCCCGATAGCGAAGTAGAGAAATGCTCCAATCCTACGGATGCTGGGACACAGTTGCCACCAATGAACCGAATCCTTCCAGTGCTCCCGAAAGACCGCGACACAGAAGAACGGCAAGAGAGCCAGGCAAAACATCAACGATGCCGACGCAGGCACAGCTTTCGCGAGTGCCGCTCCTGCGAAGAGGCTGCCGACAAGGTTGACGCAGATCTCGACGATCGCGCCCTCGCCGAAAGCGGATGGCACGTAACCTTCGTCGCCAGGCCGCAACGACCAAGCCCAGCGACTAAATGCGGCCGGGCTGGTGAGGCGCGTCAGCTTCTGAATGAGCGCAGGGCTCTCGCCCGCTTCTCCGAAGTAGTGAAACGTCTCAGAATCGGCACCTGGAAAGTCGATGCGTAGCTCGTCCCGTTCTCCGTGCGCCGAATCGATTCGAAGATAAGGCCAGGTCTCGCTCGACTCCGGCCACTCGATGGCGATCACTCCGTTGTCCGATTGCCACTCGAAGCCAAAATGGTTGTCGTTCTCCTCGGTGACGTGTAGAAGAAATCCCTTCTGATCGTTGCAGAACGCGAGCACGGTGTAGGTGCCTTTGGCGCGTTCCGTTTGCCACAGTCCGGCCACTTCATTCGCCACGGCTAGGGTTCTACCTGCAACTCACGCTTGCACACTTACCGTAGGCTGGCTATTTGTTGCGCGAACTTTTCTTTGACGACCTTTCGTTTCACCTTCAACGTAGGCGTCATCTCTCCGGTCTCTTGGCTGAACGGCTGATCCAGGATCGCGTGCTTCTTGACCATTTCGAACGGGGCCATGGTCTTGTTCGTTTTATCGATCTCCAGCTTGATGAGCTTCCGTGCCTCATCAGATTCGCTCAACAAGGCAGTCTCAGGTAGGCCAAGCTCCTTCCTGACCGCCTCGAAATTCGGGATAATCAGCGCCGCGCAGGCATCCATGGCGTCTCCTAGAACTACAGCTTCAGAGATGAACGGCGACTGCTTCAGCTTGTTCTCAATGGGCTGCGGCGCGACGTTCTTGCCGTTACCGAGCACGATGATGTCTTTCTTGCGATCGGTGATCTTCAGGCTCTGCCCTTCCATCTCACCGATGTCGCCGGTGTGGAACCAACCCTCCTGATCGATCACCTGCGCGGTGTCTTCCGGAAGGTTGTAGTAGCCGTTCATGATTCCGGGACCTCGCAGCAGGATTTCCCCGTCTTCGGCAATCGTCACTTCCATGTCCAGGGGCTCGCCTACGGTCCAATACTTGTTTCGATCTGGGTGGTTGATACAAGTGCCGCCCCCGGTCTCGGTAAGGCCATAACCCTGAAGCACCCCTAGCTTTGTAGCCAGAAGAAACTCGGCTACATGCGGAGGCAAAGCAGCTCCGCCAGAGACGAAGAACCTAAGCCGGCCACCCGTACGGTCACGAATCTTGCTCATGACTAGTTTGTCGGTAAACCCCGAGAGCGGGGCGAATTTGCCCTGAGCTTTCTTGACTCCCTGAGAGAGAGCGAGATCATAAAGCCTCTTCTTCAAGCCACCCTCTTTCTCCATGGCGCTGTTCACCTTGTCGGCGAAAGCTTCCAGGAACCTGGGAACGCAAAGCATGATCGTCGGCTTAACCTTCTGCATATCGCCGGCAAGCGACGCGAGGTTCTTCGCGTAAGCGATCGTCGCGCCCATCTGGATAGGAAGAACCTGCCCGGCAATTCGCTCATACACATGCGACATCGGCAGGAACGACAGAAAGACGTCGGTATCGTGGAGCGGCAGGCGCTTCACTGCGCTTTCGCACACATGAAGCGGCACCTCGTGGGCGAGCATTGCACCCTTCGGCTGCCCTGTGGTACCGCTGGTGTAGATGATCGTAAAGAGGTCTTTACGACTCGTTTGATCGATCTCACGGTGCCACGCCTCTTCCGTCAAGTCTGAAGTCCTGCTCATCTCGGAGATGGAGTCGGCACCTCTGAGGAGGATCGCGCGCACGGAATCCAGAGTTGCGACCTTCTTAAGCTGCTCTTCATCGCCGGTCAGCACGAGGCTGGCATCAGCATCACAGACGATGTATTGAGCTTGATCGGCAGGTAGGGAAGGATAGACAGGGACGCTGACGACACCGAGCGAGCTACAGGCCCAATCGGCAAGCGCCCATTCCGGGCAGTTCTCGCTAAGGATCGCCACTTTGTCGCCGCGCTGAATCCCGAGTGCCTTAAGCGCACCAGCATAACCTCTCACAAGGTCTGCCATCTCAGCGTAGGAGGTGGGTTGAAAGCCTTCCTTTGACGGCGCAAGAATGGCCGGCTTGCTTCCGTACTTCGCAGCCTGCTTCCGCAGGAGGTCTCCGAGCGACGTTGCTTGCATGACTCGATTCAGTTTGCATGAATCGGGACGGCAGGTCGGGTCTGAATAATCTTGGACTCGCTCTCGACCTACTCTTTCTTCTTGTCGACGATCTCGATCAGCAACTCGCGGGTGAGAGGATCCAGAAGCACTCGCTCTACGTAAAAGCGCGTTCGAGTGCCTTCGCTGATCTCTTCAGGCTTCTTTGTCGGATCGATGAATCGAGCGTCGAATGAGCCGATCAACGCCTTCCTCTGCCCTTCGTTCAGGATCTTGAGCAAGTTGTCCTGGACGACCTCCACCATCTCAATGAGCGCGATGCTGCGCTTCATGCTCATAGCCTTCGTTTTGGCGGCGATCATGCTGGAGAATTCCTTGGTGGGGTATTCGTTCTTCTCCACAGCCTTGGCGTACGTTTCCTCGATTTGAGGCTGAAGCTTTGCCAGCTCATCGTCCTCCTGCGAAAGGATCAGCTTCTGTTTTGCACGGGCCTGCTCGATGAGGGGCAGAATTCTGTTGATCTGTTCCTTCGTTAGCAGCAGCGGGAGGATCTGATTCAAGAGATCGATCTTCCTTAGCTTGACGACAATTTCGTCGCTTTTCTTGCCACGTTCGGTCGTGATTGGCTGAGCCGAGGCGGCTCCGACGATAGTGAGGCAGAAGGCGATGCAAAGTAGAAAGCTTTTCATGAGACGTGCGTGACCTTCTTTCTAGACGCTTTACACTGTCTCCGCGTAACGACAATAAGCGTTTTCGTTTGCGGCACTGTGAAGTGTGCTGTGGCTTGCTATTCCCAGCAAAAGGCCCGCCCGGTAAACCGAGCGGGCTTTCTAATGTTGAGGCTTAGTAGCCGTTGACAAACGCGTTGAAGTTCATCGCACCGAATCCGGTGCAGAAGTCCCAACCCGCGATTGCGTTGGAAGCCTGTCCGCTTGGCAGGTTTCCGTTATTGCCAGAGGTGACGTCGAAGAACAGCCCGGCAACGGTGTTGTGGGTGTAGAGCCAATTCTGGAAGCGTCCAAGCCGGCCGTTGCCGGTGGTCTTCCCGAGCGAGAGCAGCTTCTGCTCAGCAAGTCCAAGTGCGCCTGCAAAAACGGGCGACGAGAAGCTCGTGCCGCTTCCGGTGTAGAGCAGTCCACGATAGTAGAAGTAGAAGCCACCCGTTCCGCCACCATCGGCGTGGAGAGCCAGGTCTGGGCACCAGCGCTTATTGGCGGTAACGCCTGGATAAGTGACCGTCTGATAGCTCGGCTTCACGTTGAAAGTGGCAGTGTTGGTGCTCCAACCGCCACCTCCGCCGCTCCACGCTACTTCGCTGACGCGAGCACCGGTGGTGCTATCCACAGTCGCAACCGTTCCGCCGACCATCAGAACCTCGGCGTCATAGTTCGGATAGCTATAAGGCTCGAGGGTCGTTCCGTAGTCTCCGGAAGCCGCCATGTAGGTCTTGCCGCTCACAGTCATCGACAGATGCTGGTTGTGTGCTGCCGTTGCCGTTGCCGCAGGAAGGCTCCATCCCCAGCTCTCGCTGATAATGTCGACCGCAGGGTCGTTGGCTTCGACGGTGAGAACGTTGACCAGGTCGCCGCCCTTGCCATCAAAGATTTTCACCGTTGCAAGAGGTGCCTGGCTGAGGACCATCTGGATATCCAGATCCCCTTCGCCCTGAGCACGTCCCTGGCCGGATCCGCCGTCGATCTTCACGATCTGCACGTTCGAATGCTTGCCGGCCGCCGGATAAGGGAGGCCATATTGCGTGATGAACAGATCGGCGTTGGAAAGCTTGTAACCGTCCCAGTTCGAGATCCCGATCGTTCGCCCCTGGCCAGCCTGCGTTGGGTTCACGTAGATGGGAGCGATCTGGTACAGATTCCTCGCCAGCGCGGGCGTCAGCTTGGTTGTCGTCGCTCTTGGCGTTGGACGCGTGTAGTTCTCAAGGCCCGATACGTCGAGAATGCGGCTGGCGATCGTCGTCGGCAGCATGACCGGCGTCTCGTTCGCGCGGAACTGCACGGTTTGCGTTCCGTCGGGCGATGGCCCGCTGTATTGGCGAATCTTGGTCGAAAACGCTGACTGCGCCTGTTGAACGGTTCCTTCGGCGAGAATGGACATTCGGTTGTCTGCAACCAACGTAACCTTCAGCCCCTTGGACTTCAGGAAGTTCACGACCCGGTCGACTTCCGCTTTCGGAGCGCCAAAAACCTGGCCGATCTGGGCAGGCGTCATGAATTGCTTATACATCGGCGACATTGGATCGCTGACGCTGTTGGCAAACTGCTCCAGTTCCTCCGCCCTGCCTGGCTGAAGGCTGATCGCGAGGTGCAGCACTTCGTTGGCATTGGCAGGTCCGATGTCTTTCGACACTCTAAGGACCGGCAGCGTCGAAGGGCCATCGAATGGCGCTCCGGAGACTGCGGTTTGAGCGAACGAAGAGCTCGATAGGAGTAGGGCAGAAGCAAAGGCTAATGCAGACACGCTGATACGAAATGCAAGATTAATTTCTTTACCGACGGAGAGTTGAATCTTTCTCAAAAAGGTGGCCTCCAGTGATCGATACTCGTTTGGGAACGTTGCTGTTTTTTGAGCAACTCTCCTCCACGCGAAGTCCATCATACAACGGGTTTTGCGCAGTTGGTAACTAATGTGAGCCCCAAATGCTCAAGAAGGCCGAAATTGCCCATATGCCGCAATTAACTGCTAGAGCCGGTTATTGCAAACTCGCTTTTCAGAGTTCCGAGAACATGAAAAAGCCCCCCTGCCGGCTTGCTGTAGCAGAGGGGAATGTCGTTCGAGGAATCACGCAGCCTCTAAAGCGGGCCGCTTCGTCTGAGCCATGCTCATGCCACGGACGCCCTGAGTTTAAAAGTTGTTCCTGAGAATTTAGACAACTTCTCCACACCTCACCTATCCCGACTTAGCTTAACCAGGAGGTTCACTCAAACGGGTGCTGGGATAGGTAACCTCCGGTCCCGTGAGTGAAAGGATTCGCATCGGAATTATCGGCTGTGGCCAAATCGCGCAGCACCACATGAATACTTATTCGGAGATCGAAGGGGCCGAGATGGTGGCCTTTGCCGATGTCAACGAAGAGGCCGCCCGAAGTTCCGCAGAAAAATTCGGTGTTAAAAACTACACCACGAATTTTCGAGAGCTATTGGGGCGTGACGATATCGACGCGGTCGACGTTTGCCTTCACAACAATTTCCACATGCCGGCTACAGTCGCTGTGCTGGAGGCCGGAAAACATGCCTATTGTGAGAAGCCGATGGCTGGTTCTTACCGGGATGCGGTGACTATGTTCGAGACTGCGAAGCAGGCCGGCAAAGAGCTGCACATCCAACTGTCTACGCTCTATGCGAATGAAACGCGAGCAGCAAAGGAGTTGATCGATCTGGGCGAATTAGGCGAGGTCTATCATGCTCGCAGCTCAGGCCATCGCCGACGCGGTCGGCCGTTTGTCGATGGCTATGGCACACCGACGTTTGTCCAAAAGCGAAACTCGGCTGGGGGCGCCCTCTACGACATGGGTGTTTATCACATATCCAGGTGCCTCTACCTTCTCGGAAACCCCACCCCAACGCGAATCAGCGGCAAGACTTACCAGAAGGTGGAGATGGACTCCAAGCGGCGCGAGGTTTCAAGCTATGACGTCGAAGAAATGGGCCTGGGGTTTGTCCGGTTCGGGGGCGGATCGTCACTTGATATCTTCGAAACGTGGGCTGCAAATTTGGACAAAGTGGACGGCACCGTAATCTTGGGTTCCAAGGGGGGCGTTCGGCTCGATCCGTTTAGCTTCTTCAAGAATTATGGCAATCTTGAAATGAACGCCACTGCCAACCTCGGGTCTGCAGAGTTTAGGTGGAGAAATGTCGTTGGCGATCATCACCATTACGAGAGCTCACAAGCCCACTGGATCGCTGCTCTCCAAGGAAAGGTCGAGCTGCTCCCGACGGCCCAAATCGCCCTCAACACAATGCTGATCTCGGAGGGAATCTACATGAGCCAGAGAGAGGACAGAGAAGTCTCAGCAGCGGAAGTGCTGGAAGCAAGCGCCAGCACCGCAGTTCCGATATAGAGTGCGGTGGCCAAGCCACCGCACTGCTCTAAAGTGTGTTCACCCGAATGAGGGGGAACGGTGGCTTCGCCAATGGCTGCACAGCCAAAGACATCAGCAAGAGCTCATTGTCATCCGCAGCAATCCGATTCGATCCAAAGGTGCCGCATTTGCGGCACCTGTGAATGACCGCCCATTCGCCATCGTGTCTCACCCAAACAGCGACCGGTTCCATCAGTCCGCCACAGCCGGCAAGCCGGTCTCCCGGCACGTCATCCAAATGGACGCTGTGCAGACAGTGCGGACAGTGGTTCCGATGCTTCGAGCCCGCACCGGCGACAACAACCTCCGCGCCACAGTTCCTGCAAGAGAAACCTGCATCTGGAGGATGGCAGGACTCGGGGAAGGCATCGGACATGAGTCTTCGATAGCTCTCGTAGCGCTGCTTGGAGAGTTGTCCGTTTGCGATGGCTTCTTTAACCGCGCAATCCTCATCGTCGAGGTGCAGGCAGTCGGAGTACCGACAGCCTCGCGGAAACTCGCGGAAGCACTCGGCAACTTCCGCGGGGCTCGAAAACTCGATCCCAAAAGCCCTCACGCCAGGAGTATCGATGATCCTAAGGCCGCCTGAGCGGTGCATCGTCGATGACCGCGTGGTGTGAGTCCCACGAGCGTTCCCTTCGCTGACGCTGCCCGTTTCCGCTCCAAACTCAGGCGCCACCGCGTTGACAAGCGAAGACTTGCCCACGCCGCTGTGCCCGACGAATACGGCCAACTTTCCATCCATTGCATCTCTTAGTCCATCAACTCCCTCCGTTGTCGAGGCTGAGACCTCGAACACCGGAATGCCCATCTCGCGATAAGGCATTAGCAGCTCTCGATCTTCTTCCAGACCTTCATGCATCTCGTGAAGATCGACCTTGTTGAGAACGATCATCGGCTCCGCCCCGCCCTTCCAAATCGCCGCCAGATAGCGGTCGATAAGTCCCGGGTGCAACGGCGGGCTTACCGCTGACACGACCACCACGACCACGTCGATATTGGCCACGATCGCCAGCTGCTTGGACGGCTTGTCCGGGTCCGGGCGAGACAGCATCGTGCGCCTGGGCAGCACCTCACGGGCCGGGTCTTGATCCAACCTCAACTCGTCGCCGGGGACGACGGACTTCACCGTATGGTGCAGCCGCACGTCTTGTATCTCGTCGTTCACCAGCACCTTGCATCGCGTGCCATGGGCAGCGATGACGAGGCCGGCGCAGGGGACAGGGTCCTTTCTTCGAAGCTCCTGAAGCACGAATTGCTCGATGCTCCAGCGCGCTTCTGCACCGCTGTTCCGCTTCTGCGCCAACGCACGCGAGTCCGCCGCGCGTTGGTGTAATTCCTTTCTTTCTCGGCCGTTAAGGGTGGCCAGCCGCTCTTTAAGTTCTTGTTGAAATTCTTTGTTCAATTGCTTATTACCGTTCTGGTAGGCACGGCCATGCGTGAACATAGGCGTGCTGAGAAGGAAAAGAAGCTGCCGGTCCGCCGCAAGCGGAGCCGGATGAACTCAGAAGTTCTTAGGCACTTGCGACGGAGGCAGCGCGGAATACGGTGGTGTGTTGATCCATTGTTTTTGCTGACCTCCAGAAGTGTTACGCCACAGGCGCGGCTTCACTATAGCATAGTTTTGCGTTGGCGCAAGTGAAGCCGGTAAGACGGGCTAGAGGACAATTCTCGAGAAGAATTCTTGGCGGCCCTTGACTCCGAGCTGGGCTTGGAAAAGCGCACCGGCGAGGTCGCCATTGGCAGGCTTATCTTGTCCGCCTGCGGTGGTTACGTAGGCGTCGGTGTAGTCTTCGCCTCCGAAGGTGATACTGGAAATCTTTTTGGTGGGGAAAAGGACTCGGCCCAGTTCTTCGCCATTGGGTGCGTAGCGCACCATGCAGGAGCCGTCCCAGCGCGTGGACCAGATGGTTTCCTCGTCGTCGACAGTCATGCCATCGGGGCGGCCGGCCCCGTCGTCGACCTTGATGTGCACTTTCTGATTGTGCAAAGCTCCCGTCGCTCGCTCATAGTCGAAGACGTAAATCTCGCCAGGCCTGGTGTCCGTGAAGAACATCTTCTTCAGATCCTTCGTGTAGCCCATGCCGTTGCTCGTTCCTGTGCCCTCGACCATGATGGTCATCTTCAGGTCTTTGTCGAGCCGGTAGAGCCGACCAGGAATCTCCTTCGTTGACATGGTGCCGCAAAACACCCGTCCCTCCGGGTCGGCGATCACGTCATTGAACCGGTTTCCCCTCTCTCCCGGGAGTTCGTCGATCAATAAGTCCAGCATCCCTTGATCCCATAGAGCTACTCCCCCGTTGTCCAGAAAGAGGAGTAGCTTCCCGTCCGTCTGCACCGTCATTCCCCCCACGATACGCCCGCTATAAACCTGCTCGTGACGTTCGGTTGCTGGGTCGTAGCGGAAGAGCTTGCCTTGAGGAATGTCGGTCCAGTAGACGACCTTCTCAAGCGGATGCCACGTCGGCCCCTCGCCCGTGTGGCAGGCGTAGTCGGCAACGGGTCGGAGTTCGGCAGGTAGAAGATTCACTTGCCGTAGTTTGCCATCCTTGCCCATCGACCAGATTGGCACCTAGACCTTCCTGCCCCAAAATCGTGCCGTATGTCGCCCGCCATGCCAGCCTTCCGAGTAGTAGACGACGTCTAGGTGGGCGGCAATATGGGTTATCTCGCCCGGATGCAGAACCAATTGGGTCGACCGCGGTTTACCGAAGTGTTCCCGGTGCTCTGCAGTGAACGTTTCAAGGACAAGGTGCGCTCCCGCCTTAAGCTGTCCGATGACTCTCTTGAGCAGTTCTTTGTCGAGAAAGAAAAACATCGTGACGAGGTCGACGTCTGGGCACAGTTCAATAGCCGCGGCATCCTGGCGCCTCCAATCGATTGAGGAAGGTGCGTAACGCGCCTCGAGATCCCGGCCACGCTGGAGCGCGTCTTCCAAGTGATCGATTGCCGTCACAGACCACCCGAGGCTTGCAAGAAATACGGCGTCGCGCCCGGTGCCGCAAGCAATATCGATCACCCTAGCTGGACTCAACTCGGTAACGACTTCCTCGAGAAAGGCGTTCGGACTCCACAGCCTGGGCTTGGAGTGGCTTGGTCCCGGGGCCACGCAACTACGATGCAGCGGGACGGTGGTTCTCCCTAATCCTGTCAGAGCACTTATCGATTCGTCGAGAAGCTCTCCGGAAGCGACAATAGCCAACTCTCGATCCCGAGCCGGAAGCTCGTGCGTTCGGTCACTCAATTCTTCTACTGGAATGTTGACCGCACCTGGGATCGGGGCGGCTGCTGCCTCATCTGACGGTCTGGGATCCAGGACGTTTGAGAGAAACAGACCACCTTGTTGCATCACTCCCTACCGCGTCAGCCATTATTACTGCTAACAAGCCATGATCTGTTCGACATTTCTGGAAGAGATTACGAGCCGCCTGAATGATCTGATCAATCGGGGGCGCGCAACTGGCGGCACTCTTACCGACGCCCAGCTCAATTGGAAACCAGGCGATGGGCTTTGGACCATTGGGCAAATCTTCAGCCATATGCATATTCCAGCGGCTAGGTACGTGCCCGAAATGGAGCTTGCCATCGAGAATGCGAAGTTTGGACGGGAAGATGCGGAGGTGAAGCACACCGTCTTCGGCTCGATGATCATCAAAGCTTCAGGCCCATCGGGCAATACTCCGGCTCCTAAGGCGATGATTCCGGGTCCGGGGTCGTTTGGGCAAGAGGTGGTGGAGACGTTCGTGGCCGATCACACTCGGGTCATCCAACTCGCGGAGAAGTCGCAGAGCATCGACCTCATCCAGACCAAGATCAAGAACCCGTTCCTGCCGCTGTTCCGAATGAACATGGCCGATTGCTTTGAGATAGTGACGTGCCACGCGGAGCGGCATGTGGGGCAGATTGAGCAGTTGATGAGGCGAGAGGGGTTTCCGACCGAGTGATCATTGATCCGGATTCCCTTCAACCATCAACAATCATCCCCGGTACGCTCTAAATATGTTCAAGAACTTGATGAATCGCTTCGACCGCATGATGGGTCGGGGGGTCATCGATGACGAGTTTTACGAGGAGCTCGAGGAGGCGCTGCTTCAGGCAGACACCCATATCCAAACCACCACTGAGATTCTCGATGAGCTAAGGAAGGCAGTCCGAGAAGAGAAGATCACGGAGCCGGCGGCGATGAAGCAGCGGCTCAAGGATGCGATCAACCGGCGGTTCGAGCAGAAGGGCGCGAAGGGTCTGGATATCGCAGATGAGGACCCGACGGTGTTTCTCTTCGTGGGAGTCAACGGCGTCGGCAAAACGACAACCATCGGTAAGGTAGCGCACCTGCTAAAGAAGCGAGGCTTCAAAGTCCTTCTCGCTCCCGGAGATACGTTCCGGGCCGCCGCCATCGAACAGCTCGAGATTTGGGCTCAGCGAACGGGCTCAGACTTCATAAACGCGCAACAGGGTGCCGACTCCGCATCGGTGCTCTTCGACGCAATCACCGCAGCCAAAGCCCGTGGACAGAATTTCGTCCTCTGCGACACCGCCGGACGCCAGCATAGCAAAGGCAATCTGATGCAGGAGCTGCAGAAAGTGGTCAATGTCTGCGAGAAAGCTTTGGGACGCAAGCCGGAAGAAATCCTCTTAGTGATAGACGCGAACACGGGGCAGAACGCGATTCGGCAAGTGGAGGAGTTTGCCAAAGCCGCCCGCATTACGGGACTCGTTTTAACGAAACTCGACGGCACGGCTCGCGGCGGTGCGCTGATTGGCGTCTATGACAGGTTCAAGATTCCCATTAAGCTGGTAGGGGTTGGTGAGAAGGCTGAAGACCTCTTGGACTTCAAGCCGGAGCGGTTCGCGAAGGCGCTGTTCGATTAGCGTTCCCTGAAATCAGGGACTCCAAAAAGCTATCATCTATGGGGGCATCTGAGCGCGATCGCACAGACGGTCCGCCCGCGCCAGGTTCGGTGCGAGTTCGTAAGCGGAATTCATGCTGTTCACCACAGTCACTTTTGTTGTCTTCTACCTGCTGGTAGCAGCCACCTATTTCGCGCTAACCCCCCGTTTTCGAGCCCAAAACGTCGTCCTGCTTGTCGCCAGCTATGTCTTCTACGGCTTCTGGGACTGGCGCTTCTGCGGAATCCTCGCGCTGAGCACGTCGATCAACTTCATCTGCGGCCTGATCATCGATTCGTCGCAGGATGAGAAGAAGCGGAAGGCGGCGGCCGCCTTTGCGATCATCGTCAGCCTCAGCATCCTTGGCTTCTTCAAGTATTACAACTTCTTCGCAGACCAGCTTGCGGCCTTGCTCCAGGTTTTCGGCCTCGGCGGCACCCACGATACGCTAAAGATCGTGCTGCCGGTTGGCATGTCGTTCTACACGTTCAAAGAGATCAGCTACATCATCGACGTGTACAAGGGCAAGTTCAAGGCGGAGCGAAACCCGCTGTCCTTCGCGCTCTACGTCTCCTTCTTCGCGCAACTCGTTGCCGGTCCGATCGAGCGAGGCAGCCAGCTCCTCCCGCAGATCAACGCCCCTCGGAAGGTGTCGCCGCTCGACATCGAGATGGGCGTGTTTCTGATCCTGTACGGCTATTTCCTGAAGCTGGTCATCGGCGACAACGTTTCTCCTGTCGCCAATCAGGTCTTCAACAACTATGAAGGCTACCGGGGCCTAGACATGCTGCTCGGAATGTTCGCATATGCTCTCCAAATCTACGGAGACTTCGCCGGCTATTCGAGCATCGCTCGGGGTATCGCAAGAATTCTCGGCTTCCATCTGCCAATCAACTTCAAGCTCCCGTACTTCTCACGAAATCCCAGCGATTTTTGGCAGCGCTGGCACGTGACCCTCTCGCAATGGCTCCGTGACTACCTCTACATCTCCCTCGGCGGCAATCGAAAAGGCACGATCCGGACCAATGTCAATCTTCTCCTCACCATGCTGCTCGGCGGCTTTTGGCACGGCGCGGCTTGGAATTTCATCGCCTGGGGCGGTTATCATGGCGTCATTCTGGTCGGTCACCATTGGTATTCGAAGCCTGAGGTGAAGAAACCGACCCTGCCACCGAAGCTCGCGAGCGGACTTTCAATCGTGTTGATGTTCCTCTTCACTCTTGTCGGATGGGTGCTGTTTCGAGCGCACTCGATGGACCAGATCTTTGGCATGCTGAGTCGAATCGGCTTCTCACGAAGCCACGAGACCAATGGCTTCATCAAGACCGTTTTCGCCTGCGCGATCCCCTTGTTCCTCATCGAGTGGTACCAGCAAAGCAAGCTCGACCTCGTCCCTCAGCTCCAATGGAAGCCGGTCTATCGCCTTGGCGCATACGTTGGAATTCTCTTGGCGATAGCGCTACTGGGCGCTCGACAGGCCACGGAGTTCATCTACTTCCAGTTCTAAGACCATGAGCACTGAAGCCCCGAAGAAAGAAAGGCCAACCGTCCCGGACGAAAGCAGCCCGGTGCTCAGCAAGCGCTCCGTGTGGCTCACGGTGGGCGGCGTGATCCTGTTCGCCTTCCTTGCAAATCTGGCGCTCATCCCGATTATGGCGAAATGCACGCCGAACTCGGGCTACAAGATCGTTCATAAGAAGTGGCAGTTGCTCTCTGAAACGCCGGACGTGGACATTGTCATTGTTGGAGATTCGAGTGGGGATCAGGGCGTGGATCCAGACGTCCTGAAGCAAGAGCTCGGCCTCTCAGCGCTCAACCTCTGCACCGTCGGCGACATGATGGTGCTCAATGACGCCGCAATGGTCGAGGAATATCTGCGAACGCACACAGCTCCGAAGATGGTCATCGACCTGCACGTTTACGACGTGTGGGAGCGCGACGTCGCCGGTTCCGCCCTCGCGCAGATTCCCTTCTCGGTCGGTCAACTCAAGCAGGTCACCCCGTGGATCAAGCACGACTTCGACTGGACCGCCGACATCGTGACGAGCCGGTATTTGCCGCTGTACTCGGAATCCAAGAGCTTTAAACAGCTGGTCTTCAACACCCTCACCCGCAAGAAGGCGCGAACGGATGAAGCGGACAAGATCGGGCCGAACGGGTTCCTGCGACAGGAAAACTCGGACCCGGATTTGGTCAACAGCGATCTTGCCAAGCACACGGAGACGCTGCAGAACCTGAAAGCGACGATCTCCGACACCAACAAGCAGGCGCTTCAACGCCTGATCCAGCTCTCGAACGAGAAGGGTTTCAGCTTTTATCTCGTGAGCGCTCCGATCTACCAGGGTCTCGCGGATCTGGCGACGTTCCAAAAGCACCAGAAAGAACTCTCCGCTAAGCTCGAAGAGATATTGAAGCCTCTGAAGAACGGTGGCTACCTGTTTCCCGAGCCGAGGTCATTCCCGATGGAAGTGATGCAAAACGTCGACCATCTCACCGTTACCGGCGCCGAGGACTTCACCAAACAACTCGTCGAAGAGATTCGAAAGCACGAAAGCGGCATTTAATCTGCACATCACCCGAACGGATGAGGCGATTTGATCATCGAATCTTAACGTGGGGCTGGACGAGAATATTTATCGAGCGGTGCACTCGATGTACGGAAAGTCGGCGATCTTCGATTTCTTTATGCTGCTGTTCGAGCTGCATCTCTTGCGTTATCTGTTGCTGGGCTTGCTGCTGTCGATTTGGCTGACGAGGAACCCCAATCTGCAGCGAGGTGCCCTGGTTGCCTTAGCCAGCGTTGCGACATCCGTGGCTCTCAGGCCCATCTTCAAAAGCCTGATGTACCGGCCCCGTCCGTGGATCTACGAAGGCTGCCCCGGCCTCGCCCCCTGCTATCCCGACAGCTCATTCCCGAGCGGGCACTTGTTCATGGCCGCTGCGATGACAGTCGCGCTTTGGCGAGCGGATAGACGGGCGGGCATTGCGATGGCGGTGATTAGTTGCTGCATCGGAGTCTCTCGCATTTACCTCGGCGAACACTGGCCCAGCGATCTACTCGTCGGAGCTCTGCTGGGCGGGCTTACCGGATACGGCTTGTCACTGCTGCTAGAGAGGCAGCCCTTCGCGAACATGCTGGACCGGGCGCTGGCGCTGGCGAACAGGCTCCACCTGCCGCGAAAGCAGCGAGAAGCCGCACACGTGCAAGTCGTTTGAGGCCCGGGAGCGCAGCGTGGCTGCGCTAACCCGGATGCGAGCTTGGCTGCGCGTTCCTATTTCTTCAGGCCCAAATGTTTCAGGAATGCATCCGTCCGAGGCTCGCGCCCAAGATAGTCGCGCAGCATGTCCATCTCATCCATCGTCCCGCCCCGTGAAAGGATCTTCTCGCGATAGTAGGCGCCGGCTTCCGGACTGAGGATTCCCTTCTCTTGGAACCTCTCGAACATATCCTGTGCATACACCAGCGACCAGAGGTAGCCGTAGTAAGCGCCTTGATAGCCCATGAGATGGCCGAACGAGCTTTGGAACATAGTGCCGATCGGGTTCGGATAGAGCTCGACCTCGTGCAGCAGATCCACGCCCACCTTCGTAGTGTCCACTACTCCGCCGGGAGCCGTGTGATACGCCTGATCGGTGAGGCCGTAATACATCTGGTGCTCGGTTTCAAGGCCGCTGCCAAGCGTCTGTGCATTCTTCATGCCCTGCAGCATCGCCGGAGAAAGAGGCTGGCCGGTCTTATAGTGCTTGGCGAAAAGCTTCAGCACCGAAGGCTCCCAAACCCAGTTCTCGAACATCTGCGACGGAGCCTCGACGAAGTCTCGCGCCACCGCTGTACCGCTAAACCGCCCATAGTTCGCCTTCGTCAGCACGTTGTGCAAGGCATGCCCGAACTCGTGGAAGAACGTCTCCACTTCGTCGTGAGTCATCAGCGAAGGCTTGTCCGCGGTCGGCTTGGTGAAGTTGGTCACGAGCGCCGCCAGCGGCTTCTGAACCGTTCCGTCGGACCAGACCTTCCGAGACTGCAGGCCCCAGCAGGCAGCGTGGTTGTACTTGTTCTCGCGAGGGTGGAGGTCTGTGTAGATGTGGCCCAGCAACTCGCCGTTTGCCTTGTCGGTGACCGCCCAAAGCTTCACGTCGGGGTGCCAAATCGGCAGCCCTAGTGAAGAAGCATTCGCCGTGACATCCTTGAATTCGATTCCGTAAAGCGAAGCCGTGATCTGGAACAGGCCATCGAAAACCGCTTTGACCGGGAAATACTCGGCGACCTTCTGCGAGTCCACCGCATACTTCGACATCATCAGCCGGTTCTTGTAATACGACTGATCCCAAGGATAGAGCTTCGCGTTCTTGTTGCCGGTCTGAGCCTTTTTGGCCGCGAGCAGTTCGTTGTAGTCGAGCTGCGCCTTCTTGCGAACTACAGGCTTCAGATCCTGATAGAACTTCGCCACGGTCTCTGAGTTTTTCGCCATCCGCGTTTCGATTTCGTAGTCGACGGTGTTCTTGTAGCCGAGGAGCGTCGCGCCCTCCCACCGTAGCTTCAAAATCTTCTCCAGCAGGTTCGCGTTCTTCTTGCCGCCGCGCCGCTTGTACTCTGTCCAAACCTTCTGCCTCGTCAACTCGTTGTCGGCGTAGTCGAGAATTGCTGAGAAGGTCGGCCCGTCCATCGGCACGACGTAGAGCCCACCGACCGCCATCTTCATCGTGTGAAGCGTATCCACGGGCACACCCTTAAGCTCCGCCCGAGTCAACATCACCACCGTCTCGTCTTCATAGATGTTCGTCTGGAAGTCGGTCGACATCTTCTGAAGCTCTTTCTCGATCTCGGTAAGCCGCTTCCGCTTATCTGCGTCGAGCATCATGCCCGAGCGACGGTAGTCGCGCATCGTGAACTCCAGAAATCGCTTCTGCTCGCCCGAGAGCGCCGGCTTGGTGTCGGCATATGCCTTAACGGCGTTGTACAGGTCTTCCCGCTTGCTCAGATCGATCAGATAGTTGCTGACTGCCTCTTCAGCATCCCGAGCATCCTGCCTCTGCTTGGCATCGGTTGACACGTACTGCATAAAGATCGTCAGCGACGTGTCGTTGTCCAGCCGAACAGAAAGATCATCGATGGCTCCGAGCGTGTTGTCAAAGGTGCGCTGATCATTCGGAATCTTTACAATCGCTTGAACTGCCGACTCCGCCTTCGCGATGGCCTCGGTGATCTTGGGCGGCACGTCGGCAACAGCCACCGTCGCAGCGAGCACCAGCCCGGCAATGGCCCAAAACCGGGTTCTCAATTTCGTTAACATTAACTCTGTTATACGCTCTCGCCGTGCTGGAGTGCCCGAGTCTACAGAACTTGCGCCACACCTACACCGGCCATCATGCGCATGGTCGCTTCTTCGGACGCCCCAGCCCTCAACTCGCCAACAACCCTTCCCTCTCGCATGACCAGGATACGCGTCGCGAGAGCAAGTAGTTCAGGCAGATCGCTCGAAATCAGCAATACGGCCTTCCCTTCAGCGGCCAACTGGCGGATCAAGTTGTGGATCTCTGCCTTCGCGCCGACATCAACGCCCCGAGTAGGTTCGTCTACGATCAGCAGGTCGCTTTCCGCCGCCATCCACTTCGCAAGCACCAGCTTCTGTTGATTACCACCGGACAACCCAATCGTGGCGGAATCGATGCTTGGAGCCTTAACGCGCATTTTTTCGAAGAAGCGCTGAGCCAGCGAACGTTCTGCGCTAGACCTGACCCATCCATGCGACGAGAGCCTTGGCAGTGTTGGAAGGGAAACGTTCTCTTTCGCGCTCATAGATAGCACAAGCCCGTGTCGTTTCCGATCTTCTGGCACGAGCCCCATACCAAGCGACATCGCTTGCTTTGGGCTTCGAGCAGAGATTGACCTTCCGTGGACTTTCACCTCGCCGCTAGAGTGGGGGTCCAGGCCGAACAATGCCTCCGCAACCTCGGTGCGCCCCGCCCCCACAAGTCCAGCCAATGCCAAAATCTCGCCTCCCCGAATTGAGAAGGAGACTTCGTGAAACTTCCCAGGACTGGTCAGTCCCTGCACCGAGAGCACTTCGTTACCAAGGGCGAACTCGTCATGCTCCGCCAGGCTGGCCGCGAGTTCGCGTCCAATCATCTTGCGCACCAGATCGTCCCGCGTGAGACCTTCGACCGGACACGTTTCCACCAGCTTCCCATCGCGCAGCACCGTGACCGTGTCGCATATCGCAAAGATTTCTTCCAACCGGTGAGATACGTAAATGCATGTCAAACCCTGCGCCTTCAGCTCTCTGATGAGTTCGAGAAGCTTGTCTGCCTCAGATTGCGAGAGGCTGCTAGTCGGTTCGTCGAAAATCAGCACCTTGGCACCACGCCCGATGCCCCCAGCAACCTGAACAAGCTGCTGCTTAGAAATGGGTAACTCGCCGAGGATTGTATCGGGGCTGATTTGGGCACCAATAGTTCTGAGCCATTCGCTGGCGCGACGTCTCATTTCCTTAGCGTCGACCAGAAAGCCTCTCGCAGGCATCTCGGCTAAGCTAAGATTCTCCGCCACCGTCATGTTCTCAGCAAAGAGGAGCTCCTGGTGCACCATCGCAATGCCGCATTGCACGGCGTCGTTAGGAGACCTGAACTGAACCCGGTTACCCTCGAAAACGATTTCACCACTATCCGGCTGATAGAGCCCGGCCAAGATTTTCCCAAGGGTCGACTTCCCCGCCCCGTTCTCTCCTAGAAGCGCGTGAATCGAGCCGGTTTGAAACGTAACAGAGACATCATCAAGCGCCTGCACGCCGGGAAATCGCTTACTGATGCTCTTGACTTCTAAGATGCTCATGGCACCTCCGGCTCGAATAACTCAAGGGCAGCAGTGTCCACGTAAGCCTTCCCTCCCATCCGCGCGATGGGGTGAACTAAGTCGCCAGAAACTTTTCCTTGCAACAGCAGTTCGGGAGATACGTGCGCCACAAGAACTTCTCCGATCACGTAGCGAGCCGAGCCTGGGCCTGTTCCGTGCTCGAGTATTTGAAAAACTTTGCACTCGAGCTGCACCAGGCTCTCGGCTACTCTTGGAGGTCGGACGCTAACGCTTGCGAGTTGCCCGAATCCCGATCGCTCCCATTTAGGAGTGTCGGCAGATGCTCTGATGGCTGCCCGACCGACGCCGTCCATCATCTCGCGATGCACGGTGTTCACCACGAATTCGCCGGTGTCGGAAACGTTCTTGTAGGTTTCCTTCATCGAGCCATCGATGTTCAGCACCGCAGAAAAAATCACCGACGGCGGATTCGCGCCCCCAACCGTAAAGAATGAAAACGGCGCGAGGTTTGGCTGTCCCAAGGCGCTGAGAGTGCTGATAAAGCCGATCGGACGCGGAGAAACGCACGCAGTGAGGAGATCGTAGGCTTCGCCTACGGGCAATTCGCTCATCAACAAGGTTTCGAACCTCGGCCCCACGGGCAGAGTATGGAAGACTTGGCTATGATTCGCAAACTCCTGCTTCTATCGCTTTTGGGCGCTGCATCCTTAGCCCATGCTGAGGATCTGCACTCCCTACTCGTGAAGCATTACAACGAACTGAATGCAGCCATTCAAAAGCGCGATCAAGCGGCTGCCGAGAAATGGATCAAAGCCAACCTTGCACCGGGTTTTCTCTGCACATCGAAGGACAAGCTCAAATACGACGCCAAGGGGTTTTTGCAGGGTTTAAAGGATCAGATGAAGCTCACCCGAAAGGTTGAGTTTTCAAAGCTGGTTGTCGGCAAGCCTTCGATTAAGGGCAACCGTCTGTCGCTAAACACCCACAATGACTTCAAAGGCATCGTCCTGTTTGACAATCAGGAATTGACCCTCACCGATGTCAGCGAAACGCTGGACACCTGGATCAAGCTCGGTAGCACCTGGAAGCTTAAGAGCATCGTCCAAACAAAGGCGAAGACCCAACTCTTCCAGAAACACTAATTGGACGAACTAGCAGGGATCGGAGTGGAATCATCACGCCGATGGCCCGCTGGGGTACCTTATAAGTTCAATCGGGGCGTGGCGCAGTTGGTAGCGCGCGTGCTTTGGGAGCATGAGGTCGCACGTTCGAATCGTGTCGCCCCGACTGACTTTTACACTCAGGATCGCTTGTCTTCGACGATCCAGATGTTTCGAAAACGCACGGGAGCTCCGTGGTTCTGCAGCATAATCGGCCCCTTGGTTACCCACTTGCCCTCGATGCCTGCTGCGGTCATTGGCGTGTTGATTTCGACGTCACGGTGAATGCGAAGGCCATTGTGCCAAACCGAGATGCGCGGCTTTGAAACGAGATCCCCTTTGGCATCGACTCTTGCCGAGCGAAGCACGATGTCGTAGATGTTCCAGTTCTCCGGCGGCTTCACAGCGTTCTGATCTGGATCCTTCTGGGCATAAATCGAGCCCACACCCCCGAACTTGTAGGTGGGGTTATTAAAGCTGTCGAGAATCTGTATCTCATATCGGCCCTGGTTGTACACGCCACTGTTAGCTTTAGCCTGATCCTTCCGGTCAGGCAAATTGGGCAACCAAAACTCGAGGTGTAGCCGGTAATCGCCGAACTCCTGCTTCGTCATGATATCGCTCGTGCCGTTCTTCACCACGAGTGCGCCATCGATCACATCCCACTTGCATGGGCTCTTATCGTCTCGCTGCACCCAAGCGGATGTGTCCCTGCCATCAAAAAGCACGATCGCGCCTTTGGGACGCGGAAACTCCTGCATGGAACCGGCTGGCGAGGTCAAAGAGGTCAACGCTAGTGCGACTAAAAGCATTCTTCTATTCTATGCCCTTCAAGAGGTCACGCGCACCGAACCAGGCAAAATCAAAAGCCTCCGGAACGCTCGCGTACGTCCCCATTACGTGAAGAAGGCCGTCGTATTGTTTTCAGGTGGGCTCGATTCCAGCACTGTGCTGGCGATCGCTAAATCTCAGGGCTTCTCCGTTTGCGCGCTCACAATAGAATACGGGCAACGGCACGCCATCGAGCTCGAAGCGGCTAGTCGCGTAGCAAAGGATCAAGGCGTCCTGAACCACCGCTTGGTGCATGTCGATATGGGCGCTATCGGCGGATCGGCACTGACCGCCGACATCGATGTTCCAAAGAACCGTGACGACTCACAAATGGCCGATATCCCCGTCACCTACGTGCCCGCCCGAAACACAGTGATGCTCTCGATCGCGCTTGGATGTGCCGAGGTGCTGGCGGCGGATGACATTTTTGTGGGAGTCAACGCAGTCGACTATAGCGGCTATCCGGACTGCCGCCCACAATTTATCTCCGCTTTCGAGCAACTCGCCAACGTCGCAACTAAACGTGCCATCGAAGGGCATACACTAAAGGTCCATGCGCCACTCATCAACATGACAAAGCGCGAGATCATTCAAACCGGAATCGCTTTGGGCGTGAATTACGCGCTCACACACTCCTGCTACGATCCCGATGCTGAGGGACGCGCTTGTGCCCAGTGCGATTCGTGCCTGATCAGGAAGCGTGCCTTTGCCGAGCTGGGGATGGAGGACCCCGCCCTAGTTGGAACCTAAGCTGCGGATCTCCGAAATCTTCACCAGTATCCAGGGAGAGGGTATCTGGACCGGTATCCCATCCACGTTTGTCCGCGTGTCCGGCTGTAATCTCCGCTGCGCCTGGTGCGACACCCCCTATGCAAGCTGGAATCCTGAAGGCCCCACCATAGGCATCTGCGAAATCGCCGAACAGGTGGAACTGGCCGGCGTGAACCACGTAGTGCTCACGGGAGGCGAGCCGATGCTTTTCGATGCCATCGAACCACTCGCGCGCCTGCTTAAGGAATCCGGCCACACGATTACTGTCGAGACGGCTGGCACTATTTTCCGTGAGCTGCCCTGCGATTTGATGTCGATTAGCCCAAAACTTGGCAATTCGACGCCACCGGACAGCACCGGCTGGAGTGAACGTCACGAACGGACGCGGCTGCAAATCAGCTCCCTAACCTCCCTCGTAACCCGCTACAACTGCCAGCTAAAATTCGTGATCGCAGACGATGTCGACTCTGACCTCGCCGAGATCGACGCCCTGCTCGCTCAACTGCCTCGAGTGCCGCCTGATCGAATATTGGCGATGGCCGAAGGAGTGACCGTGGAGGTCCAACGCGAGCGGCAGCGGGGGCTCGTGGATTTATGCATCAGCCGAGGTTGGAGACTCACGCCCCGCCTGCATATTGAGCTCTTTGGCAACAAGAGAGGGACCTAAAGGGCCCGTTGCTCGCAAGAGCACTATGATAGGATTAACTTAGATCAATAAGGCTCAACCAATGCCTCCGCAAACCGGAACGTTAACGCTGGTTTTCACAGACTTGGAAGGAAGCTCCCGACTATGGGAATCCTATCCCGTCGACATGAGTCAGGCAATCACGCGGCACGATCAGATCCTCGCAGAAGTAATCGAAAAGTTCGATGGCCACATCTTCAAGTCGCTCGGGGACGGAGTATGCGCTGTCTTCAAGCTGCCCCTCGACGCTGTGACCGCGGCTCTCGACATACAACAGGCGATGCAGAAAGAGCCATGGCCCGAAGAAACGCCGCTCAATCTTCGGATTGGGATTCACACCGGCGAGGCGGAGGCCCGAGGGAATGACTATTTTGGGCACAGCGTCAACCTTGTCGCACGCTTGGTCGAGTCTGCTAACGGCGGCCAAATCATCCTCACGGAAGACACCTTCCGACTCTTGGAGCATGTGCCGTTCCTCAGTGAGCAGTTGGAATCTATTGGACGCTACCGCTTCAAAGGGATTAAGCAGCCGCAGCACATTTATCAACTTTGCGCCAGCGGATTGCGACGAGACTTTCCCCGGCTGCGCGGCACTGAGCCGATGCCCAACAACCTCCCAGAGCAGGTCACGAGTTTCATTGGACGACAGCAGGAGATGCAAGAGATTCGCGAGTTGCTGCGACGAACGCGCCTGCTCACCCTCACCGGCATGGGCGGAAGTGGCAAGACCCGTCTCTCCCTCGAGATCGGAGGCGAATTGCTTCGCTCGGGTGAGTCGGTATGGTTCGTTGAACTGGCACCGGTAACGGACGAGCGGCTCGTCGGACCGGCAATGGCTACGGCGCTAGGCGTTCAGGTCGGTTCTCAGCCGACCCTCGATGCGCTAAGTGACTACCTAAAAGAGAAGAACGTAGTCGTCATTCTTGATAACTGCGAACAAGTCGTCGACGCCACATCCAGGGTCGTGGATCACCTCCTTCACAGGGCACCCTCCGTAAGGTTCCTCGTCAGCAGCCGTGAAAGCCTCAAGGTATCGGGGGAGAGCGTCTATCAAGTTCCAACCCTTTCTGTCCCAAAGCCCACGAAGCAGCTCTCTCTTGAGTCCGCGGGCGAGTTCAGTGCAGTGCAACTCTTTCTAGACCGGGCGCAAGCCGCGAATTCCCAATTCGATCCAACTCAGCAGGACCCGCAACGATTGGCGCAGCTATGCGCCAGCTTGGACGGCAGCCCACTTGCGATTGAGCTGGCTGCCGCGCGCATCCGTTCGATGACCGTGGATCAGATGCTCGATCGAATCGGCGATCGCTTCCGGCTCTTCACGGGCGGCAGCCGAGCCGCGACGCCGCGCCAGCAAAGCCTAAGAGCCCTGGTCGACTGGAGCTACGATCTCCTCGAGCAGCCGGAAAAGGACATGCTGCTGCGTCTCAGCGTTTTCGTCGGCGGATGGGATTTGGAGGCCGCCGAGAAGGTCTGCCCCTGCGACACGATCGACGAGCTCGACGTGTTGGACCTTCTTTGCAGCCTCACAGAAAAATCTCTGATTATCCAGGACTCCAAGGATCGTCTCCAGCCCCGCTACCGTCTTCTCAGCACGGTCCGACAATACGCGGCCGACCGCATAAGTGAGTCACACCCAGAATCCATCGGCTTGCTCAAACAGCGCCATGCCGAGGCTTACCTAGAACTCGCTGAAAGGCTTGCCTCAAAGCTAATCGGCGCTCAAGCGGCCGGCACGCTGAACCAGCTTGATGAAGAGCACGACAACATCCGCGCCGCCCTTGTGTGGTTCGCAGAGGCTGAAGGCTGCGGAACCCTCGGCCTGCGCCTCGTGGTGGCCCTGCAACGTTTCTGGATGACGAGGGGGTTTTTGCGAGAAGGATGGGAACGCACCAGAATAGCCCTACAGCGTCCGGATTGTCCCGAAGACGGTGTGCGAACACTGGCCCTCTTTATTCTCGCGTTCTGCGCCATGAATCTTGGCGAGATTGAGGCTGCCCGTGACTGTTTTAATCAGGCGCTCGAATCCGCCCGAAAGACGAAAGATCGCATTCAGGAAGGCAGAGCGCTGTCAGGCCTCGCTGGCATTGCTGGAGACTATGACCTCGATTACCAAACTTCATTAGATCTCAATCGCAAGGCGCTGGAGATTCATGCCGAAGTCGGCAACAAACTCGGGCAGGCGGCCGCCAACTACAACTTGGCCGACCTCACTATCCGCCACGATCCGCGATTAGAGAGCAATGACGAAGCATTCGTTGCCATAAGAGACGCCGAGCGTCATTTTCGCGCCGGCTTGGCTCTGTTCTCTGAACTCGCGGATGTGAAGCACCAGGGTATCTGCCTCAATGGTCTTGGCGTCATCGCTCAGCGTGAAGGCAACGACGAGGCGGCATGCGGTTACTTCGTTGCCGCTCTCGGCATGTTCCAGAAAGTGAACGACGTCATGTGGTGCGGCAATTTGTACAAGAGCCTCGCATCGCTCAAGTGGCAGGGTGGAAACGCGCGCGATGCCATTCTCTTGGCCGGCATGGGTATCGAGCTCCACGAATCTCTCGGTTTCGTGCCACCCGTCAAAGAGCAGGAGTGGTGGGATGCTGTCCTCGCCAAGATCAAAGCGAGCATGCCCATTCAGGAATATCAGCTTCTTCTGTTGGAGGGCAGCCGCATGGACCATCAAGCCGCCTACAAGTTAGTGTGCGATGCAGCTCTGGAGAATGACGACGAACGTACGACAGCTAGCGCTAGAGCTGACACTTAGGGGCCTCGGTGTCCGTCTCTGTCCTTGTATCATGATGCGCACTCTCTTCGCTCTTTTTGTTCTCCTTGCTTTAATCGGATGCGGCGGAGGAGGCGGTGGCGGCGGCAGCGTCGACCTAACCGTCAGAACTCAGTGGCCCACTTTCGATGCGACGTCAGCCAATGATCTTGCACAGGCGCGAAGCGTTTGGATATTCGTCAAGTCGAGCTCGACCGGCGAGTTGCAATGGTCCGACCACCAGAACCGGCCGTCAGAGGCAGGCGGAGAGATTGTAAGTCGGATCGACGCCGCAACTGCCGGTGCCGTAGATGTCGAGGTTCAGGCGTTCACAAAAATCGACGGCACTGGCGAGATCACAGGATCCAAGGTCATCCACAATGTCACGCTTGGAAGCGACGTGGTGATCGCATCGCTTCCATAAAGCAACCCTCTACTTCATTCGCAACACGTCGTTCAGATAGAGTCTGCAGACGGGCCGGGTCATGTAGTCCTGGCCCAGCAGCCTTCGCAGCTTGCGAATCGCCTCCCAGCGATTGTTGCCGGTGTTCTGCTCATGGCGTCTCCAAAAGTCTTCCCACCACCCTGCCGGTTGAACTTTGGAGCCCTCATACTCGGTGACACGCCCTGTCTCACCTCCGACCACCAGGCTCCCTACACTTGAGCCGTAGGAATACACCCGGTCGATCTCCTTCTTGACCTGCTCTACGTCAGCTTGCGACACAATGCCGTTCGATGTAGCCTTGTAGAATTGAACTGTCACACGCACTGGAAACCGATCGTCGCGCTCGATTGACAGATTGTCGATCTCCGTGAACGGCCCCTCCAGATCGCCGTGTCCTATCACGGCGGCTTCCACATCAGAGCCCTCTCGCGACTTCTTGAAAGATGCGCCCCCGGCACCCCCAAAAGCGCCATTCATTGGGGCCATTTCATCGAACTTTCGCGCCGCTGTGCGCTGCTTGAGCGGCACCTGGATGAGCAGAACCATGTTGAGACCCGAGTCACTCTTGCCACCCGCACCCATGCCGGGGCGCCCAAAGCTGCTCAGACGCTCTCCTGTCAGGCTGGCTCGCTGCCCGTTCTGGTTAAAGAACAGCCGCTGCCCCCAGGCGGACCCTTCTCGAAAGGCGTCTCGCTTGTTGTCGATAACCGTCGTGCTCGTGCCCTCCCGCGTGGCAAGGATGGTGAGAACAGCCGGGTCGCCGGACACGGACTGATAGTTGAAAATGACCGGATTGAACGTCGCCTTCCCTTGTTTCGGCACCGGCAGAAACGCGGCCTGAGCACTGACGAGCACCTTCGTGTCCCGAGCCGCCGAAAGCGTGCGCTGTCTTCCCTTCCAAGAATGCGGCTTTGTCAGGTACGTAGTAGGGTCGTCGAGGAACTCGGCAAGCGAAACTCTCCTCAACGGCCTTCCCTTCTCATTGCCCACCAGCAGAGTGAATCCTTCCGGATCTAAATCGGCGGTCTTATCGGTGAAGTTGTCGTAACGCATAACCGGCATGCTCCGGACCTCCATCCCTCGCTGCCCAGGCTGCTCCAGTGCGACCTGGATCGTCATGTCGCTAATGTTCGGGCCCACTGATGAGTTCTTATAACGGCCCGTGTCCTCCCAGGTGAGATTGAGCACGTTCAAACCCTCAGCTCGAACCAACGAGCTGGCGTGGCTATCCGAAACCATGTCTGCAACACGCCTTACCGCAGTGGCATATTCTTCAGTCACCCGAGCAGGCTTCTTCGGTTGCCGAAAACCGGCAAGTGGGTCCCAACTACTGTCCTGAGCGTTGCCGATTGCAGCAAAGGTGCCGACAAACGCAAGCGCCGCGAGAGAAACCTTGATATTCATTCCATTTAGCTCCTGACAGTGGGGGTGCCGATAGACTTGTAACGTTCAAAGGAAGTCGCCGCTCTACGAGTTTTTTGTCGGCTCCGTAAAGGGATGTTCAAGATTTGTCGGCAGGTGGTCTAAAATGGACTAGCGGGGCTTTGCCATTGAACTACCACCGAACGCGTCGTGAATTCCTGAAGGACCTAGGCATCAGCGCCGCCGCGCTGCCCTTCATCACGAGCCTGCCCAGCCTTGAATATCTCACCAAAGGCACCCGCAAGCAGCGGCTCATCATCATCTTCAGCCCAGACGGCATCGTGCCCAGCACTTTTTGGCCAGACGCGGAAGGCAGCAACTTCGAACTCAAGGAGAGCCTGAAGCCGCTCGAGCCATTCAAGAATCAAACCCTCATTCTTAAAGGCGTCTGCGACAAAGTGAAAGGCGACGGCGATGGCCATATGCGGGGCATTGGCTGCCTTCTCACCGGAACGGAGCTGTTTCCTGGCAATATCCAGGGCGGCTCAGACACCCCAGCAGGCTGGGCGAGTGGACTTTCGATCGATCAGGAGGTCAGAAACTTCCTGCAGAAAGGCGCAGCAACCCGCACTCGCTTCGGCTCCTTAGAGTTCGGCGTCATGGTGCCCGAGCACGCGGACACCTGGACCCGCATGGTGTACGCCGGGCCGAACAAGCCAGTTGCTCCGATTGACGATCCATATCAGATGTTCGGGAAGCTGTACGGGCAGCTCCAAGATCAGGAGGCGCTGAAGAGTGTGCTCGATGATCTGAAGGAGGACCTCGCGAAAGTGCGCGGACAGATCGGTGCCCAAGACCGGCACCTGCTCGACGAGCACACGAGCCTCGTTCGCGACATGGAAAGGGAGATTCTCACGGCACGTACCGTGAATGTTGGCCACCGAGTTCCGATCATTGAACCTGGTGTTCGGCGGGATAACAACAATATTCCAAAGATCAGCAAGCTCCAGATCGACCTCCTCGTCAGCAGCTTCCTCGCCGACTCCGCGCGAGTCGCGACGATGCAGTACACGAATAGTGTCGGCCAAGCAAGATTCACGTGGCTGGACATCAAGGAGGGTCAACATGACCTTTCGCATGAGCCCGACACCAACAAGGAAGCACAGGAGAAGCTAACCAAGATCAATCACTGGTATTGCGAGCAGCTCGCCTACCTGGCCAAGCGCCTCCGGGAAACCAAGGAGCCGGACGGTTCCGGGACGCTCCTCGACAACACGCTGATCATTTGGACCAATGAGCTGGGCCAAGGCAACTCTCACACGTTGGACAACATCCCGTTTGTCATGGTCGGCGGCGGTGGCAACTTCAAAATGGGCCGCTCTCTCAAGTATCCAAATGTGCCGCACAACCGGCTCCTGATGTCGATTGCACACAGCTTCGGCCACCGAATCACCAAGTTCGGCAACCCCGACTTCTGCGCGGCTGGCCCCCTTCCAAACCTCACCTAGCCCGGATTTCACCTGAATAGGTGTATAAAACACTTATCACCGGAGTTATCCAACCTATGAAATCCATTCGATTCCTATCTACCCTTGCATTCGCCTCGATTTCCTTGGCATCGCAGGCACAGGGCGACCCTCAAACGATCGCCCGCATCATCGACGAAGGCAAGAACCATAGCCAGGCGATGAGCATTCTTACGCACATCACTAAGAAGATCGGTCCGCGCTTGACCGGCTCCAACAAACTCGCGAGAGGCGAAGAGTGGGCGATGAGCGAGTTCCGACGCTTTGGTTGCACTAACGTGCACCTCGAGAAGTGGGGCGACGTTCCCGTGGGCTTCGAACGAGGAGCTCTGCAGACGGCTCGAATGGTTGCTCCCTACGATGTGCCCATGGTCTTCACAACCTCCTCTTGGACCAACGGAACGAACGGGATTGTCACTGCCGACGCGGTGTACGCGCCTAAGACAATGGCCGAGCTGAACGAGCGGCGATCCGAGCTCGCAGGCAAGTGGGTGGTAATGCCCCCTCAAGCGGGCGGAAGGCCCCAGCCGGGTGCTCCGGCTCCGGCAACTGAAGCCAGCCAAGTGGCAGCCGAGCTGAACAAAATGAACATCGCCGGCATGATCCGCGGCAGCCGAAACGAGCTGGTTATCACCGGCGGCTCTTGGCGGGACAAAACATTCGAGAGCCATCCAGGTGCGGTTTCCGTGTTAGTTCGCAAGTCGGACTACGACCGGATCACGCGCAATCTGGATTGGAAACGAAAGGTCGTGCTCGCGATCGGAGCCGAGAACCATTGGATCAAGGGCCCCATGCCGCAGCACGTGGTAGTGGCTGAAATCAAGGGCACGGAAAAACCAGAGGAAGTGGTGATCGTCAGTGGCCATTTCGACTCATGGGACGGGCCAGGCTCTGAAGGCGCATCGGACAACGGCACCGGCTCCGCGACCGCTCTGGAAGCGGCGCGCATCCTGAACAAGGTCGGCGCAAAGCCTAAGAGAACGATTCGGTTCATTCTCTGGACAGGCGAGGAGCAGGGGCTCTATGGTTCCACCGAGTACGTCAAGCAGCACGCGGGCGAGCTCGACAAGATCAGCGCGGTGCTGGTCGACGACGGTGGCTCGAACTATCAGGGGGGCTATGTGGTTCTCGAGTCGATGAAACCGATGTTCGAGCAGGCGATTGCGCCGATGCTGACGGCTTTCCCAGACTATCCGCAGGTTCTTCGCGTGGTTCCAACCATGCCCAGGGGCGGCGGAAGCGACCATGTGCCGTTTAACAACGCAGGTGTGCCCGGGTTCTTTACGATGGAAACCGGCAAGCAGGACTACAACTTCGTCCATCACACCCAGCACGACCATCTGGGGAACGTGATTCCGGAGTACATCGTGCAGTCGGCGACGAACCATGCGGTTGTTGCCTACAATCTGGCGTGCGCCGCGACAATGGTTCCGCGCGCTCCCAAACCGGCTCCGGCCGGAGGCTAGTTCAAGCCAAGTGAACCCTCCACAGCACCCAGTGGAGGGGTTCCCACCTTCGCTCAATCTTTGGGTACTCAAGACACACTCGCGGAGGAGAAAGCAGGGGCCTGGAGTTCTTCTCCAATCCACCACATCAACACCTGATCCTTCTACGGCTTACCGATCGACGGGAAGCGAATCGATGATGCCAAGCCTAAAGTCGCAGAAACCGGAAAATGGTCGGACGGCTGGCGCTGGTTGAAGGTGGTTCGGACGATCTGGGCGTCCTCGACTCTGAAACTGTCGTCGCAGAAGATGTAGTCGATCTTCTCACCCGAAGTCTTAAGTGGATTGAAATCCGTGTAAGTGGCTACGTCTTGAGCGGTTGGATTAATACTTCGAAAAGTATCCTTGAGCCCGCGGGCAGCGGCTAATTGGATGGGCTTCGATGTCTCGCCGGCGTTGAAATCCCCCATGAGGACCGAAGGCTCCCGATACATCTTCATGCGTTCGAGAATCAGTGCCACGCCTTTCAACCTCGCTTCGGCCGACATGTGGTCCGTGTGGCAGTTGTACACCCGAAACCATCCAAAGGCTCCTTGCAGGTGAGCAGACGTGCAGATACGGGTGCAGGCGGTTTGCCACGACATGGAGGCTGAAACGTCTGGAGATTCGCTGAGCCAGAAGGTTTGGCTTTCAACCAGTCGGAAGGTATCGCGGCGGAACCAGATGGCACATTGTTCGCCCAGCAGGTGTCCGTCGTCCCGTCCCACACCGATGCGGTCCCATTCAGGCAGGGCTGCGGCCATCTCGTCGAGCTGCCACTGGACGCCTTCTTGGGTCCCGAATACGTGCGGGTTCTCCTGGCGGATGAGGGCGGCTACTCCGGCTCGCCGGTTCTCCCAAGAATTGGGTCCGCGGTCCCACGGACCGCGGATATTGAATGTCAGGAACTTGAGAGTTACTTGACCGGCCACTTTTGGAGCGTGGCCTTTTTGATTGCGACGGGGTCGACGGCTAGCTCGCCCTCTGCTGGTTGCGACACGATCTTATCGGCGACTTCCTGTCCCGTGACGACCTTGCCGAATGCCGAATACTTCCAGTCCAAGGTAGGAGCCTCTCCGACCATGATGAAGAACTGGCTTCCGGCAGAGTTCGGGTCGTTAGATCGCGCCATGCTGAGCACGCCCTTTGTGTGGTGGATGTCGTTGAATTCAGCCATCACTCGCTCTTCAGGTCCACCTTGTCCCCAACTGCTTCGATCGCTGTTCTTCGTGTTCGGGTCCCCTCCCTGGATCATAAAGTTGGGGATGGTGCGGTGGAAACGGGTGCCGTCGTAGAAGCCACTCTTGACGAGCTTCTTGAAGTTCGCCACGTGATTGGGGGCCTTGTCGGGGAAGAACATGAGGACGATCTTGCCCATATCCGTTTCGAGCACGGCGACTTCTTCGCCGTCCTTGGGCTTGCGGTCGGCTACCGAGATGGTTTCCTTGCCCATCGGCTTAGCCTGGCTTGGAATGCCGCGCGAGCTGAGTTGTGAGTTGGAGAGCGTCGCGTCGTATGCATCTTTAGCAGGAGGCGTATCTGTGGCGGGGGGCGCGGTCGTGGGGGTCGAGGCCACTTCCGCGGGTTTATCGTTGCAGCCGGCAAGCAGGGCGGCTCCTAGGAGGAATGCTAAGTATTGAGTCTTCATAAAATCACCTGGTTTCCAGCGTTACCTTTTCAATGATGGCCGGGTTCTCCGGGAGTGGATTATCCCGCTGGTCGCGCTTCAGTGCAACAATCTTATTGACCACATCCATTCCCTCGATCACCTTGCCGAAGGCCGTGTATTGGCCGTCGAGGTGGGGAGCTCGGGCGACGACGATGAAGAACTGGCTGCCCGCGCTGTTGGGATCGCCGCCTCTCGCCATGCTGAGAACCCCTGGTTCGTGGGGCGTGTCGTTGAATTCCGCCTTGATCTTGTAACCAGGGTCGCCGGTTCCGTGCATGGAGCGCGAGCCCCCGCCCTTTGTGTTCGGATCTCCGCCCTGGATCATAAAGCCCGGGATCACGCGGTGGAAGAGGGTTCCATCGTAGAAACCCTTTCGTGCGAGGTCCTTAAAATTCTTGACGTGGCCAGGGGCCTTATCTTCGAGGAAGGTCACAACGATGCGTCCGTGGTTCGTGTCCAGCACGGCGACTTCGCCGGTGGAAGATGCTTGATCCATGCAAGAAGCCTACCTGGGAGCGCGCCTTACTTCCGCCTCGCGCACGAGCCAGTGGGCGAGATCTTCCGAGTGGCCCCGTTCGATGAACATACGTGCGATGGCGAGCTCGTCGATGTCTGTGTTGCCATCGTCAAGATAGCCAATCGCCTCCCGGACGAGCTTGTCCACATTGACACCGTGGCTCGCGATCTCCTGATCCACGCCGGTGGGCGGCTGCACTTCATACGTATGTTGCGGGGGCATGTTAGGTTGGACTCAGAAGGCGTTGGGCCTGTTCTCGTTCCCAAATCCCGTTCCCTGGTGGGGGGAGGGGGTGTTTTGATTTGTGATCGGTGATGATTGAGGGTTGATTGATTTTCGCTTGCTCTTTGCCTCTACCTATAAGGGGCCCAGACGGGGCTTGTCAACCAGATCCGAGGAAAAATCTTCCGGCCTTCTACAAGCTCAGCAGATCACCAGGCTGGACGAGCAGTTGCTACTCCAACAGCATGTACACGGCGAAGGAGCCCAGCCAGTGCTCGCCTTCGTAGTGGCCGCTTGCGACGTTTGCGAGGCCCGCGGTAGCGTGGGCTTCGGCTGAGGCTTTTAGGAGAGAGACGACTTTGTGCTTGGGCGGAAGGGCGGAGAGGATGCCGTTCATGCACCAGGCGCGGCTGAGATTGAGGCCGTCGAGGTGGGCGATTTGAGGATCGCTGCGGTCGGACACGGTGACTGGCCGCAAGAGGTTCTCCGCGTCGACCATATTTGGAATGAATCGGTCGAACCAGGCAACGAAGTCCTTACCGGGCAAGACTCGGCGCATCAGATCGGCCTCGACCAAGGCAGGGGAAAGGAAGTCGGCACCACTCGGCTCGATCTGAATCGCGGCATCCGCGTCCTCGAGGTAGTAGTCGCGCGCACGTTGGGACACCAGCTGGCGGAGCGGCTCATTTTCCAACACGGCCGCATAGTCGAGCGCGTAGATGAGCCCGAATGCGGTGTTTGTGTGGGTGCCGAGTCGGATGGGATAAGTTTGCTTTGGCAAAAACTCCATGTACCGCTCAACAATGATCTGCTCAAGAGGTTTTAGGGCGACAGCCCACATCTCGCCATCCTCGTCCTCCCAGTCGCTCAACTCGTCGGCAAGCTTGAGCAACCAGGCCCAGCCGTACATTCTCTCAAACGAGGTACGGCCCGGCTTTCGGAAATAATCAGCTTCGGTCTGGAGGTTTTCTTTAGTCAGGGTTGTTCTGAGCGCTCGTCGAATCTCTCCGTCCTGTGGCAAGTCGTATTCCTTCAGGAGCTTCACCAGCATCCAATGCGCGTGAACTGAGGAGTGCCAATCGAAGCAGCCGAAGAATGCCGGGTGCAACTCGCGCGGACTCTTGATGTCCTCTGGGCCGTTCAGAACGTGCAGAAGCACATTGGGATACTCGCGCAGGATGCCGCGAAGCGGCAGCTCAGCCAGCGCTGAGGCGAGTCGTTCGGTGAGTTGCATATGTTGGAATTCTGTCTTATAGGCTGCCCCGAGCGTGCACCCCTATACCGGCACGAGCTTGCAGAAGAACGGGGTAGGGGTCGTCACGTCCTTGTCGAAGTAGCTCGCCTGCATCAGCCGGCGGAATTCTGGATCGTAGAGGACGCCGTTTAGATAGTGCTTGGTGGAGTCGCAGTGGCCGTGGTTGACGAGCAGCAGTTGTTGGGCGGGATCGAGGGCGAGCAGGGGGAAGGAGGAGCGGATTTCGGCTATTTCGAAGAACCAGGGCAAGACTTCTTGCCAGGCAGGCCATAGGACGGCAGTGTCGCCGGGCGCGCCGAAGAGATTGAAGAAATGGACAGCATTAGGATCGCGGGAAACCGTCGAGTATTGGCGCATGTTCTGGAAAGCGCCTACCGAAAAGTCGCGAGCGGCGTTAGATAGGATCGCGGCGAACCCGGCGCTGTCCCGCTTTGCTTCTCGAAGTGCCATTTCGGGGGTGCGGTATTCCAGCACGAGCAGCCAGTTTGCGCGAGGATTTTCGAGGATCATGCCCTTTACTTCCTGTCCTCGCTTGACGATTGCCTTACAGGCCTCCTGATCGAACGGAACCGATCCGCCTAGTTCGTCCGCGCGCAATTGGCGGTAGGCGGTGAGATCGATGAGGCCTGAGTCGAGGGCGTTGGCGCGCACCATCCGGGCGAAATGCCGGACGGTCTCCGCAAAGCCTTCGGGATAGATGGCGGTTGCCGTAATGACGATAAACCCGGATCGGCTCGGTTCGTGAGCGATGGCTTCGGTGAGGCTGGCCGCCTGCGGATTGGCGACAAAGGAAAAGGGAAGCTTGTGGAAATCAACTGCCATACAGAGGTCTAAAGATAGCTGAATTGACTCTGAAATTGCGATAAGAGCCGGCTATGGACCCACGATGATGACATCGAGAATGCGTGGCCCGTGCACTCCCTCGACACGACTTAGCTCGATGTCGCTCGTCGCGCTGGGGCCGCTGATCCAGGTGAGGGGACGGCCCTCCTCTGCAGCGCCCTGAAGCAGCGCAACCGCCTCGGGCATCGTGTCGACGATCTGGTTTTCCCTGATCACGCAGATGTGATGGTCGGGGATGAGGCTCAGGGCTCGACGGCCCTGTCCGGGTCCTGCGTCCAGCACGATCGTGCCGCTCTCGGCGATGCCGAGAGCGCAGGAAGTGACCACGGCCTGCATGTCAGCGAGCTCACGGTGGGTGAATGGCTCATCGACGATGCCGGTATCACACCAGCCAACTGGCAGGTTTGCCGGAACGACCACCCGCTCGCTGCCTCGTTCGTGCAGGAGCGCTTTTACCGCCGCCGAAAGCTCAGCCTGCCCCACGCGAACGACTGTCGCTCGATACTCAGCAACGTATTCAGCGAATTGATCGATGACTTCAGCTCGTTCTCGTTGGGAGGAACGGACGGGCACGCGCTCGGCTTCAACTGGGGCAACGGAGGCTCGCCGGATGCGCTCGATGACCTCAGTTTTGGCGTCCATTCGCCTCCCGCTTCTTCCACCATTCGCGGAAGGATTGCCTTGGCACCTCAGGCATATCGCGTGCAGCCGTCCAGCCTCCCAGCATTCCGGGAAGCCAGCGGATCTTGCCCTCGTGAACCAGGGGACCTTGGCCGATGCGAGCCAGCTTGAGTGCCAATCCAAAGTGGCCAGCCTCAGACATCGCCCATGCCATCGCCT
>JBGGMI010000031.1:0-36679 GCA_041288075.1 Fimbriimonas sp.
TCGGCTAAAAAGCGTAGAATAGAAACGTAACGGGGGCGAACGGGTTCGACAGAGCTGGTTCGACTTTCGGTTGCGAGCCGTGGATTCTCGTTGGCCACGTAAAAAACGAGGAAAAAAGCAAAAGCGAACAACAACTTCGCCTACGCGGCCTAATAACCGCGTGGTCCACCCCTAACGATCCGGTAGGTGGGGTGCTGGGCCTAACAAAATCCGGATAGCCTCGGGAAGCTTCTGTTCGGAGCAGAACCGGGCGAAATAGAATCGAACTGGATGTCCCATCAGGCGGCCTCGGCAGAGATGGGCATCGAGATAAAGTACAGAGGAGACGCTCGTGGATACTGATAGTGCGACAGTTTTGGAAGGGAGTTCAATTCTCCCCGCCTCCACCAAATTGATGTAGTCGATGAAAGAGATTGCTCTCTCCCGGTCCGAGATCGAAGCTAGCTTCCCAAATGAATGGGTGCTGGTCATCGACCCGGAACTTGAAAGTTCGACCGGTGAAGTCTTGGGAGGAATCGTCGCCGCTCATAGCGCTTCAAGGGATGACGTCTACGATACGGCCCTTCAACTGAAACCAAGGCGTTCTGCCGTTCTCTGTCTCCGAACTCCTGGAGACGGCACGGTGCTCGTGGTGTGAGGTTTTGATTCACATCCACACCCATTATTCTGCGCTGCCAGCTGACCGGCCCCGCAGGCATTTGTTCGGCAAGCTTGCTACTCGACACGGGTGCCGCTATTACGGTCGTCCATCCAAAGGTTCTGCAGTTAATCGGCTGTCCTTCCATTCCACAAGGACGGTCTCTTCAACTCACCACTGCTGATTCGTCTCTGACGGTTAGCCTCGTTAAGATTGATGCACTCACCCTTGGGGACATCAGGGCCAAAGACTTCGAGGTGGCTGCTCATCCGTTGCCTCCAGCGGCTGGAATCGATGGCTTGCTAGGGCTGGATTTCTTCCGCGACAGATCCCTACAACTTGACTTTCGGACACGCTCAATCGTGATCGACTGATCAAGAGAAACCTGTAATTATTGCCAGGTTTACCGCACCCCCTCATCCCTTTCAAAACAGATTCAGTCGTAAGATGAAAGGAACCATGTGGAACCGGCTGAAGAACCTTTTTGTCATGGACGCTCCCGAGTTTTGGGATCAGCCGCTTGACGAGTTCATGGAAGATCAGCTTGCGAAGGCAGATGGCGTCCCAGTGCGTTCCAAGAATCAGCCGATTGCATCGACCGCTTCGGTTATCAAAGAGCGCCGAGGCAGAACGGCTCAAGAACGGGCAGACCTCGAACAATCACAAGAATTCACCATTCCCATCTAAGGCAACCCTGCCTGCGGCGGGTAACCTAAACCAGCTTTTCATCGACGCACCCGACCATCCGTCGGAATCCGGCGTGCGATGCGAGCCCACCCAACAATTCAACCTATGGACGTAGCTGAACGCTAGCGCCGCCATAAAGACGTGGCGGCACCGACGTGCCGGGCTTTGGCGAGCCCGGAAACAACGAGGAGACCACCGCCATGAGAACCGACGAACGAGCACTTGAAGAGCGCCTGCGCTCGCTTGCACGCATCCAGGACCCTGCGTACGCGAGCGAACTGCTGGAAGGCGTGCGACCCGAAGATATTGCCGAGGCGTATACGCGCCTGGATTCCGAGGAACGTCTGGGCGTTCTGAGAGCGCTCGATCCAGAAACTGCGGCCTACGTCCTCATCGAGCTGCCCACGGAAACCGCAAGGACGCTCATCAACGAGCTGCCCGATACGACCGTTGCCCATTACCTGGACATCCTGCCGATGGACGACGCGATCGAACTCCGCGAAGAGCTCGATCCTGACCGTTTCGAAGCTCTCCTTCACGTTATCCCACGAGAAGACGCGCAGGAAATACGCCGCCTTCTGAGCTATCCGGAAGACTCCGCGGGCCAGTTTATGACGGAGCGGTTCTTCTGGGTTGGCCCAGAAGACACGATGCTCGACGTTCTGCGCAAGGTGCGCGAAACGCCGGAGGACGAGTACGAGATGGTCAACTACATCTACGTCCTCGACGACCATCGCCACCTTCTCGGCGTGATGAGCTTGAAGCGGGTCATCCGCTCGGAGCCAAAGTTGATGGCGCGAGAGGTGATGAACACGGACGTGCTTTCGGTGCAGGCGAAGATGCCGCAGGAAGAAGCCGCCCGTGAGGTTGCGCACTACGGCGTCTCGGCAATGCCCGTTATCGAAGAGCGTGGACGAATGGTCGGCATCATCACGGCCGACGACGCGCAAGAGATTTTAGAGGAAGCGGACACGGAAGACGTCCTCAAACTCGGTGCCGTCAGCGGTGACGCGGAGCCTTACCTGTCTCTGGGCGTGCTGAACCTTGCCTTCCGACGTCTCCCATGGCTCCTCATCCTCTTTTTGGCTGAGTTTTTCACGGGCTCTGTGCTCCGACACTACACCAATACATCGAAGGCCGAAGTGACGATCCTGTCGCAAATGATGCTCTTCGTCCCCCTGCTCATCGGCGCGGGAGGCAACGCGGGATCGCAGGTCACCACGACCATTACACGCGCCTTGGCCCTGGGCGAAGTTCGTATAGGAGACTGGTTCGTCGTCATCAGGCGCGAGCTAGCGGTTGCGCTGCTCATCGGATCGATTCTCGGCTTCCTTGGCTTCCTTCGCGCTAACCTGCCGGGGATCGGCTGGGACATGCCGATGTACCTAAGCCTGATCGTTGGCACCGCCCTGCCGATGATCGTGATCTGGGCTGCGGCGGTGGGCAGTCTGTTGCCATTAGGAGCCAAACGCTTGGGCATCGACCCTGCGGTGATGAGCGCTCCGTTTATCACCACCTTCGTCGATGCCACCGGATTGATCATCTATTTCGAGGTGGCCCGAAGAATCCTACAGGCCAACGGGCTGCACTTCTAGGGATTGTTTTCCCACTCGACGTGGCCGTCTGCATAAACATTTGCGCGGCCACCCGGACCGGAAAAAAAGCCCAGCGACGTCTTCGACGGGTCCTTACCGTTGAGTGGTCCGCCCGCATAGGTGTAGTTGAAGCCGTCAATCATCTGGCGGTTTCCGAGGTAGGGCATGAGCTTGTCTTCCCAGCCCTTGTTCTCCGGATACGCATCGTCCATGTCGGCGGCGAACATCTGAAGGGCAAGCCCCACCTGCTTGCCTTTATTCATAATCTCGGCCTTTAGAGCGGCAGCTTTGGCTTTCAGGAATGCTTCCTTCGGGACATGCACCAGCGCGCGAACCATGGCGATGCCTTGGCTGATATAGGCGACCGAAGCGCCATTTGGAGAAACCGCGCCGTTGGAACTGTCCGTGCCGACTATCGCATAGGATGGCTCCTTCTGATCCATAGGAGCCTCGAAAAGCACCACGATCGGTGCCTTGACCAAGCCAATGGCGCCGTTGCTTGGCATATTTGCCGTTGTACTGATCGCCTGCAGACCGGTTTCCGCGGTTCGGGTTGCTTCCGTGACAGTTTCGATCCTCTCCGTCGATCCGGTTTGCGGATTCATCGCGTACCAGCCCGCCGGGAGAGCGGCTCCTGAGACCGTTGTGCTCTTATTGACGCTCTTCATCAGAAGCTTCGAGCCATCCGGGCTCCATTGGAAGAGGCCGGTCAGAGGCGGGAGGCTCCACTCGGTCATCTTTCCAGTTCCATCGAGGAATCGGACGCTTGCCTGGCCGGTGCCTTCACGACTGTAAGTCGCAATCGCTGCAAGAGGCTTGGTCGGTGAGACGACGAGCTCGATTCCCTGATCGAACGGGACGCTGATGATCTTCTTTGAGTTGCCCGAGTTCGGGACGAACCAAATCTCGGTAGCACGATCAGACGCTGAATAGACCTCGGCGACCAGCGAGCTTGAACCGGCGAGCCAGTCGTAGGAGCTTAGTTGCGAGATGCGCTGATCGAGGGATAAGACCTTCCTCGACGTCTTCGCGGCTGCCGTCCAGATAACGATTTCGGTTTGCGCCTTGATAGCTGTCTTTGGATCGACACCGGTCAGCATGGCGGTGATGGTTTCCGAAGTCATGTCCACGGCTGAGCGACGGATGGCGAGTTGCTTGCCGTCGCTGGACCATTTGAGCGATTCGCTAACGCTCGGGCAGGCGACCTCCGGTGGAGCGAGCAGAATGGCATCCCGCTGCGTGAGCAGAAACTCACGGCCGGGGTCGGATCCCTGTTGCGTCAGAAGGATAAGGCTAAGCGGAAGAAGCATCATTGCGAAGACTCATTCTACAGTCCTCCGAATTCGATCAGCGGAGAGAACGCCGCAAGACTACCGGGGCTCACTCGTCGTCTTTGAGGCTGCCTTCAAAGAGCTTCCGAAGCCGCTCCCGCTCCTCCCGCTCCATCTCCCGCTTCTTTACGTCGTCGTAGTAGCTCTGCTTGTACTGCTTCTGCGCACGAGTGGCATGAACCTCACGCGGAGCGGCTCGGTAGGACAGGGCCGGCAGTTTGCCAAAGCCGTAGAAGTAGGCGAGGATCAAAGGCGCGACGGCGAACAATCCCAACAGCGGATAGCCGTTCCCATAGATGAGAAATATGATGATCAGGTCCACGATCGCCAGCCACTTGCCGGAGAGCGGGATAAATCCGTAAAGCAGGATCGTCGTTGTCTGGTTCCTCGCACACCAGAGCATCGTTACCGCAGAGATCGGCAGGTAGGCCGCGCCAAAGGCAACGCGTGCGTTCATCAGGTTGATGCCGGTCCACAGGACCAGTCCGATAACGGTCGTCGAAACAAACCAGAACCCGGCATAACGGGCGCTCCCCATCTCACGCTCGACGAAGTTGCCGCACATGAAGAGCCAGATCATCAAGAAGGCAAAGCACGCGATCGCGAGACCGTTGCTGAAGGGCATGCTCGTCCAGGCGTAGGTAAAGAACGACCAGGGCCGCTCGTGCGAATCAACGGCAAGCAAAAAGTTGTCAACACCCTTCGAGCGAGTGAACCAGAAGAGGAGTGAAGCCGAGACGATGGACGCGATCAGTCCCATATTCACGGGGGAGCCCTGCTTTCTATACCAAGACTGAAAATCCGCGATCCCTGACATAACGCCTGCCCCAATCTACCAGGCTAGCCTTGACGCGTGAGGATACAGACCTCGTGCGTCACTTTCACTCGATCGTCGCTGGAGTCTCTGAACGTTGCCTTGAACCCTGGGCGAGAGAGGGTGTAGGTTCCTGGGGGCAGGGGGAGGTCGATCTGCCGGTCGCTGGCCGTGGTCCACAGCGCATATCGGTTGGAGCGGCCCCGCTGGAAGAGCAGGAGGTAATCGGCTCCCGAACCGAGCGGCACACGCCCCTTGTATGCATAGCCTGCGAGCATCGAGCTGAGGTGGCGGACCTGCTTGTACGTCAACTTTTCCGCGCCTCGAAGACGCGTAACACCGAATCGGTGCTCCTTATCGTTGGCGTTCGGGCCGTCTTCCCAGTCATACCAAATGCTCATTGGCACCCCGGCAAGGAGATTCGAAAGGTATTGCCGTGGGGCGTAAATGGCCTGAAGGCGTTCGTTCATGCCCGGATACAGCTCCGAATACCCCCACTCCCCGGAGATCATAACTACCGGCCGGCCCGCGGGCTTGTATCGTCCTATCAACGACCAGAGGCGTTGCCAATCGGCGAGGACCGTCTCGGGTGGGTCGCTCCTCCTGTATGGATGGACCGTGACGCCATCGAAGGTTTCCAGCAGGCCGCCCGCAAAGCATCCTTCCAGGAAACGCCAGTCGAAATGGTTGCTCGCGAGGCCTACGTACCATTCCGCAGGCGCAATCTGCCGAATCGTCTGCCCCACTGCCTTAGCGAGGGCGACATACTCCCGCACGTCTACCCGTGGCTGCCAGTATTGGTCCAGATTTGGCTCATTCCACATCTCCCATACCACCCCGCGCCCTTTGTAGCGTTGCACCGCCGCCCGTACATAGCGAAGGAAGGCGACTCGCTCGGAGGAAGTTCGAGGCGGACCTTCTCGGTAAAGCGGATTCCCGTAATCGAGGATGAGCATGGCCCTGACTCCTGCTTGAGCGAGGGTGTTCATCAGGCTGTCGTACCGCGAGAAGTCGAAGACCCCGCGCTCCTTCTCGACCTCCTTCCAATAAAGGTCCTTGCGAATCCACTTAAACCCAGATTCCCGGAGTTGTCTCGTTGTCGATTCGGACGTTCGAGTGAAATGGATATTCACCCCCCAACCAGCAGGCACCGTAAGGCCGGGCAAGGGATACTGGGCGCGATAGCTGGACTGAGCACTGGCTAGGAGTAGGAGCGTAAGGAGCGAAGTCATCGCCATTTTAAGACGCTGCTTGACTCGCGAACTCCCCGCCAACAGCGTCATAAAAAAGATTTCACAAAATTTTGAAACTTCGAGCTATCTGCCCCCCGTCCTAGGTATAACCGAAGGGGGAAACATGATGGCAGCGCAGGTCGAGGAGCGCATATGGGAGACGGAAGGCGAGCGGAAGCGCCGGGCGGTTCAAGGGCTTTTTACTGAGATCGCACCTCGATACGACCTGATGAATTCGGTCATGTCGCTATCCCTGCACAAGCGCTGGAGGGCCTTCGCGGTGACCCAGCTTGGCCTCAAGCCGGGGGGCCGTGCCCTCGACGTCTGCTGCGGCACAGGCGACTTTTTGCCACACCTGCGAAAGGCTATCGGACCAGGTGGCATCCTGCTGGGTGTCGACTTCTGTGAGCCAATGCTTGCCAAGGCGCGCGCAAAGAGCAGTTCCGATCTCGCAATGGGAGACGCTTGCCGCCTTCCCGTACAGAGCGATTCCTTCGACGCCGTGACCGTCGGCTGGGGGATGCGGAACGTTCCGGATATCGATCTCGCACACGCCGAAGTCGCCCGCGTGCTCAAGCCGGGAGGCACCTTTGCTTCCGTCGACATGGCCCGCCCCCGAAACCCTTTGATGCGAAAAGCTTCCGGATTCCTTTTTAACGCGGTGGTCCCGAGACTTGGCGCCCTCTTCGGAAGCGGCAAGGCTTACACGTACCTGCCGAAGAGCACCGAGCGGTTCTGGGACCGCGAAGAGCTTGCTGCCTCGATGCGGCGTGCGGGCTTGGTTGACGTTCGGTACGTGGACCTCTTTTTCGGAAACATCTGCGCCCACTTTGGGAGAAAGCCATGAGCGTCTCCCCGCTCGAACAGCTCGCCAACGGCCACGTCGACGCAATGCTCCTCGCGGAGATCGGCGAAGAAGTCGCACTCGTCGAGGCGGAGCTGCAGAACCAGATGGCTTCGCGGGTGGGAACGGTACACGGGGCCGGCCAGCTCACCCTCCGCGCCGGGGGTAAGCGGCTAAGGCCAGCCTTCGTCACCCTCGCGGCGCGAGCGACCGGCCTGCCCTTCGATGCGAATCGGACACGGCGGCTCGGGGCGTGCATGGAGATGATCCACATGGCGACGCTCATTCATGACGACGTCATCGACAACTCGCCAACGCGTCGAGGCAAGCCCACCGCGGCCGCTGAATTTGGAAACCCCGCCGCTATCCTTTCCGGAGACGTCCTGCTCGCCAAGGCGATGCGGCTCCTCTCGGAAGACGGCGACCTGGAAGTCATCCGAACCGTTTCTCAATCCGTGATCGAAGTAGCCGAGGGTGAGGTGCGAGAGCTCGAAGTTCGAGGCAATTTCGACCTGCACGAAGAAGATCACCTGGAGGTTTTGCGGCTCAAGACCGCGTCCTTCATCCAATGCTGCTGCGAAATTGGTGCCATCGTCGCAGGAGCATCGGCCGAGGTTCGGCACGCCCTGAGCACCTACGGCCACCATGTCGGCATGGCGTTCCAGATCGTTGACGACTTGCTCGATTACCGAGGGGACCGCGCAAAAACCGGGAAGCCGATCGCAACCGATTTTCGGGAGGCACAAGCCACGCTGCCGCTCATCTACCTTCGGAGTCTGTTGACGGACCAGGAGTCGGAGCTAGCCCGGAAACGTTTCGGAAACGGAGTTACTGAGGAAGAGATTCGCATGATGGTGCAGTGGATGGACGTGCGCGGGGCTTTCGCCAAATCCGAGGCTCTCGCGGAGAGTCATCTCCAATCGGCTTTCCGCCAGCTTGAAGACCTCCCCGCCAGCAGCTCGCGAAAGCTGCTCTCCGCAGTAGCCGAGTACGTCATCTCGCGCAACTCGTAGGCCGTAACAACCGTATCCTGTTTTTGCACGATTACGGTCCATCAAAAAGAGGCCAGCTTCAAGGATTGGGCAAATGACATACAAAACGCGTACTTGTGATCCGATCTTTTCCCTTGTACATTGATTCTGATGAAACTTCTCACTCTCCTGTTAGCGGGTCCGACGCTCGTTACCATCCTCGCTTCAGTTGGCGCAGGTGACGCCTCAGTAGCCGAGTGGTCAGCAATTGGTGGTCAAAGCACGCCACGAGTCCTCTTCGACGATCCTCTTCCTACGTGCGTCGATTGCACGTTCAGCCTTTTCGTGGACAAAGAGAAGCACCCGTTTGAGAACGCCTGTTGGGAGACCAATAATGCATATCCGTTCCGTTACTATGACTACAAGTGCAAGCGCTTCTCGTGCAACAACATGAAATGGTATTACCTGCAGATGACTCCAACCCCCGGCGGTTGCGTGAACACTGAACTCATTCCAAATCCAGTCTGCCCGGTAGATTCTTGCGCACCAACAATCTAAGGCTACTGCCAAAGAAATCAACCATGATGCCTGCATCGAAGTCGAAACCCGGATACCGCACTGGATTTTCCTTAATCGAAATTCTTGTAGTCATCGTGGTTGCTTTACTCCTGATGGCCATCCTCGTGCCGGTTCTTGTTAATGCGAGAACAAGAGCATTCGTGGCCACCGACATTTCAAACATGCGTCAACTGGGCCATGCTGCCTCGATGTACGCGGACGAAACCGGCTTGCCACCTCTTAGCCCCCTCCAACTCGTGCGAGCAGGCATGTGCCCAAAGGAGATCCTCTTTAGCCGACGAGACACGAGACAAGGCGGACGCGCGCGTGCGATCTCCCTTGAGATTGAACCGACTGGTCGCAAGCAATGGGACGAAATCAAATACCCCGTGACCTTCGCGGGCCCAATGGAGTTCACTTGGGACATGGCCGTGTATCGGCGTCACATCGAAAATCAGCCTGGAGCTGGGTGGCTCGTGAACCTTGTTGACTGCCAGACTAAGCGCGAAACAGACGCTACTTCATGCAGGGGTCGATACCAACGCCTCATGTTCGATGGTTCTGTGCAGAATCGGACTCAGGGCGCTATTCCGCTACTTGCGGAGGATGGCGTGCTTTACGAAGATGTGATCCATCCGATACTTTTCTTTGTTGATGGAGATGCAAAATGGATATCAGAACACGGGATGTAGCTGCAGGCTGCATAGCATTTGCGATCGCACGATCGGTAGCAGGCTTAAGCTACTCTCTCGTAGCCCATGGTTCGGCAGAAATGCCATCTCTCGAGGCGATCCTTAAGGGTCTCGCCATTGCGGTGTGCTCGTCGCTTCTGGTGTTGCCGTTTGCACGTGGCGTAAAGCAGTTTATCATTGCCTTCGGGTGCGTCTCTTTGGCTCTGTCGCAGCTCGTCGTTTACGGAGAAACATATCTGAGATTCCCGAAGATATTGAGCTACCTTGGCTTTTTTGATTATCTAATTGTTCTCATTCAATGGGCGGTAGCCTCACTGGTCGCATCCCTCGCAATGCTTTTCGTGCATCGTCTAACAGAATCACGTCTGGCTGCAGCCAAGTAGTTGAGTTGGGAAGGGTCGAACGATCAAAACTATTGATGCGTCCGATGAATATGAGTCGCTTCACCGTCACGGGCGTTCTCGTCGCTGCCTGCGCATTGTCTGCCGCACAAGAGCTCAGCCACGCTGCATCTGCCGAGCCGTTGGTGCAGGCGCGAGACGTGTTTGCAAAGAATGGGAGCGAAGCGATCGGTCGAGCGCTGACGATTGAGATTCCGCAAGACGCTCTAGGGCGCAAGTACTTCTACTCGCGGCTCGACGCGACATCGGGCCTCACCACGGTGGAATCCTGGACGGACAAGTCCAACCTGCCCATCAAAGCGATCTATAAAGCCAAGACTCCGGGGGGCTTCACCACTACCACCTTCGAATTCCTCGCCGGCAAGGTTAAGATCACGCGAGTGACCCCGAAGTCGAGCTCGAAAGCGGTGGTCAGGGTGCCGGATGGGATGGTGGCGGTGATGAGCCAGTTCAATCCGCACGACTATCCAGGCAAGCAACTTCTCGTTTTTGACCCCTCCTTTGCGCAGGGAGTGGAGCACTTTGTGGACGTTGAGACAACTCCGGACGACCCGGTCATTCAGTACAGAGTCTCTTCCGCAGTGGGTTGGAGCGAGATCGAGACGAATGAACAGGGTCACTTCATTTCGATGCACAACTCGATCGGGCTCAAGATGAAGGTGAGCGAGCTCACTACGGCGGAAGCCATGTTCGCTCGCCAAATTGCCGGCAGCGCAGGGAAGTAGCTATCCCTCGATCACGATCTTCGACCAGTCGCCGGATTGGAGGAGCAGTCTGCTGACCATCTGCAGGAGGGTCAGCCGCGCGTAACGCACGTCCGGCTCCTCCGCCATCACCATGGTGGAGTCGAAGCAGCGGTTGATCGGGCCCGCGAGTGTGAGAAGAAGGCGAGCCGCTTCCTCGTCGTTTTCCGCCGTCATTGCCTCTCTAAGCGGAGCTTCCAGTGCGATCGCCACGCTCAACAGTTCTTCACCATCCGAGGAGTGCAGGTTCACTCGCTCCTCTGGGGATAGCGTCTCTCCGACCGGGATGTCCTTCTTCTTTGCGGCGGCCACGATATTGACCGGGCGGGTTGCGGTTTGGACAAACGGTACGTCGTCCACCAACCGCTCGAGGACCCGCAGCTTCATGCGGAAAGCCTTCGGCGAAGCCACATCTTGCAAGCCGCGCTCTCCTAGTGCCGCATTGAGCATGTCGTACCGGACCTCGGCCAGTAGAGCTTCATAGCGAGAGGCGAAAACCTCGGCGAGAGAAGCCATGGCTCCCTGCCGATCGAGCGTCACGCCTTGCGCCTCATAGCTTTCAAGCGCGCCTGCGAAAATACCCTGGAACGACGGCAGCTCTCCGGGCCACAGCCAGGAAGCCTCGATGATCAGGGTGGCCGCCCGCCTGAGTCCGAATGGATCGGAAGATCCGCTTGGGGCAAGCCCGACACCCAGATACCCGGCTAGCTTGTCGAGCTGATCGGCAAGGAGCAGCCGTATCGCCGTCCGTGCACCCTCGCACTTCACCTCCGGGTTCTTGGAAAGGTCGTACTGCGAAGCGAGAGCCCAACAGACGGCGTCGGCAAAACCCTCCCGCTTCGCATACTCTCCGCCGATTACGCCCTGCAGGGACGCCAGCTCGCTGACGAGACCCGTGCTGAGGTCTGCTTTTGAGTAAAGGCCCGCTTCGCGGGCGAACCGCGTCTCCTCTTCGTTGGCTCCTGTCTGCCTCGCGATCTCCTCGGCGAGCCTTGAAAGCCGGTCTGCGCGCTGTCGAACGGTGCCTAGCTTGTCTTGAAAGAGAATCCCGGATGTCTTCTCGAGGAACTCTTTCAATGTGTGCTTCTTGTCCTCGTCTAGAAAGAATTTGGCATCGTTGAAGCGGGCATTCAGCACCCACTCCGCGCCTTTGCGAACCGTTTCGTCTTCGCCAGAATTCCGGATGAAAACGAAGCTGTTCGTCAGCTTGCCCTCGCCGTCACGAACCGGAAACATCTTCTCGTGCTTGGCCATTGCCGTCACTAGCACCGGCTGCGGCAACTCTTGATATTCCTGCCGGTAGGTGCCGGCAATCGCGGTCGGCCACTCGGTCAGATAGACATTTTCATCGATGAGGGCCTCGCTCATTTGCGGAGTGCCGGGAGCGATCGCCGTCGCCTGCTCGATAATGGCTCTCCTGCGGACTTCCGGATCAGGCTCGACGTGCCGTTGGCGCAACTCGCCCATCAACTGGCCCAATCCGCTGACGCGAAACGTTTCGGAGGCATAGAATCGATGGCCCCTGCTCTCATTGCCGCTGATGACGCCCTCGATGTCGAATGGCACCACCTCCGCGTCCAGCAAGGCCACGATCCAGCGGATGGGACGGGCAAATCGCATCTTGGCGGCTCCCCAGCGCATGGTTTTGTCGAAGGTGAGGCTTCGGACGGCTTTGGGTAGCAGGTCGCTCAGCAATTCCGATGATGCCTTTCCCGGGATTTGCTTGGTAAGCCACACGTACTGCCCGTCGTTGCGCAACTGGGAAGGATCGCCGCCCTGTGCCCGGCAAAAGCCGAGAAGCGCCTGCGAAGGATTACCCTCTGCGTCATAGGCAGCCTTCAACCCAGGTCCGCGCTGCTCCTTGACCTGATCTTCCTGCCTATCGAGCACGTTGGAGATGCCCACGATGAGCCGGCGAGGCGTGCCCATTGCGGTGATCACCGCGTCCTCGGGCAAGATCCCGGCTTCGGTAAGGGACTTCTTCAGGTGGTCGGCAAGGTCGGAGGTGGCCTTCCGAACAAACGTGGCCGGCAGCTCCTCCACACCAACCTCCAGCAACAGCTCGGGCATTGACAAAGGATACCGGCGCGGGAACTCCCGAGGCCGCTCGCGAAGTCCAATTCCCGCCCATGGAGACTTACGTTCAATCCACCTACGCCTCGCGCGCCGAGGCAGAAGCTGCCGCGCAAGACCTGATCGGAAGCGGAATTCCCGCGCACTGCGTGCAGGTCTCAAATAACGTCGAGCCCATGGCCGAGGAGGAAGCAGTCGGTGCCAGCCTCGGGTTCGGAGTGCCGGTGGAAGCGACGAACGCCCTCATTCAAGAGCATGAGGACGAGACATCGGCCGAGACGGCGGACAAGGTGTACATCGTCAGCGTGAACACCGAAGGAGATGAGCAGCAGCTCGAAATCGCCCGCCGATTCTTTGGCTACGCTGCATAGAGGTGCTAAGCTCTCGCAACTAGAGAGCTAATGCTGGACTACGTAGAAGAAGCAACGCGCATTCTCGCCATCTGTGTCGAGGCGGGAGCGGCGTTTATCGTGATGGTCGCCGCGATTCAGGCGCTTTGGCGAGTGATCCTTCTGTTAACGAAGGGCGATGACGAGCATGCGAAGGAGAGTATCCGCCTCTCCTTTGGCCGATGGCTCGCCCTCGCACTCGAGTTCATGCTCGCGGGGGACATCCTGCGAACCACCATCGCTCCCACGTGGGACGAAATCGGCCAGCTCGCGGCGATTGTAATCTTGAGGACCGTGCTGAACTTCTTCCTGCAAATGGAGATCGACCGAGCGGACAAGGCACCCGGAGAAGGAACATCCGCACCGCAGCCGTCCTGATCAACGCCGCGGCTTCTCTCATCATTGCGTTCTCATGCGCGATCGCTTTTTGGGTGGCCGCGACGAAAGGTCCGGACGCGGCAAGGCGGTATCTCGCCAACGCGCTCCTCTTCGCCATGTCCCTCATGCTCGCGGGGACGCTGCTGAAGGCTCTCACTCTCGGTCGCTGGAATGAGATCGGTCTGTTCGCAGTGATCTTCTGCCTGCGCCTGCTCATCAAAGCGGCCTTGAAGGCAGATACGAATGCCGTTACAATAGTTCCGAAGTGAAAAAGAAACTCGCTCTCCTCGCATTCGCTGTGCTGGCTATCGGCTGCGCCGGCTCCGATTCGTTTCCCATTGGAGGCACCAGCGTTGGCCTGGTCCTTTCCGGATCGGCAAACGATGGCGGCTGGAATGAATCGGCCGCTCTGGGACTCGAAGAGCTTCGTGCTGCCGGCGATCTGACGTCCATGACCCAAAACGTCGGTCCCGCCGACCAAATCGCCGCGCTGGAGGCGATGGCGAGCGCGGGCAACAACTATGTGATCGCGCACGGCAGCGAGTTCACCGCTGCGATGGCGAATGTGAGCGCGAGGTTCCCTGGCGTGAATTTCATCCAAACGAACGGCTCGCAGTTCGGACCAAACTGGCGGTCGCTCGGCTTCAGTGACAGCGAGATCGGCTACGTGCTGGGCTACATGGCCGCCCTTACGAGCCCGACGGGCAAGGTTGGCCTCATTCTGCAGGAAGACGAGTCAGCCGCCGTCCGGGCCGCAGTCCTGCACGGAGCTGTGGACGCGAACGCCGCTGCGACTCTGATGATCGAAACAACTCCGGACTTCGACACACCTTCGTTCGGGCAGCAAGCGGCTGAGGCTTTGCTGGACGAAGGCGTGGATGCTTTCGTCGTTGTCGTTGATGGAGCCTATGCCGGGGTTCATACCGCCCTCGAGGGTGTCACTGGCGTCCAGGCATTCCGACTTCGCTCGGTGCCGGGTTTGCCAGTAGGCACACCGGAAGTGCTCGGAGGCGTCGTTCTTCATTCTGGAGGTCTGTTCAAAGCCGGCATCCAAGCCTTTGAGCAGGGCGATCCGACCTCCGCTATGGCGCTCGGCTTCAAGGAAGACGCCCTTGGGCTTGCGAACTTCAGCGCGGGCTATCCGGACGCCGCGAGGGCTCAGGTGCGCGAAGCCGTTCAGGGCATCATCGACGGAACTATCATTCCGTAAGCTTCACGACTAGCGTAGTAGCCTTCATCACTGCTATTCTGGTTCCGGTGCCCATTTCAGGGAGGAATTCATATGAATAACAAGATTGGAAGAATTGCTGTTGGAGCCGGATTGGCAGTGTTGGCTGCCTGCGCCGTTGCTCAAGACGTTAAGCCTGTCGGGTTGTCGGTCCGAGCAGGCCTCTTCATGCCGACGGATTCGAATACCCGCGCCGGCGGCAGCGGCTGGTTCTCGGCCGGAGTCGAATACAAAGTCATGGACCGGATGACGATGTCGGGTGCCATGGACCAGGTGACGGTATCACTCGACTTCGCATCCCGAAACAATTTCCGCATCGTGCCGCTGCTCGTGAACTACGTTCACCACCTGCAGAACTTCTACGTGACGGCTGGCGTCGGTGTCAGCTTCAGCCGCCGCCCCGTTGGACTTGGCGTCGAAGATCGAGCGCGGTTCGGCTACCAGCTCGGCATCGGCCACGATTTCCAGACAGCCCAGTTCCCGCTCTTCGTCGAAGCGAAGTTCTTTGGAAATGAGCGAGCGGAGCTTAACGGCTTCGGCGCCTACGTCGGCGTCCGCTTCTAGGGAGAGAATAAGTCGAGGAGTCTATTTGACTCCTCGACTCCTCTTGTGCACCTTTTTTGGGCCCGCACAACATCTGTCGGCGCAAATCTGCGTAAATAGATGAAGCATGCCTACTCTCCGTTCCGCTTGGCCCTTCGCAACTCTGGCCGCTTGCGTCCTCTATGCCCAATACCCGGGCGCGACCCCTCCCCCCGCAGCCTGGAAAAAGGGCTTTGATTCGATCAAGCCTGCTGACGGCAAGAGGTTCCTCGGCTATCTCGCTGGACCGGAGACGATGGGACGTGGCACCGGGCAGCCCGGTTTCCAGAAAGCAGCCGACTTCATGGCTGCCCGTTTTAAAGAATTTGGCCTGAAGCCGGTTGGCGACAATGGCACCTATTTCCAGAATGTGCCGTTCTGGCGCTCGAACTTCGTGGACGAGGGGAGCGAAATTCGCTTTATCGGCAATGGCAAAGTGATCAGGGCCGGCAGCACCTTCCGCATGACATCCATATCCGCCCCGCTGGATGCCACGGCGGTGGTGGTGGAGTTGAACCCAACGGGGGATGACATCGGCGTCGATCCGGCCGACCTGGCCAAGAGGATCGTCGTGGTGAAGACCGAGAAGCCAAGCAGCCGTCTTCGCAGCGCAATCAGCCGAGCTAGACCGGCAGCCATTCTTTACGTCCAATCCGGCGTGCCCATGATTGAATACACAGTCCGCCGAACGGCCCCCACTGGAGATGCACCCGCGAGAGCTCCGATCGGTGCGATCAGCGTTGCCGCCGCGAACGAGCTGCTGGCAAGTGTTGACATTAAGGAGACCAGCGGAAGCGGCCCTTCAGCTCAACCGTTGCGAGTAAGTACGGACTTCGTGCGCATCATTGCCAAGGTGGAATCGGGTGCAGTCAATGTCCCGAACGTTGTGGGTCTCATGGAAGGAACCGACCCGACGCTGAAGGAAGAAATTGTGGGCCTCGGCTCGCACCTCGACCACCTCGGCGTGTCGGGAGGCCAGGTGTATGCAGGCGCCGACGACGATGGCTCCGGCTCCACCGCCTTGCTGCAGGTCGCGAAGGCGTTCCACGACAACGGTAAGAAACCAAAGCGGAGCCTGCTGTTCATGGCGTTCTGCGGCGAGGAAATGGGCCTGATCGGCTCCGGGTACTACGCCGACCATCCCCTCTTCCCTCACGACAAAATGATCGCCGAGCTACAGATGGACATGGTCGGCCGGAACTCGGTTGGCGCTCAGAACGGAGACCGGAACCGGATGGACATTGAGTCAGAGAACATCGACACCATCCGTCTCGTCGGCAGCAAGCGCATCTCGACCGATCTGCACAACACGATCATCGACACCAACAAGCACATTGGCTTCAAGTTCAAGTACGACGGCGAAGATGTGTACACGCGAAGCGACCACTATCAATTCGCCAAGAACGGAATCCCCATTGCGTTCCTATTCTCCGGGTTCCATCCGGATTACCACCAAACCACCGACACAATCGAGAAGATCAACTTCGACAAGATTGCGAACACCGCCAAGCTGTTCTATCTCACGGCGGCGACCCTCGCAGATACGGCAGAGCGCCCCAGAAGGGACGTCAAGCAGTAAGCCACGTAGTGCCTTCATCCGTGAAGGCATCTCCTCCGAGATCAGGTTTCCGGAGGAGATGCCCCCAGGGATAGGGGCACTACAGCGCTAGAGAGCCCATTGGATCCCACGGCTCCAGCTCGATCGGGTCCTTCTTCAGCGCTTCCAGCACCTTCGCGGGTACGTGGTTCTTGTGGACGACGACCTCGTAGGTGAACTCGTCGAACCAGGCGTCGGACATTTGGAACCAGCCTTTCTCGCCGCGGGTGTCGCCCCATGAGTTTTCGACTCGCCACTTGGTGGGCTTGCCGTCTTCAGCGACATCGACTCCGGTGAACACCATCGCGTGGGTCATCAGCGAGTGGCCGTACATGAGGCGCTCGGCCTTGTCCATCTCGGGCTTGCAGCCGTAGACGAGGTCGTATTCGAAGAGGGAGGTGTCCATAACACCCGCCTCGCCATCGAGGAACTTGCCGACGTCGCAGCCGAACCAGACGGAGTCGCCGCTTTCGATCTGCTTGATGGCGGCTTGCTTGATCGTGTCCAGATCGGTGTTCAGGTACTCGGTCGGCCGTCCGCCGACAACGTTGCCGAGGAACTTGACCGTGTAGGTCGCGTTCAGCGGGTGGCCCGGTCGTGGGTCATGGATGAGGCAGACCACGTCGTTGAGGTTGTAGCCAACGTACTTCTCATAGAACTCGGTCGGCGTGAGTTTGCCCGCGCGGTGGAACTGCTTGTCCTTGTCCCGCCACTGCCACTGGAAGTCCGTCGGAGGCTCGCCGAGGTGGATGCAGAGCATACGGTAGACCTCGGACATATAGCCGTCCTTTTGCTTCCGCAGCTTGTCCGCTTCGGCACCGTTCGCGGCAGCCTTTCGCAGGCGAACCGCATAGTCACGCAGCATGTACGTGACTTGATAGTTCATGTTGCCCGTGCTGGAGCTGCTCTCCGTTTCGGGCATTACCGACTTGGGCACGACGCCGTACTTGTTGATCAAGTTGACGAACATGTCCCACTGCCCGCCATCGGTGATGATGTTGGCAAGCATCCAGTCGAGGAGGCGGCTTCCGACGGGTTCGTCGAGTGTCTGGAGGATGGATTCGAGGAAATAATTCGCCTTCTCCAGCTTGTCCCAGAACATCGTGTAGTTCTGGCTCAGTTCGAAAGCTTCGACATTCATCGTGGTCGCAGCCTTGGTTCGGAAGGTGTTGAGGGCCGCGAACATCCAGCATCGCCCGCTGCCTTTTTGGGCGGTGACCGGGTTTTCGGGGAGGTGCAGGCTGAAACTGTGGTCGATCTGCGCAGCCGTTCGCCGGTTCACCGCGACCTTGTGCACCGGCGTGGTGCAAACGGCGTTCATCGCCTGCCGGAAGCGGGGATCGGCTTCGAACTGTGCCTGGAAGTGGGCAAGGTCAACGGTACGAAGGCTGCCTTCGCACGTCTCGAGACTTGTGGCGGACATAGAGGCTATGTTAACAGGAATACGCCCCTAAGTGATTGACGCTTGCGGAACCATTGTGTACAGCTCGGCAAATAACCCGTCCTGCCCGGCTGTACACTTCTGGAAGAGCAATGGGCTACTTGAGATATGCAGCGCGGCTGTGGCCCTTCGCCATATGTGGCTTGGTCCTGGACATCTTGGCTTTTGCGATAGGTGAGGCATCTGGTTATAGGCTGAACGGAATGCCGCTCACCTTCATGTTTTTTATCCCTGCGCTCACAAACTGCGTGCTCCTACCAATGCGAGAAATGTACGAGCCCGAGTCTGCTCCCAAGGATGACCCTTGGACGACCGCCGCGAAAGAGATTTGCGAGCGAGCGGCCGTTCCGGCGAAGCCTGTCTACCGTCTCACGGGCGGTTTTGGAAAGAAGCACGTCACTGCCATCCTTCACAGCAACAAGATATTCGTTACACAAGCGTCATTCGATAAGTTGGATGCCCCGGCAATTCAATGGATGATCGCTCATGAGGTGGCGCATGCGGTCGATTTGAAGAGGAGCAAATCAGAGGGTTTGGCCGGATGGCGTCGCTTTGCTTGGGTGCTAGCGTGTATCTCCATCGCTTGCGCGTGCGTCTTACTGCGCCTGGAGCCTTGGGGGACGCAGACCTGGGCGGGTTTAGGATTATTAGGCTTGACCTGGTCAGGAATAGGGTCAATGATGCGAGCATCACATCGGGGCAGCTTGCATGTCGAGCTTTGGTGCGACCGCACGGCCACCGAACTGACGGGCGATTCAAGGGCTGGGATGGAGGCTTTAGAGGCCATTCTAGAGGGCCAGAGCAAGAAGGAGGCGAAACTCACCGGCTATCCTGAACCTCAAGCACGCTTGGATCAGATGCGGCAATTGGTACATGAATGAGCCGTGGGGCTAACGGCCCAGTTGGCTCCGTAGCCGCGTATCGGTCACGGAAAGGGGTAAGATTGCAGGCGGAGTCACCACGGATTCGGTGGAAACATTGGCTGGAGCATGGATGCTCCCTCTTCTAGCCTCTCCCAAGCATTTCTCTGTAGACGGCTTTGTGGCGCGTGGCGATATCGCGCCAAGTTGGCACTGGGATGGGTGCGTGCTTCTTTGGCTTGTAGGGCGGCAGCGATTCGATGACGTCGGCGATTTGCTGGCCCGTCGCGCCTGCCCGCACAAAGTGAACTTGGGGCGGCTTGAGAAACTGCGTCAGCTCGCCGAAGTTTTCCGGACCCTCTCCTACAGGCTCAGTGGTGATCGCGGGACGGCCGTGTTGAGTGGCATACCAAAAGGAGCCTCGGCGGGGCGAGAGGCCGTCTTCGAATAGAGAAATGCTTGCATCGGCGGCAGCCATGATCAGGGCCGCCTCTCGGTCATCTTGCACGAAGCCAAGCATCGTAACGAGTGGGGCCAAGCCGCGTGAATGGAGGAGGGCCTGGAACGCCTCTTTCTCGGCCGTCTTATCCTTTTGAAAGTCTCCGATGAACACGAGGTGGGGGTTCTTGCCCTTTCTCTTCAATGCCTCGACGGTGTCCAGCAGCTTTTCGGGTTGCTTACCGGCGTGGATGAAGCCGAAGTGCGTCAGGAAGGGCTCACCTGCGAGTTCGGCCCGCTTCGCCAATATCTCCTCCTCCGTCAAGGACGGCACTTCGAGATTCACACCGATAGGGATCACCCAGCTAGGCTTCTGCCGGGCCGCTTTGGGCGCGGACGCTGCAAAGTGCTCCCGCTCCTGCTCCGAGACGAAGATAAACCCATCCGCCCGAGAAACCAGCGGCAAGATGCTCGCTCTCCGAATTCGATTCATTTGGCTCCACTCATGGAGCGTCAGCAAAAGGAGACATCGCTTTTTCGCGAGCGGTAGAAAGGACGGAAGCAAGCTATTCCCCCACCCCTCCGTCGGATACTCGATATGCACGAGTTCCCGGCCCTGAAAGATATCGAACAGCGCGCTCTCGTAGGCTCTGCGGATCGGCACGTGCACGAGATCGACCCCATCGAGCTCCGCGTGCAGCCGCGACGTATAGTCGCCGACGCCGCACACTTCAGGCGGTAGCGATCCTGTAACAAGAGCGATAGGGTTAGACAAAACTGTAGTGCCTTCATCCGTGAAGGCATCTCCTCCGGCTAGCCTACTCCACCGTCACCAACTCGGCTTGTGTCCACACGGAGGAGATGCCTCCACGGATGGAGGCACAACGAGCTACTCTACCGTTACTGACTTCGCTAAATTCCTCGGCTGATCGATCTCACAACCCCTCAGCCGCGCAACGTGATATGCATAGAGCTGCATCGGAATGATGCTAAGCAGCGCATTCAAAAACGCCGACTTCGTCCCAGGAATGCGCAGCACCTCGTCCGCCGACTTCTCGATGATGTGGTCGTCCTCCGTAGTGATCGCAAGCACCGTGCCGCTGCGAGCCTGAATCTCCTTCATGTTGCTCACAACCTTGTCCCTAATCTCAGGATCGGTGGACCCAAACACCGCTACCACTCCCGGATGCACCAGAGCAAGCGGCCCGTGCTTCATCTCACCCGCAGGCGATTCCTGGGTTGGAATGTAAGCGATCTCCTTCAGCTTCAGGGCACCTTCCAGCGCCACATTCGCATCCGCCCCTCGCCCTAAGAAAAACGCGAGCGGCATGTCCTTGTGCTTCTCGGCGATGACCTTGATCTCGTCCTCGAGCTTCAATGCCTCTTGAGCCAACTCGCTCATTTTTTGAAGTTCCTGAACCAGCTCCTCCACCCGCACGCCTGGCATTTCCTGGAGCTGAGCGATATACAACGCCAGCAGGGTGAGCACCGTCACCTGAGCTGTGTAAGCCTTCGTACTCGCAACCGAAATCTCCGGTCCTGCCTGCGTCATGATCGTCCGATCGCACTCGCGGGCAATGGAGGAGCCGATGACATTCACGATCCCAAGTGTGCGGATTCGCCGCGATTTACAAAGCCTCAATGCTGCCAGGGTATCGGCGGTTTCTCCCGATTGGCTGATAAAGATCGCCAAGGACTTCGGCGACAGCACCGGATCCCCATAGCGAAACTCCGACGAGTAATACACGTCCGTCGGCAGCCGAAGCATCTTCTCAAAAAGGTGCTTGCCCATGAGGCCGGCGTGGTAAGCGGTGCCGCATGCGATGATGTTCACGCGGTCGACTTCGGTCCACACATGCTCCGAGAACACCTGATCGAGTCGCACGCGGTTCTTTTCGTCGATTCGCCCCGCGATGCACTGTTTGATCACCTGCGGCTGCTCGTGGATCTCTTTGAGCATGAAGTGCTCGTATCCGCCCCGTTCAGCGGCTGCTAAGTCCCAATCGATATGGATCGCCACAACCGGTTGCTCCCGCCCGTCCAGGTCGACGATGGAGACCTTTTCCCGCGTCATGCAGGCAACCGTGTCCTCCTCCATAATGATCACCTCGCGGGTGTAGGGGAGGAGAGCGGGGATATCGCTCGCCAGCATATTCTCGCCCTCGCCTAGCCCGATAACGAGCGGTGAGGCGTTTCGAGCGGCAACCACTTTGTCCTTCTCCTTCTTTGAGAGAACCACCAGCGCGTAAGCCCCGCGAAGCCTCTGAACGCCCTTCCTGACCGCCTCTTCCAAGGGTACGCCCTTCGCATACTCCTCGCCGATGACGTGCGCCGCCACCTCCGTATCCGTTTGGGAGTGGAAGCTGTGGCCCTTGGAAATCAGGTCCTCTCGAAGCTCGAGATAGTTCTCGATGATGCCGTTATGGATGATCGCAATCTCTTCGAAGGCGTCGTAGTGCGGATGCGCATTAACATCGTTGGGAGCGCCGTGAGTGGCCCAGCGGGAATGCGCGATGGCGATGTGCGAGTTGCGAGGCTCCTCTTCCAGTAGCTTGTGAAGCTCGCTCAGCTTGCCCGCACGCTTGACGACCTCGATATGGCCGTTCTCCGGATAGGCGACGCCGGCGCTGTCGTAGCCCCGGTACTCCAGCCTCTTCAGTTGATCAAAAACCACTTCGACCGCGTTCCGCGGACCGACATATCCAGCAATGCCGCACACACAATCATTGTGACACGCGCTACGGTTGGCGCCTTTTCAGAATGACCGGCAAAGGAGATCAGTCGATCGAGCGAGAGAGTCAATAGTAACTCGCTCGATTCCTGTGTCCGCAGAACTGATCCCGCCTCAGGTTGCCCGATTGTCGTCCTCGATTTCGACGTGCTCAGGCGCTAGCTCTAAATCTAGCGAACGTGGTCGGCGATGGCTCGACGCACCATGCCCTGGACAATGTCCTCGGCGGTTGGAGCGTAGGTGCCGGCTTCGATGCGGGCCTTGAGTTCGCTGATCATTGCCTCGCGATCTGGCATGGCGGTCACGGAAGCGGTTAGCTCACGAACCATGTCCTGATCTTGCTGGCGGACTCGAGCTTCCTCGATCTTGACGATTGCCTCGGCGAGCTCCGCGGGTTCCGGGTGCTCGAGGATCTTTTTAATCTCTGTGTCTGAAATGCGCATAGTCTTCTCTTGCGTTCCAGACAGGTAACCGGCTGTCTCTTGCGAGACCCTTGGCTTTGCGTGGGAAGGGTCGCCCCTATCGTGCCATTTTTCTGCCATACGACCCGTTATCGAGCCCTACATTAAGGATATTGGCAATTATGCTTCGCACCATTAGGGTGCAAGTCCGCTCATCGCCGCAAAAGTAGAATAACAGGTAATTCGCACAGATAGGAGCAAAGATGCCCAGATACCACCACCTCGGCCAATTACCCCGCAAACACCACATCCAATTCCGAAAGCCGGACGGCTCCCTCTATGCCGAGGAGCTCTTTTCGACCCGGGGCTTCAGCGGGCCTATGTCGACGCTTTACTATCACTACGCGCCCACGGAAGTGTCGGGATGGGAGGATCGAGGCAGCGTCAAGCCGGTCTATCTGGAAGACGGCCCCTTGCATCATCGGCACCTGAAGACCCGCCTTATGGAGCCTTTCGGAGATGCGGTAACCGGTCGCGTGCTGCTGCTGGGGAACCAGGATCTGGAGTGGAACCAGGTGCTCGTCGCGGAGCAGATGGAGCACTACTTCAAAAACGCGGATGGAGACGAGTGCCTGTTCATCCATGATGGTGAAGGGACGCTGGAGTCACTATTCGGCACAGTCGAATTCGTGCCCGGCGACTACCTCGTGATCCCGCGTGGCTGCACCTACAGGCTGGTTTTCAAGAGCCTTCCCGTTCGAATGCTGGCGATCGTTAGCTATGGCCCGATCGAGGTGCCGAAGCGGTATCGCAACGAATACGGCCAACTCCTGGAGCATGCGCCTTTCAAGGAGCGAGATTTCCGCGCTCCCGCCGAACTGCCGGTCTTTGACCAGCGGCAACCCTCCCAGGTGCTGATCAGGGCGCGAAACCGCCTTACGCTATACACGTATCCGTTCCATCCCTTCAACGTCGTGGGCTGGGACGGCTACGTTTATCCGTACGCGTTCAACATTCGGGATTTCCAGCCTATTACCGGGCGTCTCCACATGCCTCCGCCCATCCACCAGACCTTTGCCGGACACAACTTCGTGGTTTGCAGCTTCTGCCCGCGAATGCTCGACTGGGATCCACAGGCTGTTCCCGTGCCCTACAACCATTCGAACGTCGATTCGGACGAGGTCCTCTACTACTGCAACGATAAATTCGGCTCCCGCAAGGGAATCGAGGAGGGGAGCATCACCCTGCACCCGCTTGGAATCCCGCACGGGCCCCAGCCAGGGGCGGTCGAGGCATCGCTCGGCGCGAAATTCACGGAGGAATTGGCCGTGATGGTCGACACTTTCCACCCCTTCAAGATCACCGCGAACGCGCTGGCGATCGAGGATCCAGATTATTGGATGAGCTGGCACAAGAAGGCGGCGCCGCTTCCACAGGGAACTGTGGAGTTGACAGGAGACTAGAGGGAACGCGTAGCCACGCTGCGCATCCGGGCCAGCGCAGCCACGCTGCGCTTTCCCGGGAACAACTCCCGAATTCAAGGCTTCATTCCCTCGGTGGCGAGCCAGAGAGAAGAACTGAGCCTTGAGAAGCAGATGTCGAACATCCAGGAGGAGGCGCGCATGATCCTTCCTGGCATTCAAGCTCTGTTCGGCTTCCAACTCATCGCCGTCTTCCAGGAGAAGTTCTCAAAGCTGCCCGAATTCGAAAAGCACATCCACCTCGCCGCCACGACACTCACTCTGACCGGCATCCTGCTGCTCATCGCCCCGGCCGCGTACCACCGCATCACCGAGCCCCACAGCGTCACCGACAAGCTCGTCAAGCGCTCCACGCTGCTCATCACGATCGGCCTCTTCCCCCTCGCCGTCGCACTCTCGCTCGACTTCTACCTGTTCACCCGGATCGTGCTCGAATCCGCACAAGTAGCTGCAATCTTCGGCGGAATCGCCTTCGTAGCCCTCGTCATCACCTGGTTTATCTGGCCAAAGTCCCAGGTGCAACGAAGCGGCTCATGAGTCGGATGGCGGAAAGAGTGAGCCGATATTTTTACTGGGTCGTCTAACAAATTAGGAGAGCAAAATGACACTTAAAAAACTCGCTATTGGAGCCGTTGCGGCCCTTGGAATTGTAGCCGCACCTACTCAGGCTTCGGCCCAGATCGACAACAAGATGATCCAGCAGATCGCCATCATGCTTCTTGCAGAGAAGCTCGGCATCGACTCGGGCGGAATCCTTGGAGCGCTTGGCGGCTCGACCGGCGCCGACATCTTCGGAATGGCCCCCGCCATCGCCATGCAGCAGTACGCACCGACGTACACTCCGCAGCAGATCTATCAACTTCGCCAGACCATGCCTTGGGACCAGGTCGCGACCCGGGTAGGTATTCCGCAAGATCGATATGTCGTGCTCCGAAACAGTGGAAACCTCGACCCGAATTCTGTCTGGCGAAACACCTATCAGACCAAGTTCGGACTCAATCAGAGCCAGGTCAATAGGCTTCGTGAGATGGGCTTCAACTGGGAGCAAATCGGCCGAACCGCTGTCATCGCTAGAGAAGCCGGCGTGAGCATTTTCAACGTCGCCGCTCGTTACCAGCAGTGGCACAACTGGAACACGGTTGCTCAACACTACAAGGTCTCGAATTCCACCGTATCGCGAAGAGTCGCTAGCTGGCGCCAGAACCGAGCCGTACCGACGACTTGGCAAGTCGAGCGGATCAGCCCTACCTGGCGAAATGAAGTCGTTCGCCCCACCACTTGGCGAGCGCAGCCGATAAAGAAGACCTATTCGACGACGAAGTCTCATCCGTCTTCCAACGGCAAGAAGCTCGGCCACTACAAGAACAAGGCCAAAGGCAAAGCCAAGGGGCACGGCAAGCACTAAACCCGAGAGAAGGTGAATCCAGAATGAAAATGAGAAGAATGGCGGTGGCCGCATTGGCCATCACCGGAGTCGGGCTGATCCCCGCTCCTGCAAAAGCTCAAAACACTCAGGATCTGATCGAAACGGTCGGCGCGATGATTCTCGCCGACCGCCTCGGCATCGATCCCAACATGGTCCTGATGGCCAAACTGACCACGGGCTCCAGCGTTTACGACCTGGCTCCGGCCCTGGCGATGGGCGCGTTCGGAAACGCAGACCCCTATCAGATTTACGGCATGCAGTCGGCCGGCATGGGCTGGAACCAGATCGCAGGCTACAGCCGAGTTCCGCAGCCGGTCTATTCGACGCTCGTAAGAACGAGACAACTTGAAGCGGATTACATCTGGGCCGATGAATTCAGCGATCGATACGGCGTCGGACAAGACAAGCTCTACGCACTTCGAAGAGCAGGCTACAACTGGCACGAGATCGCCCAAGCAATGGTCGAGAGCCAAGAAACGGGCCAGCCCGTCGAAGAGGCCCTGTACGAGAACCGGATGTTCGGCATGAACGTCGAGCCTGTCTACTACACAAACACGTTCGAGCCCGTGTATGTGCCGCCACGAACCACCGTTCGTTACGTATCGGTTTTGCCGGCTCCTCGGGCCGACTGGCGGTTCATCGCCCCCGTGTTCGAACCTAGCCGAGTTCTCTGGGCGAGCAACTCCACGAGTTGGCGGATTCAGCGTCCAGTCGTCACCCGATGGTCCCCCGTTCGCGTCGTGCGACAGCCAATCTATGTGTTCGCCGACGATCGCCACGACAATGCCCTACACCTCGGCTGGTACAAGAACAAGAAGAACCCCCACTTCGTTTCGAACGAGTTTAGAAGCGCTCCTCGCACGATTTGGATACCGGAAGACCAGCGCTTTAGGATCCGTCCGACCGTTCGCGTCGTATCTAGCGGCGATACTCGCTGGACCAGCGGCCGCGCTCAGCGAATGGCGCAAGTGAGTGAACCACAACAGCGGGATGAACAGACTCGTCGAGATGCCATCAGGCGAAGAGAGGCGCAAGCACACCGCCGCCGAGAGATTCGCGAAAGGCAGGAGGACCAACAGCGTATTGTTGCTCGCAGAGTCCGTGATGCGCACCAGAATCGAGAAGAGGCGCTGGAGCGCGAGCGAGAGAGACGCGCCGAAAGGATTCGCGAACAAAAAGAGAACCGTGAAGCTCGACAGGACCGGCAGAAATCCGCTCATTCAAAGGCAAGGGTGGAGCGGCGCGAGCGCTCGGAGAAGCGCCGCCATTCGGCCGGCAGCGATAAGGTCCGGGCTGAAAATCGCCGCAAGTCTGCCGATACCCGAAGGACTCACGCACCTAAGCGTCGCTCTTCCGAACACCGAGTTCGCGCTTCGGGCGGAGCGGACGTTCGCGTCAAACAGCGGTCGGAGCCACGAGTGAGAGCACACGTTCGAGCTGGCGGCGAGTTGCGCCAGCACCGACGCACAGAAGCCAGAGTTCGAAGCGAACACAAAGCTCGCGGGAGCACAGAAAAACGCTCCAGCGGCAATCACCGACGCGGATCAAGGAAGCAAGGCGGATAAAAGGAAGGATTAAAGGTGCTGGGAAGTCGAACTCGACTCCTAGACTCCTGGCCTCCTTCCTCACTTCCTCTTCTTAGGCTTGTGCTTGGCCGGCGTGCCAGTCTTGACTTCCCCGTTTGAGATGACCTGTCCGGTACCCGGCTTCGCGCCGCCATTCTTAGGGTCTGCAGCCTGCTGCTCGGCAGCCTGCTTTTGGAACTCCTCCATCATTTTCATCCACTTGCCACCGACCGCGCTCTTCGGATAGACGCCGCCGCCCGCCGCATTCACCTTCTGGAGCGGAGGCATCGGCAGCTTGTACGCTCGCAGCGACTGGGCCATGGAAAGCAGGTTCGTAAAGGTCCAGTAGAGGACGAACGCGGAGGGGAGGGGCCAGAAGAACATGAAGGCGGTGAACATGATGCTCATGCCGATGCTCATCATGCGTTGCTGCTTGGCCTGGCTCGGGTCGCTGATCGGCGCGAGCAGGGTCGAGGCGAGCATCGTGACACCGTAGATGAGGATGAGCGGATAGTCGAGCTCGCCTAGGTTGGGGGCCGTCCAACCGCCTGTCATCTGCGACACGCTCGGGTTGATCCAGAGGAAGGTGCCCTTCTGGAACGCGAACTGGTAGTGCAGCATGAACTGGTACACGGTCAAGAAGAGAGGCATCTGCAGAAGCGCGGGGAAGCAGCCCGCAAGCGGGTTGATGCCGTACTCCTTGTAGATCTCCATGACCTTGACCTGCTGCTGCTGCGGGTCGTCCTTGTACTTGGCCCGCACCTCGTTCGTGAGCGGCACAAGCTGGCCCATCTGGCGCGAGAACATGAGCTGCTTTTGCGCGAGCGGGAAGATGAGCGTTCGAACGATGAGCGCGAGAAGGAAACAGGCGAAGGCGTAGCTGAATGCCTGTTGATGGCCGGTGAGGCCCACCAGGAAGTCGATGATGGCGAAGCCAGGAAGGGCTCCGTAGACGAGCTCGTCGTGGTTGCGCTTGTTCAGCTCCTCGTAGGTTCGCTCGTGAAGCTCTTTGGGCGTCCAGGCGGTGCTTTCGCTTCGCTTGTCGTCGGGGACATCGACTTGCTTGGTCCAGAGCGGCGTGTTCTCGAAGGCCTTCTTGTAATTCTTAAGGGTCGTGTAGGACAGGCGGAGCCGATTGGTGTCATTTCGGACGAGCGCGGCTTTTCGCTGGGTGTCTGCGACGAGGACCGCGGCGGCGAGCTGCTGCTCGTCCAGTTTGTCCTGCGTGATCGTCTTCGCCTTGAGCTGTTCCTGCAGCTTGTGATCGTAGGCATTTGCCGTCCGCACGATGGTGCTGTCCATCAACTGCTGGTTCTGCTTAACGAGCTCTGCGAAGATCTGTTCAGGAGTCTGGACAACCTCTGGACCCTTCGGTCCCTGGAAGAACAGAACGTAGCCCATCCACAAGGTTGTGATGATCAGGAAGGTCTGGAGGAAATTGCCTTTAGGGTTGGGTTTGCTCATTTGGAGGATCGGAGGGCCGGAGGATGGGAGGGTTAGAAGATGTCAAGGGACGGGATCGTGGCCGCCGGGATGGAAGGGGTGGCATCTTGTGATGCGCTTCATTCCCATCCAACTGCCCTTCATCAATCCGTAACGTTCTACGGCTTCGAGGGTGTAGTGGCTGCAACTGGGGGTGTAGCGGCATGTGGGTGGCATCCAGGCGAAGCCTTTTTGATAGCATCGGATCAAGAAAACTCCAATTCGTCTGCCCATCTTCGCCTCGTCTCGTCGAACAGCGTTCGCACCTCTAGTTGAATACGCTCGAAGGATGCGTTGGCGGCGTCTGCTTTCACAATGAGCACGTAATCCAGTTGGGGAGAAGCGAGAGATTGGAGTCGGATAGCTTCTCGAAACCTGCGCTTGGCCTGGTTTCGTTTGGGAGTGACGCCGATCTTCTTCGATGTGGCGATCCCCAGGAGTCCCTTTCCGGGAAGTGAGTTCAGTCGAGCAAGTTCTCCGCCGACCCGCTTCCCCTGGGTGAAAATCTCTTCGAAACGAGTCTTGGAGGGCCCTTTTACCAGGCGACTCGCGCGCGGCCCTTGGTGCGTCGGCGGCGCAGCACGTTCCGTCCGTCGGTCGTCTTCATGCGAACGCGGAATCCGTGCGTCGTCTGCTTGTGTCGTTTGTTAGGTTGATACGTGCGCTTCATAGCTGGTCCGATTCAGTGGAGTTGAACGGCAAATTGTACCTCAGGGGAGGGTGGAGGAGTCGAGGAGCGGAGGGTACACCCATGGCAAGACTCCTTGAGTTCGCCCCTCACCTCAGCCGATCCCAATTGCGCAGTGCGTTGAACACCAGGTTGTAGGATCCCACGGTCTGCCCACGCCAGAACGGGTTGATCGAGAACAGCAGCACGTTCCCCTTCCCAGCCGGGGCGTGCACCACCGCCGCCTTCCCCTCCAGCTCCTCAGGCGCGACGATCATCCCGCTGAGGATCAGCTTGTCTTTGTCGGCGAATTTCAGCAAGACTCGTGGCAGCATCGGATTCGCGGGCGGCTTGTAGGTCCCAGCCTCCGGCACATCTCCAGGCTTTTCCTTCGGCGAATACGCCGCGCGTCCCTGAATCACGTCCGGATCAGTCAAAGACCCCCGCCCACTCGAGCGTCCCGCTGCCACCGGCTGCGGCCCCCTCCGGCCACCGCCACCCAGAGAAAACATCGGCAGCGAGTTCCCGTTGAAGTAACCCGCCGTCTCATCCCCATACCCGCTCAGAACCACCGAACCCTTATCCACGCGATCCAGGCGAAACACTCCGCCAGGCGCGTTGAGCTGATCTGGCGCGACAACTGAAACACCGTCCACGAGCCCAAACTCCACCGGCACCCGGGCCGCATTGCCAATCGCGATCAACAAGCCGCCGTTATCGAGGAATCTCTTCAGGTGAAGAATCCCGGAAAGCTCAATGCCTCCACGAATATCGTCGCTGGAGTCGGGCCCGCCGAGGTTCGGATACTCAGCGGAAGCCTTCCAAGGCAAAGGATCGCCAAGCATAGGCCGCCCGGAAACAATGCTCTGCGCCGTCCCGCCCGTCTGTGGGAAGAGAATTACGTCGTACTTCGCTCGCAAATCCTCCGTGTCCCGCAGTTCATGAACCGACACGTACCTATAAGGCGCCCCCATCTGGTCAAGAGCAATCCGGGCCCAGCCCTCATCCTGAGTGCTCGTCCACGTATGCACCAGCGCGATCCGGGGGAGCACCGTGCCCGGCGCTATAAGACTGATAGGGCTTATAGGCCCAACAACACTCATCTCGGCATCGAGCAAGGCAACATCCAACACTCGAGTTGTCTTCACGCCAAACAGCGGCCCCAGCGTCCAGCCGGTGTCGTCATAAGACCGCGGGTCCGTCGGCTTGTAATACTGCGTGTCCAGCAGCATGTCCGCCATTCGGCTATACGGCTGATCCATTCGCACCACAAATGACCCCGCAGGAAACCCAAGAGCCTCCTTTTCCAGCTTGTGAACCTCGCACCCCTGCTCCTGCAAGACTCGCAAAAGCATCGCCTGCTGCTCCTTCCGAATGTCGTCCCCAGGAAACACCCAGCCCGCCGGCCCCTCCGTCCGAGCCTTGGCAATCGATCGTGAAGACTTCAGATAATAGTTGCGAAGAAACTTCTCCTTCTCGCTCGCCACTTTGTGCATGCCAAGCAGAAGCGCCGACTGAGACATGTTCACGTTGTTCCGAATCGACCACCGCACCCGGGGGAAAGGTGGGTTCGGCCTGTACCACTCCCGCGTCGATTGTGCAACCGAGGACCGAATTCCCGTATCCGCCCCGCCGCCCGAAAACGTCTCATAGAATCGCCCGATCCCGTTGTGCCCGTTCGCCACATAAAACCCGTAAGAAGGCGACCAGCCGTCGTAGAAGTTGTGCGTCCAAACGCCTGGCATCCCCCAGCCCGTCAGTTGCTGAATCTCGTCATAGGCCATGTCCTGCCACTCCGAGATCGTCAGCGGGTCAAGCCAGGCGTTGTACGGCCCGGTGCCCGTCGAGATGTACAGGTACGGCACCGACTCGTGCAGGTCGTGCATCACCGTCGGGTGGAAATCCAGCCACGTCCGCATCAGCGATTTGCTTAGCTGCAACGCCATCGTCGTCGCATCGCGGTTGTCATCGTGCGCCACATACTTGCCCCAATACACGAGCGGAATCGGTGCCTTCGAAGGGTTCTTCTTGCGGTAGTTATAAACGTCTACCACCCGATCCCGGCCATCCACGTCCAGCACCGGCGTGAGCATCACGATCGAGTTCTTGCGGATGGTCTCGATGCGAGGGTCCTTCGAAACCACCAGCCGATACGCCAGCTCCATCACCATCTCCGGCGGCCCACTCTCCGGCGCATGCATCCCGCCCGTCGCCCAATACATCGGCAATCCTTCCTTGATCAGAGGCTCCGCCGACCCCTTAATCTGCCGAGGATCGCCCAAAAGCGCGTTCACCTTCTTCAGTCGGTCCAGCCGTTTCAGGTTCCCTTCGTCGGAGATAACCGCGACCACCATCTCCCGCCCCTCCTCGCTCACCCCCATCCGCAGCACCTTGATGCGAGATGAGGACTTCTCCAGCAGGCGTAGATAATCCGCGGTCTGCTTCGAATAAGACAGCACATCCGGAGCCCCCACGATGTGGCCAAGAAATGCCTCCGGCGTAGGCACCCCGCGCATCACAGGCAGGTGATCGACGAGCGGGCTGAGAAAGAAAGGCTCGGTGGTAAATTCCCGAATCTTCCTTCCATACCCTTCATCGTTCTGGCCGAACGAGCAAGCGGCTAAAGCAATAGCGAAAAGAGAAGCGCGGCATCGCATCGCCGCTATCTTATCAAACTCAGCCCTTCATCTTCGCAAGCCCTTCCTTCATCTGGGCTTCCTTCCGCTTCGTCATGTCTTCCACGGCTTTCGTCAGCTCTTCCGAGGTCTCCGCGACCTTGCTGATCAGCTCCCCGAATCTCATCTCTTGAGCCTCGTTCGCAAACACCAGCCCACCCTTCTTGTCCAGCTTCGGCTTCGCCTTATCGACAAACGCCAAAGCAACCGCGATGCTGTCGTGAACGGCCATGTTCTTCGCCTTCATCTCGCGCGACTCCTTTCGATTCTGCGCCAGATTCGGAGGCACTGTCTCGAACTCCGCCTTCATCTTCCGCCCAAAGCGCACGATCATGTCGTCGACTTCGCGGTAATACCACTCGTCAGCCTTGCGCAGCTCCTTGGCCTCCGAAATCGAAAGCGCGCGCCCCTTCGCCGTCCCCATCCGGGCATCGGTAAACAGGCCCTCATCCGCCACGCCGGCAGTCTTCTTCTCCAGCTCCGCCTCCAATGCCTGCCGCTCCTTGATCATCTCCTGAAGCGCCTTCCCCAGCCGGGTATTGGCCGCGGTACCGGTGTTGAAGGTAGTCGGGTCGGCGATATTCGCCCCCTTCACCATCGCCTCGATCTCCGAAGCCGACTCATTGGCCTCCGCCTTGCTCATATCCGCCTTGCCCTTGCAGCCAAACGAAACGAGCAGCAAGGCACATAAACAAGCAATGCGAGTTGCAGTCATAAGCAAAAGTCTACGTGATCGGCAAAATAAACAGTTACGAAAACCAGACCCCTCGACTCCTCGACTCCTACGCGATAGCCGCAAACCCTACACTGCCAAACAACCGCCGCGCATGCTCCATCTGAGCCTCCATCGCCTTCGGCCCCGGACCGCCCAGCGACTCCCGCCGTGCCACCGAATCCTCCGGCCGCAAAACCCCTAGCCCCTCCGCCGGAATCTCCGGACAAATCTCCGCCAACACCGAAGGCGTCAAGTCCTCCAAAGAACAGCCCCGCTCGACACACCCACGAACGAGCCGCCCGATCAAGTCATGCGCCTCCCGGAAGGGCACGCCCCGAGCAGCAAGAAAGTCCGCCAAATCCGTAGCCGTTGAAAAGTCCCCGGTCACCGCCGCCCTCATCCGCGAAACATCCCAGGTGGCGGAGCAAAGCATCAGCCGCACCAGCTCCATCGAGTCAAGCGACAGCCGAAAAGAGCTAAATAAAGGCGGTTTGTCCTCCTGCGTGTCCCGGTTGTAGCCGAGCGGCAGCCCCTTCATTACCGACGCAAGCTGCACCCAGTGCGCAATCGCCCGCCCGGTTCGCCCGCGAATCAGCTCCGCCATGTCTGGATTCCGCTTCTGAGGCATGATCGAGGAGCCTGTGGTTACGTCGTCGCCTAGGTGAACGAAGCCGAATTCCTTTGTGGAGAACAAAATGAGATCCTGCGAAATGCGCGACAGATCGATCATCAGCATCGCGCACACGTGCAGCGCGTCCATCAGATATGACCGGTCGGACGTGGCGTCCAAAGCGTTCGGAATCGGAGCCGTAAACCCTAGCTCCTGGGCCGTTGACACTCTATCTATAGGGAATCCCGACCCCGCCAGGGCCGCAGCCCCCAAAGGCGAGTAGTTCGCTAGCTCCATGAGCCGCTCCATGCGCCACCCGTGCCGCTGCAGGGACCAGAAATGCGCCATCAAATAAAAGCCGAGCGTGATCGGCTGCGCCCGCTGCTGGTGCGTGTAGCCCGGCATGATAGTAGAGGTGTGCTTCGCGGCCTCCTCCAGCAACACCTCCTGCAGCTCCTTCACCGAATCCTGCAGCTCGATCAGCCGGTTGTGGACGTATAGCCGCGTATCCGTCGCCACCTGGTCGTTCCGCGACCGCGCCGTATGCAGCTTCCCCGCCACATCGCCAACCAGCTCCCGCAGCCGAACCTCGATCGCCGTATGGATATCCTCCACCTCGGTAGAAAGCGAATCCGGGCCCTCCTCGTGGATCTTCTCGAGGCCGTCGATCAGTGTCCGCGATTCCTCAAACGAGATAATGCCGGTCTCGCCGAGCATTCGGGCGTGGGCGACGGAGCCGATGATGTCTTCCTGCCAGAAATTCAGGTCCGAATCGATGGACTGGCCATACCGCTCCACCAAATCCGATGTCCCCTCCGCAAACGCCCCACCCCACAGCTTCTTCATGCCGTGTAAAGCATAGCTGAGGAGGATGGGAGGAGGGGAGTCTGGGGTGGTGTGATGTATGAATGTATGAATGTATGAACCCTGCTTCATACTAGGTAATTTTGCTGGGGAATCTGGGAGATGGGGGCGATGAGGAACGTTGTTTTTGAGTGGGCACACTCTAGTAGGTTTTAAAATTGGCTTTTGTCAACCAACCGCTGAAAAGTTTTGCGAGGGTCGAGGTGCGAGGTGCGAGGGTCGAGGTCCAGAAGACTCCTAGACTCCTTTGACTCCTTGCCCCCTGTTGTCCCTTCTGCAACACAAGCCCCAAAACCCGCGTATAACCCAACGAACCCAACTAAAAGCCACAAGAAACCCGTCAGGTTTTGGTAGGTACACCGTTATACTAACCATTGGATCGCGACGCCGCGATCTATCAGCGAAGAAGCTATGTCAGTCACGATGCGCGAAGTTGCGGCAAAAGCGGGGGTAACACCCACCGTTGTCTCGCGCGTGCTCCACAACAAAGCCACCGCTATCCGGGTCAGCGAGGCAACCGCCGAACGCGTCCGACAGGCCGCCATCGACCTCGGCTACCGCGTCAACATCATGGCTCGCAACTTCCGCGAGCGGCAGACGATGATGATCGGGGTGCTTCACGGAGTCGGCTTCGAACGTCCGCTGCTCGATCGAGGTCCCCGCTACTTCGCCTCGCTCATGGACGGCTTTATCGAGGGAGCCTTCGAAAACGGCTACTCAATCACCCTCTGCCCCAAGCTTCTCGGCCAAACTCCCGAAGACGCCATGTCCGACGGCCGCTTCGATGGGCTCGTCTGGTACAGCACGCACCCGTCCGAGGAAAACCGTGAGATGCTGCGGCGCTGCTCCGTGCCGATGGTGCTCATCCACACCCGAGCCGCCGAGTACGGCAACCGCTACCCGTCCGTCACCTGCGACAACGATCAGGGCGTCGGGCTTGCCATCGATCATCTGGTCGAGCTCGGACACAAGAAAATAGGTTTCGCATACGAAGCACACATCCCATTCAGCGAGTCATTCCTTCGGGCGGAAGCGTTCCGCTCGCACATGAGTCGACATGGGCTGCGCGCCGGAGAATGCGAGCTGGTGGACGCAAGCGACCTAGACAACTACTTCGCCCAAACCCCCAGACACACAGCCATCCTCGGTCACAACGAGACATTGGCGGCACTCGTCATGCAAAAGGCAATCGAGCGAGGCATCTCGGTGCCGCAGCAATTGTCCGTCGTCGGCTTCGACTCCACCGCATACTGCGAGGAGCTGTCGCCGAAACTAACGTCGATTTATCAACCGCTGGCAGAGATGGGCCGGGACGCTATCAACCTGCTCGTGCAAAGCATGAGCGGGCAGAAGCCCGATCCACTCGAGCTTATCTACCCGTGTTCCCTCGATATCCGAGGGTCCACATCCATTCCTATAGGTGAGTAATCATATGAAACGAAAGGGCTTTACCCTTATTGAACTTCTCGTCGTCATCGCGATCATCGCAATCCTCGCGGCGATCCTCTTCCCCGTTTTCGCTCAGGCCAAAGAAGCCGCCAAAAAGACCGTCTGCATCTCCAACCAGAAGCAGATCGGCCTCGGACTCATGATGTACATGGGCGACTTCGATGACATCTTCCCGCAGTCCCAGTGGGGCATCGGCGACAACCAGGTTTCCTGGAGCGCCATGATCTATCCGTACGTCAAGAACGGAAAGACCTACAAGAGCGCCACCGGCGTCGAGCAGCAGTGGGCCGAAGACGGCATGTGGGTGTGCCCGTCGGCTCAGAAGCAGAGCTATAACTACGGCGTGCACCTCGACCTTTTTGCCGACAACTGGAACGGTGGAACGCTGCCGGGCATCGGAGCGAGCGTCCTCGACGATCCTGCCGAAAAGATCGTCATGATGGAGAAGGGCAAGAACGATGCGACCTGGGGCTACCTCCAGTTCGCCACATGGCAGTGGGACTGGGCCGACAGCGTCAGAGACTATTCGGTGAGCCCAGGATTCAAGCTTGACCCGACCAAGGACAATGCACGGATCTCCGATGGCTTCGACTGCGATGGACAAGGAACCGCTGGTACATGGGCAGCCTGTGGCATGCAGCCACGCTATCGCCACTCTGGCAACGCGGCGTTCGTGTTTGGCGATGGCCACGCAAAGACCATGCGAAAGAAGGGCGTTAAGTGGGGCAAGAACATCTACGTCAATGCTGGCCGAGCTGCCGGTTGGACGGGAGAGGGCTGGTACCCCTACTAGAAACAAACGTGTCCAGCCTTTGCTTCCGCAGAGGCTGGACCTGGTTTAACTTATGACCAAATCCATTTTCATCGCTTCTCTTCTCGCGTGCTGCCTCATTGGCTGCAAGGGCGATGCTGCCGACACAGGCAAAGAAATGAGCTCGACAGAGATTCAGCAGAAGGTTCAACAGAACGCTGCGAACCCGAATCTTCCGCCGCAGGCCCAAGCTGCAATTGGAGCAACGGGTCGATACAACGGATCGAACGAATACGCCCAATCGCAGAATCAAGGCAAGGGCGGCGGCAAGTAAAGCAATACGCCAGTTTTGCCCAACTCCAAGCCTGTGC
>JBGGMI010000032.1:0-17934 GCA_041288075.1 Fimbriimonas sp.
CGCCGGCCAGCTTGGAACCTACTTCGTTTTCTGAAGCGCCATGAGCGATGACGACGCCGTTGTAGAGATTTCCTCGATCGAGTGTGCCGGTACGATCAGTTCCGAACAGATTTCCGAGGATGCGCGTTCCGGTGGTGCCGATGTACCAAATGCCGACCGCCTGATGGTTGGTGCTGATGACGTTGCCCTGGTTGAGGCCACCGACAAGCACACGCTTCGCGCCCTCCATGATGAGAACGCCCTCGGCACCGTTTGGAGCCGCCGTCGTCCCATCCGGTTCCAAACCTATATAACACCGCTGAATAACCGTGTCGGCTGCCCCGTCTACTTCGATTCCGTTGGACTTGAAGTTGCCGATCGAGAGGTTGCGCACCACCTGGTTAGCTCCCTTCAGAATGAGGCCATCGGAGTATTCGCCCGTATCCGCGCCGTCCAACATGACCTCAGGACCGATTGGATTCGTATCGCCCGTAAAGGCGGTTTGGCTCGCTCCATCGATCACGAGACCCTCCTCGGTAATGATAGGCAGAGGCGTCTTCAATTTGATCCGGAAGAAGCCCTTCACGGGATCGTAGCTTGGGTCGGAGGTCGGAATCTGGAATGCAAACGCCGCGTCTGGAAAGTCTTTCTTAAAGTAGAGCCAGTTTCGAAGCGTGCCAGGACCGTCGTCGCCACCGCTTGTGATCTTGCCCGGCATAGGTGCTGAAGCGGCGACGCTCACGTTCACCGTGAACCCGGTGGAGTCTTCGGAAAGAACTGAAATAGTGACTCCGGCAGAGGCATCCGAATACGACTCGCCCGGCACCCACTGAGCCGCTGCATCGTTTGGATCGCCGTTCATGTCCGGGTCGACAACCTGTGCAGCCCGGTCAAATCGAGGAGCAGTTGTGCTGGGATCCGAGATAAAGCGGCCTTCCAAGACATCATGAATAACCACGGCGGAAGGCAGTGACTCATCGTAGCCAACGGGTTTTCGAGCCTCGACCGTGAAATAGTGCCTCGCCGAACCACCGATGTATATCTTTGCCATCAGCGGGTCCGTTGCGTTGGTCGGATCGGTCAAGCGTTCGAGTCGGATCGTCCTGGAATCGCCCGGAAGAAAGAACGAAACACGGTTGCGCCAGATCCAGCCGTTTTTGTAGCGGTGGTAGGCGTTGTATCCGTTGCTAACCCGAATGTTGCCCAGGGTGGGATCGCTTACGGAGTGCGATCCTCCAGACATCACGTCCCAAATAGAATCGTATGGCGTCGAGTAGGAGCCGGAGGAGTGGTCGAATCCGAAGTTGTGCCCGTCTTCGTGTCCCAAAACGCTTTGGCTCAAGCCACCATTGTTCTGAGTGATCGGCATCCAACGGTCTACTGAATCCTGAGTAACCAGATAGTAGGTCGCATACGCACTGCCAGCGACCTGATCCTGCGAATTCATGAAAATGTTGATGCCCGCGTACTGGCTGAAATCCACCGTCGGGTCGATGATCGGCATGATGTCCGGGAACAACTTCTCGTGATCCCATTGCAGCAAACCGTCGACATCGCGAGCCTTGAGGTATTGGGACTTGGTCTTTGGCAGGTTGATCCAGCCGACCAGCGCTGAGCCGTCTACGTTCCACGCGCCGTAGGACATGTTCTGAACGAAGTGGTTGAAGCCGGGGTAGCTGGACTTCATGTTTGTGGTGTAGTCGATCGCGGGCCGGGGAGTCACACCGGTCGAATCCGATGTACGGCAAAGCACTGTCAGATAGGGTTTCGCATTTGCGATCATCTTCTGGAAGCCGGCCGGTTTGGCACCCTTCAAAATGGCTCGCTTTGCTGTTTCGGGCATGCCGTTCATGATCATGGAATCGCCCTGCAAAAGCGCAATCTGAAGCGTGGAGGCAGTGACCACGCCGAAGTTCCGCATGACAGGGTGCTTGAGCTCAGGCGAGATTTCGCAGTCGGCTACGAGCCACTTGCCTTCGAGCTCGCCCGGGCCGCCGTACGACGCCACCCTCTCTGCGTCCAAGTCGATTTCCCTGAAGTTCCCCGCTCCGTCGTCGAGGAAGTATCGCGGCGTGACCCGCAGTTCGCAGCCGCAAGTGCGGACGGCTTCAAAAGGCATGCACTCCCGCTCACTGCGAAAGAATCCGGTCAGGCGCTGTAGGGGACGTCCGTCTTTCGTCTTTCCTGGAGCCGACTGTGTTACGGCTCCAAGGTAAGCCTTGTTCAGCTCCGGAAGCTCGGGATGGAACGCATCTTCGGGACGGTGCTGTTCTCGAGTGGGCGAGCTGGCGAAGCCAGCTATTCCTACAGTGGCGGCCAATATAGCGGCGGCCATCGTAAGCTGCTTGATGGGTGAAGAGGACGCGTTCATAGGCAAGTGCAAAGGCGCTGGGCCGCGCCCATTATAAGCTAGGATCACGCTTACTCCCAAGCCCCCGGCCTGGCACAAATCTAAATGGCTGCAAACTCCGCAATGCAGGAGCATCGAGCGTCACAGCTTGCCTTCGATGCGCGTAAGTAAACTAGGCTTCGGCCCCTATAAATGAGCCTCTTTCGCCAAGACGTCGATCTCGACCGCCTCGTCGAGCGCTGTAAGCGCCAGGACTCGGAGGCTTGGGCGCAATTGGTGCAGCGGTTTCAAAGCCTCGTCTATAGCGTGGCGCGGCGGTACCGGCTGAACGACGAAGACGCTTCCGACGTGTTTATCACGACTTTCCAAGCGCTCCTGAGGAGCTTGGACCGCATTGAATCCGCCCAAACGCTGCCGAAATGGCTCTCCGTTACAGCATCCCGAGAGTGTTTGCGGATCAAGCGCATACAGGGTCGAACGTTTAACCCAGAAGATCAGGGGTTTACGCTCGACGACGTAGTGGCCTCGGAGGAGGCGACCGCGGAAACAAATGCGTTGGCCGCTATCGAGTCGGACCAATTGCGCGGCGCAATCTTGGCAATGGCGGAAAAGTGTCGTCGCTTGCTGACTCTTCTGTACATCGAAGAGGACGTTTCTTATCAGGATATCTCAGAGAGCCTAAACATGCCGGTTGGCGCGATTGGCCCCACACGAGCCCGTTGCTTGAGCAAGTTGCGCCGGGATTTACAATCGGGCGGTTTTTTTGAAGAAGATGTATCACCGGCTACAATCGGCCGCTCGTAACTACCATGAAACGCGCTTGTGCTGACAACTGGGAAAACATCGTAGAGCTTGCCGAGGGTCGCAAGAACGAGGCGGCCCAAGCACATGTGGAATCGTGCGTCGATTGTGCAAAGGTATATGCCCAGCTTAAGAAGATGGTTTCCGCTTCTGAGCGCGGCATCTACGCGGCTCCAACTGAACTGATTAACCGGGCCATCGGCTTAATGCCGAAGCCGATCCGGGTTCGGGCCGGCTTGCTTCGAACCACTTTGGGATTGGTGGGTGCCCGCGCTGAAGCGGACGACTTTCAAATCGTGGTCTCGGTCGGCGACGAGCAGAACCGCCTCATGTACGTTCGCGAACAGGATGGTTGGGAAGTAATCGGCCGTCTGCCAAACGGCGACTGGCGCATCGAACGTTCTGGTGAAGAGATCGAGACGGACAACACCGGGCGATTCAGCTTCAAGGCCAACGATCTGGAGCACACCGGCTTCGAATTCGTCGGCGGCTCACAGGTAATTGAAATTCCCAGCGCCGAGGAACTGCTCCTCAGTGGAAACTAAGCAGCTCCTCGATCAGATCGAGGCAGCACCGTCTTCTGCCTCTTCTTTGCTGCGCAAGCATCGCGGCTTACCCGGATTGAGCCGAGACTACTGCGCCCGAGTGGTCGAGCATTTTGGATCGGACACCGGAAAAGCCATTCAACTCGGATCAGCTTGGAAACCCGTTTTCACATACGGTGACGAACCCGCCCTCGCACTTAGGGCCAAGGCGATCTTTGAGCGTCTCAATGGCCGCTGGTCGAAAAGCGCGAAATCTTTCATCGAAGCAGGCGAAGCCGCCACGGATCCCGTTGAACGAGCCTCGTTCCAAGTGGGTGCCATCGATAGCCTTGCCCGGGGGGGGAATGTCGAGGGAGCGCTGGCGTTGGGTCGCTCGCTAGCTTCACGGCTAGACGATCTTGGTGAGCACGGGTTGGCGGCGAGGGTTCGGCTTAACCTCGGCAATGCGCTGTTCTGGCAGGACCGAATGGAGGAAGCTCGCGGTTACCTGGGTGCGGCTGCTCCTGTGTTGGCCTCCCATGGCTACGCTGTCGAGGCTGCTTCTGCCCGCATGGGCCTCTCGACAACCCACCTTTACGGCGGTCGATTGCGGGAGGCGTCACGGCATGCCAACGAAGCCTTGTCCGAGGCACGTCAGCTCGGGCTGGATTATCTGGCGGCTCTCTGCGAAATCAACCTGTCGCAGATCGAGCTGCTTTCGGGACGGGCTGACCGGGCGCTCGATTTGTTGCTTGATCTCAGGGGTCGACTGGCAGAAGCACCCGTTGATCTGGCGCGAACCCTGGAGTTTCTTGGAGACGCCTATTTCCGCCTGAACTTGTGGCCGGAGGCGGTGGATGCCTACCACGAGGCGCTTTCCGACCGAACTTCGTTGATCGCCCTTCACCGAGCGCATTTGCATCTGGGGCTTGGGCAGGCGCTACGATCTGCGGGCAGACCTATTGAAGCGATCCAAGAGCTGCGCACCGCGCGAGCGCGCTATGCTCGGCTGAAAAATCACGCCTGGGGTGCGGCGGCGATGACTGCCCACGCACAGGCTTTGCTGGATATGGGCCGCGTGCGTGAAGCGCGAGCGTTGGCGCACAGAGCGGTGGAGACCGGCTCAAGCTTCCACTTGGCTGAGGCCTTGCTGACGGCCTGCGAGATCGATGCCGATCGCCAACTGCTGGGGAGAGCGGACCGGTTGATTCGCCGCGAAGGGTATTGGGGGCTGCTATGGAAGGTGCATTACTTGCAAGCTCGCGCGGCGTCGCCTGGACGGCGGCTGGGCAATTACCGGCGGATGTTCGATGCGATCCAGGGTGGCAGGATGCAGGTGACCTCCATCTCGTCCCGCGCATCGTATATGCGTGACAAGACGCGGGCGGTCCAGGATTACTTGGGTGAGCTTTTGTCGCGAGGCGCTCTAGATGCAACTGCGGAGGCGATCGGTGTAATCGAGCAGACGCGTTCCATTACCCTGCTCGACGAGTTGCTGTCGGCTCGAGCCTCTTCCTTAGATGGTGCGGCTTTGGAGCGACTTGGAGCGCTGAGGGAAGAGCTGCGGGAGTTGGGGGGCGAAGACGTTTCTTCGGGAGCCGCCCGCCGACTCTTTGGCATCAAGAGCGCTGTTGCCGCGCCCCGCACCATCTCGTCCGTCCAGAGGCGTTGGATCGATCTCAACCGGGATTTACGCGCGGAGGTTTCGCGCGTTACTCCGCCCGCTCCAAGGGACACCGTACTCTTCGCTCAAACACAGGGGAAGCTCTTTGCGATATCGGACGGCGTGCCCCATCGGCTGCCTATGACTGTGAGGAAGCTCGAAGACTCCTTAAAGTGGCTCCAGTTCGAGCTTTTGGCTCCTATGGCAGATCGGGAAGCAGATTCCGCCGATGCACTTCAAGTTTTGCGCGAGCTCGCCAATGGACTGATACAGCCGTGGATCGATGGAAGCACGGCTATTTGTCCTGACGGGGTGCTGTGGCGAGTGCCCTGGTCGGCTTGCCTGGCGCTTGTGGACCCTTCCCTAGAGGCGGAGCTGCGGTTGCACCCCAGCTTGGGCGGTAACACGGGCGATCGGTTGCCAAAGAACCCGAGGGTAGCCCTTTGGAGCTCGAACGCTCCCGACCTGCCGCATGCGGGCACCGAGGCGAAGCGATTCCTCGAGCGATTCCCGGATGCGGAGGTGTTTACGTCCGCTCAGTCCATTCGAGATGGAATGAAGGGAGATTACGACCTGGTCCATGTAGTGGCGCACGCTAAACATCGTGCTTCGAATCCAATGTTTTCGGCCGTTTCCTTTTCAGACGGTCCGCTCTTTGCCACCGAAATTGCGCGGGCATGTATCAGGCCGGGTTTGGTGACGCTCTCTGCTTGTGAGACGGGAACAATGTCAGTAGTCAGCCGCGATGAACCAGATGGTTTAGCTAGAGGCTTTTTGGCTCGAGGTGCCAAGAATGTCGTGGCTAGCATGTGGCCCCTCGATGATGAAGCTGCGGATCGAATGTTCGACACATTCTTTACGTATTTATCTGCGGGCGGCAGCGTAGCCGACTCACTGACACAGACTCGACAGGCAGCTCGCCGCTGGCGGGCGCACCCATATTTCTGGGGGTCGCTTGCACTGTACGGGGGATACGCAAACACATGAATTTGAAGGGACTCTTCGCGGGCCTTATCGTCCTTGCTGCGGGAGCAGCATCTGCGCAGGTCGACATAATTGTCCGGCTTGTTCGTCCGACTGACGCCAGCTATGTAGCGACTCGCTACGGCATCTTGCTCGTCGATCGGATGCCGGGCACTCCATTCGCGCTCTATCGAGCAAAAAATAAGAATTACGCCTCAATCATTGAGCCAAAAATGGCGATCGATCCAAGGATCGTATGGATTGAGGAGGATGACGAATACACAACACCCGAGGGTCAGGGCCTAAAAGGGGCACCATATAAGGGCTCGACGCTTCCCGCAGTTGGCGATCGAAGCGTTTTGTACAAGGGCAACTCCAACGTTCTCACGCAGATCAACTTCGATAAGACCGCAGCGGCGACTACCGGAAGAACGGTTCGGGTAGCGATCATCGACACCGGCCTTGCACCTACCCAGTCCTACCTGTGGGCAAAGGTCGACTACTCGATCAACTTCGTCGAGGATGGCGAAGACGCGTACGACATCAAGAAGGGCTATGACTCGAACGGTGACGGCATCTTCGACGCGGCGGTTGGGCACGGCACCATGGTTGCCGGCATCATCGACCAGATTGCGCCACGATCACGTTATACGATCATTCGCGTGGCGGACAGTGATGGCGTCGGTTCAGCCTGGGGACTAATCAAGGGGCTTGGCTATGCGGTAAGCACGGGTTGCGAAATTGCGAACGTCAGCATGGGCTCACTTAACGATCTGCCGGCAATGTCGGACGTGATGGACTGGTGTGAGGAGAAGAACCTGCTTGTGGTCGCTTCGATGGGCAACGATGGCGTTCGGGATGCAGCTTTCCCGGCTCGGATCAGCAAAGTCATCGCTGTCGGAGGTCTGTTGCCAGACAACACAAAGGCTCCGTTCAGCAACTGGGATTCGAAGTGCGATTTCAGCGCTCCAGCCACCGGCATCATCAGCCAGTGGTATGACGGGCAGATCGGCGTGTGGTCGGGAACCTCTTTCGCTGCTCCAATGGTGGCTGGTGCGATTGCAGACGGCCTCAAGAAGGTCAGTCGTATGCCAGTCGGGGTCCTTCGCGACCGCATCGACAAAGTAGGGCGAAATATCGATGATTTGAACCCGGACTACGACGGCGAGATAGGCGTTCTTCTGGATGTGAAGCGGCTCGTTTCCGCTGTTCGCGGCGGGGCTTAAACAGCGGCACTTGCAAATAGATGGTAGACATTTGTAGACTAGTCCAGTCATGAACATTCAGTTGGATATGATTGGACTGGTCACGTCGAACATGGCCGAGGCGATTCGCTTTTATCGGTTGCTTGGACTCCCATTCCCCGAGCCAGACGGTCCTTATGTGGAAGCAACGACGCCCTCAGGGCTACGCGTTTCTCTCAACGATCTCGAAATGATGAAGGGTATCGATCCGGGCTGGATAGAGCCGGCCGGCCAGCGGATCAGCATGGCGTTCCTCTGCGACGATGCGGCAGGCGTGGATGCCACGTACGAACGCATGATCTCAGAAGGATTCGTCGGCCATATGGCGCCATTTGACGCGTTCTGGGGACAGCGCTACGCGGTGGTAGACGATCCCGACGGCAATCATGTTGACCTATTCGCGCCGCTGAGCTAACCCGGACAGCTTAGGCGTTCAGAGATGCATTTGTTGGTTGTCAAGGGTATGAGATGCCCTTGCCGGATGAAGGCACTACTATTGCGGTTGGGGGCGCAACATTGACGGAAGCCAGGCATTTTTACGGGGGTTTTGAGCGTGAGGGCCGTAATCAACTCATTGTGAGCGGCCTTCAGCTCCACCCAAAAACCCACCATGTTTGGCAGCCTGTTCTTAAAACTTCTCTCTACCGCAGCGCCTTCAGTGGCCTCCGTTTTTGCTCTTTCCCCGGTTCTCTCATCTCAGCCATCGATCACCCCAGAAATGCAGGGCGTCGTGAGCATCCGGACCGAAACGCCTGTGTCAACAGGTTCTAGCATGTTTGGCAACGACGGCTCCGTCGTTGTTCCCGTGGTCATCGAAGTCGAAAAGGAAGGGCAGCGATCAGAAGAGTCGCTCAATCTGCCTCTGGACACGAAGCTCGTCCAGATGATGAAGGAAGGCTTTGGAAGCCACGCATGCAAAGCGCTCAGGGGCCTCGAGGAGGCTCTTCTCAAGGGGCTCGATCAACCCAACCGAGAAGTTCGACAGGCTTCGGCCGATGTCCTTCCGCTCGTGCAGGAAGCCGTTCCCTTTCGAGTAGCTGGAGATATCCCCATTCCGGAGCGGGTGGAGCAGAAAGTCGAAAAGATTGCGAAGAAAGTTTTCGAGCGGTCCGGCAAGCGAGTGGTTGTCACCAGCGCCGCGCGGACGCCTCAGCGACAGGCTGATGCTATGCGAATCAAGCTCGACCTTGGCGAGAGTCCTCGTCGGCTGTACGCAAACAAGCGAGCTGCAGGCGAGATCGAGAACGCCTACTCATGGGCCAAGAAGTCCGGACTGCCCGTGGAGCAGGTGACTGAGACGATGGCAATGGTGATCCAGCGCCAGATGGACAGTGGCATCTTCATCTCGCGCCACCTTAAGGAAGGGGCAGTCGATTTCCGCTCCCGCGACCTCTCGGCACGTGAGAAGCGGGTCGTGCGCATCGCTGCCGCCGAGGAGGGCGCAAAGGTCGCTCTTGAAAGCACCCCACCTCACTTCCACATCGAAGTTTTCTAGCCTCCAAGCATGCGTTGCCCTCTCCGGATATCCGGAGAGGGCATTTTTGCATCTAGGTCCGCCCAGGTGCGATAAGCTGTTGCTGCTCAGTTGCGGCACGGCCCAGGACACCGTTTGCGTAGTGAACTTTAGACAATGCACCTCGTCCCTACACATCACATATGGAGTTGTGCATCGGTGCAACCGGGAGGTTCGTGAAGCAGAGCTCAGAGCCCTCGGTCGAGGCAGCCTTAATTGAGAAATGCAGACGCCAAGATTTCGAGGCGTTTGGCAAGCTGATCGACGCGTATCAAAACCGCGTGTTCGGCTTCGTTAAGCGCATGGTGCCGAATCCTGATGAAGCGGCGGACATCACGCAAGAGGTGTTTATCCGAGCTTTTCAGAATTTCGCCCGCTTCGATGGCCGATGCTCGGTAAGGACGTGGCTGTTTCGAATCGCCTACCACCTGTGCGTGGATCGGGCGAGGAAGGTGGAACGGACACCGACGCATGTAGGAATGGTGGATCAGGACAACGGCGAGGAAATCGAGGTCTCAGACGATCGATGGCAGCCGGATCAAATCCTGATCGACGAAGAATTGATGGACATTGTGGAGCAGGGAATTTCGACAATGAGTGAAAAGTTGCGCTCAGTTCTCCTTCTTCATGATAAAGAAGATATGCAATACGACGAGATCGCGGAAATGCTGGAAGTGCCGATCGGGACGGTGAAGAGCCGCCTGTTTCTGGCGCGGGCGCATCTGCAGAATGTCGTCCGTCAATATTTAGGTGCCGAGGCGCCTTCAACGAAATGAAGAGAACCGAATTCGATGACACGTTGCTAGAGGGCTCCGGACAGGAATTTGTCCGAAAGCTGGTGGCGAATGTGCCAGACGACGAGCTCAGCATGGCCTGGCGCAGCTCGCTCAACGAGCGGTTGCGTGCCGAGGCTGTGCCTGCGCCCAAGAGGCAGCGGATGGCCTGGTTCCTCCGCCCTGCTCTGGGACTCGCCTTCACGGGAGCCTTGGCAGCGGTTGTAATGCTTCGAACGTCACCCATGGAGACGCCAACCGTCAGAAAGAGCGGAAACCTCGAGGCCGCGCTTGTGCAGGATCATCAGCAGACGATCGTGATGAGCGATGTGGCCGGGTTCGGCATGAACCCAATGGAATCCCGCCCGACCGAAACGAGCATGGGCGAAGATTGGTCCGAGGTCGATTTCGAGAGTTTATGAGCCGCCTTTACGGATTTGCCGCGATAGGAATGCTTCTGCCGCTTGCTCTTTCGCAAGTGACGGCAGAACAGGCCGACACCACGCCGCCCGTCCTGAAGCGAGCGCTGCTCGCCGGTCCGAAGCTCCGCTACGTTGGAACCCGCGTCATCGAGTTTAGAAGGCAGGGCCAACCTGTTCGGTATACGGAGATCGTCACTCGCGACGGCCCCAACACGCGCATCGAATTTCCGAGTGGGTCGATGTATGAGGGGCAGATCATCGTTGAAACCTCCAAGGAACGACGCCACTTCTTCCCCGACAAGAACGAAATCCGAGTGATGGCCCCGCGCCGAGAAGAGGCATTGCATCGCCTGGCTCGTCTGGCCAACAGTGGCGGCAAGTTCGTTATCTCCGCCGCCGAGGGCAGCGGGATTGCGGGCGTGCGGACGTCGCAGGTCGTTGTTAAGGATCAAGCAGGCAACGTTGTGCAGCGCCTCTATATCGAGCCTCGATCGGGCCTGCTGGTGAAGCGGCAGATGTTCGATCCGGTCGGCACTCAGATGGGGCTCTATGAGTTCACGCGTCTGAAGATGAACCCGAAGATTGATCCATTGCTGTTCCGTCTGGAACGAAAGGGCGCGAAGGTGATCTATCCGATCGATACCCTGCGCGAAGTTGCCGCTTCGAAGGGATTTCGGCCGGCATTTCTCAGGACAACGTCCGGCTATGCCCTGCACTTCTCACGTATGGTTCAGCCCGACGGCAACGATGTGCTGATGGAGTTCTACGGCTCCCCCAAGGGAAGGGTGTCGCTTTACCAGACGAAGGCGGGCCTAGACCCTGAAAAGCTGGCAAAGTTCGGGCGTGGACAGGTGAACGTTTACACCTGGAAACAGAATGGCTATACGCTCGCGCTGGTTGGAAATCAGGACCGGGAGACCCTCCGCAAACTGGCGGCCTCGATCGCCTTTGGAACTTAGCCACTTGCAGGCAAAGTTATAATCATTCGTGGCCTCTAAAAACACGGGTCGAAAATTGAAGCGCAAGAAGCCCATCTGGGTGAGGCGCGTCAAGCAGGCATTCGCCTTCGGAACCATCCTTTTTCTGGGTGCGTTCGCGACCCTGTTCGTCATGTTCCTCCTCAAACTTCGTGAGGCGGAAGAGGCGATCCAGACTCCTGAGAACCAGGATGTTATGGAAGCTGTCACCAGGCCGCCCACGCGCGTGGTCACTGCCGACAATGTCGAGCTCTTCCGTATCAGCGCAGAGCATCGCATCGCGATCAAGGACCTGAAGGAAATCCCGCTCCACGTTCGCAGCGCGATGATGGCCGCCGAAGACCATCGATTCTATGATCACCCTGGCGTGGACAACGTCAGCCTTATGCGCGCGTTCTTTTCGATCTTCAAAGAAGGACGTGTTTCGCAGGGCGGCAGCACGATCACGATGCAGCTCGCCAAGCTTTTGTATAGCGGGAACGAGCGGTCGTTGAAGCGAAAGATTCAGGACATCGCTTACGCCTACGCGATTGAAAAGTATAAGACCAAGGATCAAATCCTACTTCTTTATCTGAATAAGGTCTATTTCGGCGAGGGTGCACACGGCATCGGAGCCGCCGCCAAGGTGTATCTCAACAAGAGCGTCAAGGACCTCACCGCGTCCGACGCCGCCCTCCTCGCCCGCTGCGTACGCCTCCCCAGCCGCTACAACCCGATGAAGGACCTGAAGCTGGAGGAGAAGGAGACCGACGCGCAATATGTCAAGCGCTGGACCGCGGAAGCCAAGGCCGAGCCGGGCGAGTTGCCGTCGTTGAGAAACCGAAACGTCGTTCTGCGAATCATGCGCGAAGAGGGCATGTTGAACGAGAAGCAGTATGACCGCGCGCTTTCCGAGGTTCCGAAGCTAAACGCGAATCCTCCAAGAACCACAGCGCTTTACACGGCTGGATACGGACAGCACTTCGTAGACGACGTCATCAACACCATCAAGCGGGACATGCCCGAGCTCGACCTTAAGACGGGCGGCTACCTGATCCAGACGACGATCGACAGCAAACTTCAGAAGCTGGCCGAGAAGGTAACGCGTGATGTTGTGCGGCAAGAGCGGCATAACAAGGTTAATCAGGGGGCCTTCGTCGCCATGGATTCGGACGGGAAGATCCTGTGCGAGGTCGGCGGGGTCAACTATCACCGCAACCAGTTCAACATCATTACGCAGGGCTCGCGCCAGCCGGGGTCCGCGTTCAAGGCTTTCGTGTACGCCACTGCGTTGCAGCAGGGTGTGATCTCTGGACCCGAGACGACCCTTTCCAACGAGCGCATCTATATTCACAACGAGGGCAGCAAGCCCTGGAGCCCTGAGAATTCGAGTCCGCGCGAGAATGCCCCAACCTACTCGGCTGACGTGGCGTTCGCCTGGTCCATCAACCGGCCGGCGATCCACCTCTTACAGGACACTGGCATCAACAACGTCATTCAATACGCGCACGAGAATTTTGGATTCAAGTCCAAGCTGCAGCCTTATCTGCCACTGGCCATCGGCGCTTCCGACGTCAAGCCGATTGAAATGCTCGAGGGATATTCCGTTTTTGCGAATGGTGGAGATCGCGTCAAGCCGTACGCCATCAGCCGCATCGTATCACCGGCCGGCGAAGTAATCAAGCAGTATCAGCCACAGAAGTTCACTGGCATGCTGTCACCAAACGTGGTTGCTGTTATGGACGAGCTCATGTACAGCGTCGTGAATTCTAGCTACGGAACGGGCATGCTAGCACGCCCCGTGCCCAACGCGCGCGGTAAGACCGGAACGACAAACAACGCGCGAGACGCTTGGTTTTGCGGTTACGCCGATGGCGTTGTCGGTGTCGGTTGGGTCGGCAATGAGCAGATCGTCAATGGAGTTGCAACTCCGATGCCCATGAGCAGCGCTACCTACGGCGGAACCATCACCGTGAAAATCTGGACTGGCGTGATGAAAAGCGCCCGGGAGCGATTTGGCCATGTAGCCAAGGTGCAGCCTCCCGCGACGGTGGCCGCCGCGGTACCTCCGGTCAAGCGCTCGCACGACGACGAAGTTAAGCCGCCCATCGACGAGCCGATTTCCAAACCAGTCGACGACGAGCCCCCCCCCGATGATGTCATCGTCAAACCACCCGACCAGCAAAACCCGCCTCCCGTAACCGATCCCGCAGAGCTCGAGCGGCAGCGGCAAGAAGCCGAACGGGTTGCCGAGCAGGAGCGCCAGCGGGCGTTAGAGCGAGAACGAGAGCGCGAGAGGCAGCGGCAGGAGGAGGCCGAGCGACGGGCGAACTCGGACTCCGTAACCATTGAGGTCTGCGCGGAAAGTGGCCAGCCCGCCAACATGTATTGCCCCGAAACGGTGACGCGTACCTTCCTGAAGTCGCGAGCACCGCGCCGCCCCTGCAAGATTCACGGGCCCGGCTAAGCCATGTCCGTCATTCACGCACCGAGAAAGCCAGAGCTCGACCTTCGAGTAGCGGTTTTCCCGGTCGTGATGGTCGCTCTGCTCGCCTTCCTCCTGCTGAGGCTCTGGTACATCCAGGTCGTCATGGCGCCCGAGCTACAGCTCAAAGCGGAGGCCTCCCGCGCCACCAGCGTTAAGAAGCTAGCTCCGAGAGGCATGATGGTGGACCGGAACGGCACCCTCGTTGCCGGTGTGCGGCCGGAGATCGTTATCACGGCGAAGCCGGGGATGTTTCGAAAGGATCAGTCGATCCTGGACCGCGCCGCCGCCATGCTCGGAGCCGACCCAAAGAAAATAAAGCGAAAGGTAAAGGACTCCTCCTTCCGCCCGTTCGTGGCCGCAACCATTTACGTTGGAGCCGACATCGAAACGGGCACCCGCATCGCGGAGTCCGGCGAGGACCTGCCGGGGATCGGAGTTGAAACTCAACCGATGAGAACGTATCCGGACAGCCGCAGCTTCACACACGTGCTTGGCTACGTTTGGACCCCCAGCAAGTCAGATGTGGAGCGGGTTGAGAAGCTGGGGCTGAATGCAGCTGGCTACGTGGGGAAAGCGGGACTCGAGCGGGCTTACGAAGCCGACCTCATGGGGAAGCCGGGTGAGGAGAAGATCGAGATCGACGCACGTTCGAAGCCGGTCCGGGTAGCAGCTCGGGACGCTGCGGTGCCGGGCAATCAGCTCGTCCTGACGCTGGACGCACGGCTTCAGAAGTACGCGACACAACTCTTCGCCGACAAGAAGTACATCGGCGGCGCGGTGGCTCTGGACCCGAAGACGGGCGAGGTGCTCTGCATCGTCAGCAGTCCCACCTTCGACCAGAACCTCTTTGCGGGTGGCATCACGGATCAGGAATGGCGCACGCTCTCGGAAGATGAGCTCAAGCCGATGTGGAATCGTGCACTTTTTTCTGCTTACTCGCCGGGCTCTACGTTCAAGATCGTCACCACCATCGCCGCTCTACAGAAGGGCATTTTTGATCCCAACCGAACTTACTTCTGCGCGGGCGGGGTTCGCCTTGGACGAAGATTTGCCAAGTGCCTCGGACACCACGGAGCGATTTCATACCACCGGGCACTCGCGAAGTCGTGCAACAGCTACTTCTATCAACTTGGTCTCGCGGTCGGAGAAGATGGCTTGCGAAAGGCGGCGCTCGATGTCGGCTTGGGACAGCGCACGGGGCTGGAAGTGGGAGGCGAGAGCAAGGGGATCGTGCCCACGGACGAATGGATCAAGAAATGGCGTCCGGGCGACAGTTGGCACGGCGGAGACACTTTGAATTTTGCAATTGGCCAAGGATTCCTGAGTACTACGCCTATCCAGATGGCGAACGTCGTCGCACTTGCCGCAAACGACGGAGTCAACTATCGCCCCCACCTTGTACGCAGAGTAATGGATTCGCGCGGCCAAGAGGTTATTCGGAGAGTCGAACCGGAAGTGCTACACCAAATCGATGCGTCACCCGAGTTTTGGGGGCATGTGAAAGGAGCGCTCGTTCAGGTTATCGAAGATGGCACAGCAGGCACGGCACGCATTCCCGGCCTTCGATGGGGCGGCAAAACCGGCAGCACCGAGCATGGAGGCGGCAAGAAAACGCACGCCTGGTTCGTGGGCTTCGCTCCTGCCGAGAATCCGAAGATCGCGATTTGTGTTCTAATCGAGGAAGCAGGTCACGGCGGAGATGTGGCCGCCCCGGTCGCCCGAGAAATCGTCAAGCGTTACTTCGAGCTCTCCAAAACCGCTTCGAAACCGGCCGCTTCAGCCTCGGTTGCGGTTGCGCCGGCTCCGTCTCCCCGCTCTCGCTGAAGCCTGGCGAATTCCCGCGCGGTGTCGGCAGCCAGGGTCATTTTACGGTTCATGGTCTCGATGGTCTCGCCCCCCACAGAGGCGCCCGTAGCACCCATCCGCTTCACCATTGGGGCCGTGGATTCTCGGTAACGCTTGAACCCGTCAAGCGCTTGACGAAGCAGCTCTTCCCTTCTCGCAGGGTCTGTTTCCGTCTTTGCCAGTGCGATTCTGGCCTCATATGTCTCGGTGGGGACTAGCTCGGGGAGGGCTCTAATCTTAAAGTAGGGAGTGTCTTCGACAGCGATGAGCCTCTGAAGCGTCTTCCGCGCTGCTTCCGCATCACCACTTTCCTCCTGATATTCAGAGAGCTGCTTGAGGGCGAGGAAATTGTTCGGGTCCGCCTGAAGGGCACGTTGGAGACTGCCTATTGCCTGCGGAATTTGCTTCTGCTCCGCCTGGTAGCGGGCCAGCGCCCTGAGGTTCTTGGGGGACGGGCCGAGTGCCGCTGCCTGCTCAAGAGCTTCCTTGCGCTCTTCGGGTGTGGATGCGATCTGTGCAAGAAGCGCCCAAGTCTCCGCATCGGCGCTCCCGTAGCTCGAAAGGGGTCCTTTGATGCTCATGGCCCGGTCGCGGTCACCGGTCATGAGAGCGCCACGCATTTGGCCCTTCAACACGTCGGTCATCCCCAGGAAGACGAACAGCACCGCCAGCAACACGACCCCCGCCCCCGCAGTACGCCGGATTCCCGCCGGCACGTTCTCCGGAGCCACCGCATCCACGCTGAGAAGCAAACCCGCGCCGAGCAGCAGGAAGGTGGACAGGCCGATGCCGTAGTAGTAGAGATCGCTGTCGATGAGACTGTGAGCGCCAACAGCAACCACGGCCGCGATGACGCCCGCACGCAAGAGGTTCTGCTTGACTGGAGTTTTGTTCGTCCCGCGGAAGACCTGATAAAACCACAACCCGGCTGCCGCAACCAGCAGGAGGGTGGCGATCGGGCTGGCCTCGGCGGCGAGCTGGAGGTAGGTGTTGTGCGCCAGGTGCGTTTGCGGGGTGATTCCCGGGCGGCTCGATTCGAATCGATAGGTGCCCAGACCGTAACCGATCGGCCTGTCCTTGGTCATCGCGATCGCACCCTTCCAAAGGTTGGCCCGGAACCCCGCCGATTGCTCCGCCGTGGCACCGGAGCTGGTCACGCGCGTCAATGCTCCGCCGCCGGAGGGCGTGCGCGTCAGAACTTGGAGCATGAGCCCCACCATCATCAGGGCCGCGACCACCGCCAAAAGCCTGCCTAGGGAAGGCTTCAGCCGCGGCAACCCCTCACGGGCGCTCCAAAGGCCCACCAAGCCGAACATCAGGAGGCCGGATACTCCGAGCGCGAGTAGGCCGCCTTTCGACTGGGTCAGGAAGATCGCGGCACCATTAAGGACTGCCGCCACTCCCCAGATGGCTGCCAGATTCTTCTCGCTGGATACGGCAAGTCCCAGCGCGCAGAAGAACCCGATTAGCAGCATCGCTGCCGTTGCGTTAGGATTGATCCAGCCCGCAAAGATGCGCCAGGTGGGGTCGGAGGACATCGTGGAGGCGTACTCGGCGATGCCTTTCAGGGCGACAACGGTGCAGCCCAGCGTGAGGGCGGCGACGATCTCCGCGGGTCCTTTTTGCCTGCCCGCTCCTGCGACGACGGCATAGAAGGCGATCCCGTACGTGATCCACTCGGTGGCTGACTGGATCGACAGAAACCGGTACGACGAGTAGCTGACCGTGCCGAGTAGGAGGCCGAAGAACATGAGCAGCACGGCGCTGATCGTGGTGTTCGGCACTTGAATAATCTTCCGCTTGAACAGAAGCAGCGCTAACGCTGCGCAAGGAAACAGTGCCAGGATCGCGTGGGCAAGCACAGGTGCCTCTGGCTCACCCCAAAGCGAGCCAAGGATGTCCTCCATCCCGAAAACGGGCAAGTTGTCGAGCGCAATCTGTCCGCCTGCGATTGGGGCGAGAAATGCCACCAGAATGAGCAGCATCAGAGGCAGCGGACGCCGCTCGCTCAACGCTTCAGCCACCTAACGATCCCGTCGATCTTGTTCTTCGTAATGAACATTCCCGCTCGCAAGCCTATCGCAATCGCGGCTCCAACGTACGAGAAGGGTCTCAGAACCGGGTTCACGCGAGGCAGCATGTTCTTGCGATAGAACATCAGCATCGACTTATGAAAACGTCCGATCATTCGGTTTGGGGCTTTATCCGTGCTGCGGCCGATGGCGTGCGTGATAACCGCTGAGGGCAGATACACCACCTCCAGCTTGTACATGTGCGCTCGCCAGGCATAGTCCACGTCCTCCATGTACATGTAGTATTCGGGGTCGAGGATGCCCACTTGCTCAAGCATCGTTTTCGTCGAAAGCAACGCGGCTCCGCTGAGCCAGTCCACGTTCGTTGGCTGGTTATGGTC
>JBGGMI010000033.1:0-3933 GCA_041288075.1 Fimbriimonas sp.
CGACCCTGGTCGCCCTCGACGACGTCGTGATCCTGCGCCGGGAAGTGCTGAAGGGGAACCAGATGCTGATTCAGCGAATGGCTGCTCTGGGGCCGGACAGACGCCCAACCGCAGCCGACATTGCAGAGATCCAACGCGAGATCGAGGCTGATCCTACTGCGGGCGATTTGGCCGAGGTGTGGTACAGCAAGGCGATTCAGCTATCCAGCACGTATCACTTCTCCTATGCGGAGCACCCCGCGAGGGAGGGAGTGACCGGATTTGGCTTCACAAGCGGCATTGGACCGGTCCAGCGAGAAGCGGCTGGCTGTAGTCTGACGTTCTCCTGGGAGTGGTTTCAGGTGAAGTCGCCTGGCGTGGCTGACAAGCTGCAAGAGTCTGGAACGCTTTCGTTCGAGCAGAAGGAGAGGGCTTGCGGACATGAACTCGTCAAGATGGTCTTCGAGACCGACGTGTCTTTCCGAATCATTACGCACGGGGGCGCAAGCTCGATGGAACCTAAATGGCGCATCAAGATCCACAAAGGCTCGGAGATCTTGTGGCCGTCGCTTGTGGATGGAAGGAATAGTTCCAACGGATTGATTCCATAGCCTGCGCCTTTTCGTTGGAAGCTCAACTGAATCGCATCTAAAATGCTTAACATGCTCGCTCAACTGTTCGTCATGGCGATCGCCGTTCAAGCCGAGGCTCCAAAGGACTTCGTCGGAGTGCTGCGAAGCATGCACGCGGAGCAGCGGAAGTTGCGGCTTTATCAGGATGAGTGGACCCTGGACGCGGAGGGACGGGGGCCGAAGCTGTTTGCCAAGAGGTGGATCGACGGGAAGCGATACCGGATGGTGATGTACTCCGATGACGCCCCGTTGATGGAGGCGGCTTACGACGGGACCACCCACAGCATGATCATGCATATGGCGAAAGCCTACAGCGTGGCAAAGGTGCCCAATCCAGACTTCGACACTCCTTTTAGCGCCGAGCCAGACCACACGCACGAGGACGAACAGGATTTCAATTTAGGATTCAATGGAGGCTATGACCTCGTCATTCGCATGAAGCCGTGGCCCACCATCCGCTCGATCAAGGCGGTCACCGTGAATGGAGTGCCCTCGAAGGTAGTGGACTCCGAATGGGCGCGCCCGGATGGACGGAAGGTTGACGTGCAGATGGTCTTTGACCCAGACAAGTGGCTGTTGCGTCGTTTTATGATTTCCGGGAAGAACCGAGATGGTGTGGACTCTAAGATGGTGCTGCAGGCCAAAGTGATACGCCCGAAGAGCATGGCCGACGGCCTGTTCAAGGTAAGTCCAGAAAGCTATAAGGGCTACACCAAGATGGGTGACTGAACCTCTAACCTAACCCAACCTATCTCCGCGTGCACCAGCCTTCCCGCGGCTACACTTTGCAGGTGTTTCGAATCGGCGTGATGGGGTGTGGGGCGGTGGCGGATTTTGGGCATATTCCGGCCATCCTGGCAACACCGGGTCTCCAACTCGTCGCTCTCTTCGACCCGAACGAGAAGAATCTGAGAGCCATTCAGACCAAGTACCAGATTGAAGCTGCCTTTACGACCACAGACCCCTTCTTCGCCCAAAACCTCGACGCCGTCGTCATCGCCTCCCCTCCCGCCTTCCACCCAGCAAACGCGGAGCTAGCCGCCAGCCACGGCTGTCTCATCCTCTGCGAAAAACCCCTGGCTGACTCCGAACCCGCCGCGAAGCAGATGATCCAGGCTGTACGAGCAAACCAGACCCAGATCTACACCGCGTTCGTCTACCGCTACAGCCCCGTGGCCGAGCGGATTCGCACTTGGGTGAGGGAAGGGATTGTGGGGGAGATTCGGTCCTTGCGGCTGACTTACCTGTGGGACTTACACGGACAGTTCGAAGAGGTCGACGGCAAGTGGCAAGAGAGCGCGCGTTGGCGGGGACGGATGCTGGAGGGCGGGCCGCTGGTGGACTGCGGCGTGCACCAGATCGATCTGGCTCGATGGTGGCTGGGGAGCGAAGTCACCGATTTCACTGGCATCGGTGCCTGGGTTTCCGACTACGAAGCCCCCGATCACATGTTCCTCCACATGGATCACGCGAACGGCGCTCACACGAGCATCGAAGTTGGCTTCACTTATGGCCACACCGCCAAGCAGCCGCGCTCGATCTTCACCTACGAGTTGATGGGAACGGGCGGAGTGATCCGCTACGATCGGGAGGGGTACCTCCTGGAGGCGAGGCACGGCCAGGGAATCACCACCGCGCCCGGTGCAAGCGAGAAAAATTTCAAGGGGATGTACGAGACGTTAGAGCGATCCCTGCGCGAGAAAACGAGCGAATGGCTCCCCTCAGCCGAAGACGGATTGATCGCCACGAGCATCGCAGAGGCCGCAACGAGCGCTGCAATCGCCTCTCACAACAGGAAAAGGATGCAAAAAGCGAAATAAATGGGATAAAGTTGGTGCCGGACCGTGTGTTTCTTCGTCTCATATTGCAACAGGGGCTATGTGCCGCATTGCGGCACTTGGAACCTGGCGCATTGCGTAGAAATCTATCGGTAGGACATAGGAGGTTCTGAATTTGAGGAAGTCGTGGTTGGCTATGGCGGGCGTTGCTGCTCTTCTGGTGGCAGTCCCAAGCGCAGCAAGCGCACAAACAAACGGCCCAACGGGCATTTCGGCGAGGATAGGTCTTTTCTTCCCCACGTCGAATCTGGCTCGTAATCTGGGTCAGAACTGGTTCGCATTTGGTGCGGACTACAAACTTAACACTGCAAACATGTCGGCTCCGACTGAGGACACGCTCGCGTACCTCAGTGTTTCGGCAGACTATTACACGAAGGGCGGCAGCAGCGCGTTGCCGATCGCTTTGAACTACAACGTTCGAGCGAGCCAGATTGTGTGGAGCGCCGGTATCGGCCTCGACATCGTCCGGTTTGGCGCCAACACGTCAGGCTTCGCGGCTCAGGTCGGCGCAGCTTACGAGTTCGGCCCCGGCCCAACTCCGTTCTTCGTCCAGGCGAAGTACTTCTTCAGCTCGAAGAGTGACCTGAACGGATTCGGCGTATTCCTCGGCGCTCGCTTCTAAAAGAGCAGGGTCAGAGCAAGCCTTCACCCCAGATTTGAGGTGGAGGCTTTTCTTTGAACGTGACCCCTTCCGTGTACCATGGTGTATATACATGGCGTATAATAGGACATGGCTACAACCACTCAAAGGGGCTTCAGACTGCCTCATGATGTTGCCGACTTGCTTCAGCAGAAGCCAAACGCGACTGAGTACGTGATCGAAGCAGTTCGGGAGAAGGCACAACGCGAGCGCGAGGCACAGATTGCCGAGGGGCTGGCGTGTCTTGCGTGGGACGATGAAGCGAACGACATTTCCGACCTCAAGGATGCTCAAGCGAGGGCACTGACCCTTGGTGATTGAACAAGGCATGCTCTTCAGGCATGACTTCGGCCCGCGACAAACTAGCGTTCAAGAAGGTGCGCGTCCGCTTGTGGTCGTTCAAACCGACACGTTGAACAAACTCGCAGGCTATCCTCTCGTGATCGTTGTCCCGCTGACGACCAAGAAGAAACCCAGCCCGACCTTTGTTGAAGTTGAACCCTCAACTGAAAACAGCCTCTCCGCGACAAGTTGGGCTATCACAAATCAGGTCCTCACAATTGCCAAAGATGAGCTGAGGGAACCACTCGGCAGGGTTAGCAGGACCGAGCTATACAGCATCAAGGAAGGTCTCAAGATCGCCTTGGCTATCTAAGTATCTGAGATGAGTTCCTTCCACCTGGCCGTTCCCAACACCCTGCAGAGCATTGCGGTTGCGGAGGCCTTTATCCACCGCGTTGCTGCCTCTGCAGCCTTGCACCCACACGAAGTCGCACTCGCCTCCAAAGCCGCAGCTTTGGCGGTCGAATACGCCGTTCTCTTCGGCTACCCTGAAGGTCGCGCC
>JBGGMI010000034.1:0-3596 GCA_041288075.1 Fimbriimonas sp.
CAAAGTCCCATTTGGCGGCGAGGCGGAGCCACATGAGCCAGTCTTCGGCTTTTGAGACGGCGCCGTCGAAGTTCCCTGCTTCTAGGATGGCTTGCTTCCGCACGAGGACGGAGCTCATGTTAATTCGGCAGTCGGGCAGGACGTGATCGAGAGCGGTGGGTTCATTGGGGGGTTGCCAAGTTCCTGTGGTTGCCCTTTGCGCGGGGTCTTCTTCGTAGAAGAAGACATCTCTGGTGTGGATGAGGCCCACGCGATCTTGTAGCGTGCTCGGGATTTGCTCTTCGAGTTTTTCCGGGAGCCAGAAGTCGTCGTGGTCGAGAAAGGCGATCCAATCTCCTTTGGCTTCTTCGACGAGCCTTCTTCTCGATGGGCCGATGCCCTGGTTTGGCTGTTGGATGAGCCTTACTTCGTTGTAGGCTCTAACTATGTCAGCCGTGGTGTCGGTCGAGCCGTCGTCGAGGACGATGATCTCATCTGGTTTGTGGGTTTGGGCCAGCACTGAGCCGAGTGCGCGCTCGATGTAGCGCTCGCCGTTGTAGACCGGGATGAGAACGCTGATCATTTACATCAGGCTGGCTGACTCGGCCAGCTTTGCTCTTGGGATTCTGATTTGCCTTGGCACCGGCTTTCTCGCCAGCTCGATCGGCTTGAACCTGGTGACTGCGAGCGCGGCGACGATGGCTACGAGATACATGAGCTCTGAGAGCAGGAGCATCTCGGAGAAGCTGTGGACGGCGAGGGCGACTCCGGTGCAGAAGGCCAGCAGTGCGTAGGGGTGCAAGATGTAGCGGCGCAGGGCGAACCGGAGGAAGAAGCCGGTGAGGGCGAGCATGTAGAGGATGCCGACGATGCCGAACTGGGCGAAGAGCAGCGGGTAGGTGACGTCGAGCTTGCCGGGGACGGAGGAGCTCGAAAAGAAGGTGGTGTGCTCGTTGAAATACAGACGCTCGCTGGGGCCGGTGCCGAAGATGGGGTGCTGCATGCCGACCTTCATAAGCTTCCTTCCCTGCTCCATCCGGTATTTGAGACTGCCGATGTCGGCGCTTTCCACCTTTGGCGGAACGAGGAGGTCTTTGAAGAGCTCGACTTTAGCGCTGACGACGATGGCGGAGAAGGCGAGCACCGAGATGGCGAGGGTGCCGAGGATGATTCCTCCGGTTTTAGGGCGCTTGGTGAAAAGGAAGAACACGCCCGCGGCAGCGATGGTGATGAAGAGGGTTGCGTAGCCACCACGGGAAGTGCTTACCAGCAGGCCCAAGACAAAGAGGGTTCCGAAGCCGTATTCCCACCATTTGAGCTTTCTGAACTGGAGCGCGGAGGCTGCGATGAGGAGGCCGACGACCATTTCGCTGGCGAAGCCGTTCCAGTGCTGGGCGGTGCCTCGGGCGCGGTAGGTTTCGTTCTGGTTGAAGGTGCGGTGCTGGTCGAAGAACTCCTCCGACCACTTTCGCACTCCACCAACATTTGCGGCCTGCAAGAGCGCTAAACCGGCGGACGCGGAGAGACCGAGCATGACCCAGTTGAGGACGGTTCGGCCATTGAAGCCGGCCCGCAGGTGGCCTTCTCGAACGAGGATGAAGACGGTGTAGAAGCGCAACATGTCGCCGAAGAACGCCTTGAAGCCATCGGCGCTGGCACCTATGGTTGGATCGGAAACGCTGAAGGGATAGGCGAGGCCGACGATGACGGGAAAGCCCAGTGCGATGGCATCCCAGGCAGTGAACTTCAACTTCCCGATGCGCCAGTTGCGGTCGAGGATGAGCCAGAGCAGGATAACTCGGAGCGGGACGTCTAGCCATGCCGTGTTGAGCGGGAGCTTGGCATACGGGATGTGCTCGTGGGCGGCTCCGCTGACGACGAATTGCGAGGCGATCACCATGCCGAGCAGGTGGGACAGCACCCTTCCCTTTGGAAAGGTGCTGACATACGACTCGTACCAGTCGCGGTTCCGGAGCGGGGCGGCTACGGCGCTCATCTTGCTACGAGTGCGGGAGGCTCGGAATCCACGAAGCTGAAGTCATCGTCGAGATTCCTGGTTCTCGAAAGGACAACCGTGACGATGCGGACTCCGGCATCGCTGAGCATCTGCTGGGCCTGCAGGAAGTCGACGCTTCGGGTTCGGCCAGCCCGCACGAGCAGGATGCATTCGTCGAGACCGCTTGCGAAAGCGAGTGGGTTGCCTCCGCTCTTGTACGGCTTCAGATCGAAGATGCAGAGCTCCTGATGCTGTTCGAGCATGCGGATCTCGTCGAGCTTGCGTCCGGCTTCCAGCGGGTCTTCACCTACTGCTTTGAAGACCGTGAGGTGAGCGGAGGCTTCGCTCGGTTCGCCGGAGCCCAGGCGTTGCGCGTGGCCACCTTTGTCGTCGGTGTCGACGAGGAGGGTGTGACGCTTTTCGAGGGCGGCGGCGATGGCCAGGGATGCGGCGGTAGTCGTCGCGCCGGAGCCGGGATCGATGCCCATCACGCCGAGACGGTAAGGCTTGTGTGGTGACCTTATGAAGTTGCCGAGCAGCGCCACGTACGAGTCGTCAGGCATTCGCGAGAGGGACGGGTTGGCGAAGGGGAGCTCCGGAATCGTGCGGAAGCTCGGCTCGAATGCGAGGCGGTTGAGCTGGGTGAGGTTCCGGATCGGGCTCTTCTTCGACTCCGACTGGAAGGCGGTGAGCAGACCTAAAAGCAGTCCAGCGAGTAGACCGGCGGCGAGATTGAGAGTCATGTTGGGTGACACCGGCTTCGGATTCACAAACGCGGGTGATACCAAAGTGGATTGAGTAACCCGACCCCTTTGCGCCACTTTCAGGCTGTCCAGCGAATCTTTGTATTGCAGGTAGGTCCGGGTGAGGGATTCCTGCTGGCGGCTCAGGTCGGTCATCTTGCGCTGGACTTCCGGCAAGCGGTTGAGAAGCTGGCGCTTGGACTCGACTGCGTTCGACGCAACCAGGACTCTCTGATGGGCGGCGGAGACCCGGCTTTGGGCTTGGGCAATCTCTCCGGAAAGGCTTTGATACAGGGGATTGATGGAGGTTTGGGTGCCAGAGGTGATGTTTGGCTTCGCTGCTTTGAGCTGTTCTTCGAGGTTCTTGATCCTTTCGGATACAGCCGTTAGCATAGGCCCGCCCTTCCACTGGGTCAGGAGCTGGGCTTTCTCGGTGTGGGCGTCCGCGAGGGCAGCTTCGATTCGCTGATAGTTGCTGTTGATGCCGACGTTCTGGGCCGACTGGATGCTTGGCTTGACCCCCCTTAGCTGCTCGCGAAGGGTTTGCACGAGGGCAGCGGAGGCGGCGTATTCGATCTTGGCCTGCTCGTTGGCTTCGTCGAGGGTCCTGAGGGTTTGAATTTCGCTCTGAATTTGCTGGTCGACCGCGGGCGCGCCGTATTGGCGGCGAAGCGCTTCCATCTGGGTGTCGACTTTCTTCAGCTCGGCCTCGATCTGGTTGGTCTGGCTCGTCAGGTAGGTGAGAGCGCGGGCACCCACCTCTCGGGATGCTTCCTGATTCTGGGCGTCGAACGCCAGGTAGATCTCGTTCAGGATGTCCTTGGCGAGCTCTTTGTCGGGCATGCGAACGCGGAGCGCAATGATGTCGGACATGTTCG
>JBGGMI010000035.1:0-4352 GCA_041288075.1 Fimbriimonas sp.
TGTCGCGCGTCCTGGACGTTCCTCAGAACACCATGTCCACCCATCTCGCGATCCTGACGCGGGCGGGGTTGATCTCCTCGGAACGACAGAGCCGCTCGATCATTTACAGGGCCAACTTCGAGAACCTGCTCGAAGCTATCAATTTCCTCTTGAAAGATTGCTGCGCGGGCCATCCCGACATTTGCGCGCCGTTGCTTGCCGACATCGTCCCATGCTGCCCGCCCAAGGAGAAGTTCAATGCATGATCGCATCTACAATGTTCTCTTTCTCTGCACCGGAAACTCTGCACGATCGATCCTGGCAGAATCGATTTTGAACACGGAGGGCAAAGGGCGCTTTCGCGCGTACTCTGCTGGCAGTCAGCCGAAGGGGGAGGTCAACCCGTTTGCGTTGAAGGTCCTCGATGCTCTCGGTTATCCAACGGAAGGTTTCCGTTCGAAAAGCTGGGACGAATTTGCCGAACCCGGCGCGCCGGAAATGGATTTCATCTTCACGGTCTGCGACAGCGCAGCGGGGGAGGCGTGCCCGATTTGGCCCGGGCATCCGTTGACCGCTCATTGGGGCATCGAAGATCCTGCCGTCGTCGAAGGCAAGGACATCGAAAAGGAAAGGGCTTTTTCGCTGGCCGCCCGCTACATGAAGAACAGGATCATGGCGTTCCTCAATCTGCGGCACGACTCCATCGATCGGCTGTGGCTGACAACAAAGCTGCAAGCCATCGGCCGGCGTGAGGGGCTGGAAGCTGAAGAGATCAGTCCGATCGACGATGAATTTGACGCGACTTTGCGTTCGGCATCTCTTCCGACGGAAGATTTGGGCCAATCCAACGGAAAGTTCTTTCGTTTCTCCGACCGAGAAGGCAATCGTGTCGGATATGGCGGTATCGAATTCTACGGCAAGGATGCTCTGCTGCGCTCGATCGCGGTGCCTCCCGAAACGCAAAAGCACGGTCACGGCAGCGCGATCACACGACTGTTGCTCCGGTATGCCGACATTCAGGGCGCGGAAACTGGGTATGTCCTGACGACTGATGCGGCTCCGTTTTTCGGCAAACTCGGCTTCAATCCGATTGAACGAACCGCTGTACCCGCCGCGATCTTGGCAACGCCGCAGGCCTCGACCCTATGCCCTGCGACAGCGTCCGTCCTGACGCGTTCCGTTTCAATTTAAGGAAAGCCATGCCCGACCTGTCCCGCCGCCTCACGGCAGAAGCGCTCGGCACGGCGATGCTCGTTGCTACCGTCGTCGGTTCCGGGATCATGGCTGACCGGCTGACCAACGATGTGGCGCTGTCGCTCCTCGGGAACACGATCCCAACTGGCGCGATCCTGGTGGTGCTGATCACCATTCTGGGACCGATCTCGGGCGCACACTTCAATCCGGCAGTGACTATGGTCTTCGCGCTCCGGCGCGAGATCGAAGCGAAGGCGGCGCTCCTCTACATCATTGCGCAGATCGCGGGGGGCATTTTAGGATCGCTCACAGCCCACGCGATGTTCGAGCTTCCCATCATCGAGATTTCGGCGACGGTGCGCACCGGGACGGGGCAGTGGATTGCAGAGGCCGTGGCGGCCTTTGGTCTCGTGTTTACAATTCTTGCCGTCCTTCGGTTCCGGCCAGATGCAATTCCCTGGCTGGTCGGACTCTATATCACCGCCGCCTACTGGTTTACCGCTTCGACATCGTTTGCCAATCCGGCCGTCGCGATCGCGCGAGCACTGTCGAACACCTTCGCAGGCATCCGGCCCGTCGATTTACCCGGCTTTATCATTGCAGAATTCCTCGGCGCACTGCTCGCGATGGGACTAGCCAGTTGGATGCTGGCTGACCAGAACCTTACGCCCCAAGCGCTCAACAAACTGAAAGGTGCTGAATGACCATGAACGTCACCATCTACCACAATCCGTCTTGCGGCACTTCACGCAACACGCTGGCTCTCATCCGCAACGCGGGTATCGAACCGACCGTCATCGAATATCTGAAGTCACCCCCGAGCCGTCAGGAACTCAAACACTTGATCCGCAGCGCAGGACTGACAGTCCGCGAGGCCATCCGCGAGAAGGGAACGCCATTCGCTGAGCTCGGTCTCGATGACATGTCGTTGACCGACGAGCAACTGCTCGACGCTATGGAAGCCCATCCGATCTTGATCAACCGTCCTTTTGTCGTCACGGAGAAAGGTGTGCGTCTCAGTCGGCCGTCCGAACTGGTCCTCGACATTCTGCCGACACCTCAACAAGGCGCGTTCACAAAGGAAGATGGCGAGGTCGTAATCGACTCTGAAGGAAAGCGTGTTGTCTGATCTGCCGAATACTGTCCCTGATGCGCTGCGGGTGCCTGATGCTTCCAGGCTCTCCAGTCCGCATTCGGTGCATCGTCCACGCATCCTCCTGCTCTACGGTTCTTTGCGCAAAGTGTCCTACAGCCGTCTGCTCACGCAGGAAGCGGCGCGGCTGCTGGAGCACTTCGGTGCGGAGACCCGCATCTACGATCCCGCCGGGCTCCCGCTTCCGGACGGCGCGCCGACCGATCACCGGAAGGTACAGGAACTCCGGGAGCTGTCGCTCTGGTCGGAAGGCCAGGTGTGGACCAGCCCCGAGCGACACGGTGCCATGTCCGGGGTTATGAAGTCGCAGATCGACTGGATACCGTTGGCGATGGGAGCAATCAGGCCCACCCAGGGGCGCACGCTTGCCGTCATGCAGGTCTCGGGAGGCTCCCAATCGTTCAACGCGGTTAACCAGATGCGCGTGCTGGGACGCTGGATGCGCATGATCACCATTCCCAACCAGTCGTCGGTGGCAAAGGCCTATCAGGAATTCGACGAGCACGGTCGCATGAAACCGTCCGCCTACTATGACCGCGTCGTCGACGTGGTGGAAGAATTGGTCAAGTTCACGCTACTGACGCGCGATGTCTCGGGGTATCTCACCGACCGCTACAGCGAGCGGAAGGAGAGCGCAGCTGAACTGGAGAAACGTGTCAATCTGAAGAATGCCGTTTGAGAGGTGCCGGATGCAGCGCAGCTACCCAATCGACACCCATGGATTCTCGCCTTTTGATAAGATTTCGCGAGGGGATCAGCGTCCTGGTCAGTTTCGGCGCGAGCCGTTGCCCGCATAACCAAAGCAAGCCTGAACCCGGGTGTCGACCTACTTTGCTTGAGCGTCTGACTCAGTGGCTTTTTGGTACTCCTCGACCGCGTCCGTTGCTGATTTAAGCAGCTTTGGATCCCAGAGAGGTTCTTGATCCCGAACGGCCTGCCGACGGCCGTTGCGTTTGATTTCAACTACAAATGATTTCGTAGGCTTCATTGAGAACTCTGGATTGACGAAAACGTTGGGGCAGGAGAAACCATATGTCATCTCTGACTTCATATAGATTTATTTTTTTGGAAAACACCACAGCCATAATGGGGCCACTATTCGTAAAAAAAGCTCTGGAGCAAGTGACTCAGGCCTTCGACACGGGCTAGGCTGGAATATCGAATACAAAGCTATGAGGAGATTTTTGGTCCAATCGACAGGCCTCGATGATTGCTGACTTCAGCATTTCCCGGCTTGCTTCTTCTAAACGCAAGGCGGGGGGCGTCCTGAAAGTGTTGTACCTAATTTATAGAAACAGTAACAACATGATCTTTCTTGATTGTGGGGGCGGGCTGTCAGCGGCGGAGAATAAAGGAGGTACCACCAGATGAGAAGGCGCGACTTTATTAGCACTGGCATCGGAGCAATAGCTATTGCTCTGACTTCTGAGCAGGCCAACGCCGCAAGGCGTTCGGTGATGACGATCTACAAGGACCCGAACTGCGGGTGCTGCAACCTTTGGGCAAAGGCAATGGAAAACGCCGGGTTCACGGTCGAGCGAGTGAACACGGATGATCTGCCTGGCATCAAGAAGCGTTTCGGCGTGCCGTCAGAGGTTGAAGGCTGTCACACCGCCACCGTCGATGGCTATTTCCTCGACGGGCACGTGCCCCTGGAAGCGGTGAGAAAACTACTGGATGAAAAGCCCGATCTTGCCGGGTTGGCGGTACCCGGCATGCCTGAGGGCTCGCTCGGGATGGGCAGCGACCCCAATGCCAGTTACGATGTCTTTGCAGTCGGTAAGGGGCCCGATCAGAAAACGTCAATCTATTACGAGGTCAGACCCAGGAGCTGAGTTAGCAGCGGCAGCGATGGCCACTCAGGCTGGACTGAGGACCGATAGCACTCACCGCTGAGTCCAGCCGGAGAAAAGCTGTGTTCTTTCAAGCAGGGACCAGAATGCCTATCGTATGAATCCCAACTACCGTGCTGGTGTTTGTCGCCATGTCCGTCTGGCCTTTGGCGCAGGCATACATCTCGCCTTCT
>JBGGMI010000036.1:0-17634 GCA_041288075.1 Fimbriimonas sp.
AGCGTCGCCGACATTATCCTGGCGGAGCCCAAAGCTCTTGTCGGGTTTGCGGGTGCGAGGGTGAGCAAGCAAGCTGGAGTTGGCAAAGTGCCGGACGATTTCCAAACCGCCGAGTGGGCGCACAACCATGGCATGATCGACAAGATCGTTCCGCGAAAGGAAATGCGAGCCACCCTCGCCACTCTGGTTCGAATCCTGGGAGGCCAGCTTGCAGGATAAGGAGAATCCAAACGATCTTAAGGACGGACTGGAACAAGCCATGAAAACGATGGAAGAGCTCCAGCACCGTTTGGAAGGCACCGAGGTCGACGAAAGAGAGCTAACGATGCTCTCCAAAGCCATCGCCACTCAGATCGAAAAAGTCAGGGCCGCCCTTGAAGAAACCGTCGGCTCTTTGGATCCCGACCATCTGCGCGAAGTGGCGCGAAAGCAGCTCTCACCGGAGGATTTCGAGGAGTGGTTGGCAGCCGAAGAAGGAAGAAAGAAGCGGAGAGAAGAGCTAAAGCGCGAGGAGCAGATCGCCAAGCAGCTGGGGGACGAATAAATGGCTGACTTTCCGAAGACCCACAAAGAATGGGAAAAGCCCCTCGTCGACCTCGAAGAGGGCATCTCCAAGCTGCGCGAGCTCGCTCGGCGGGAGGCTGACGCGGAGCGGAAGTCGAGTCTTGAGACGAGAATCGCGGACCTTGAAAAAAGAGCCATTAGAGCGAGGGACACTATGTATGACAAGCTCGGTCCCTGGGAAAAGGTGCTCGTTGCAAGAGCGGAGCGCCGACCTTATACGCTGGACTATATCCAGGCCATCTTCCACAATTTTGTGGAGCTAGAAGGCGATCGCCTCGGGCAAAAGGATAACGCGATCATCGGCGGTCCCGCCATGATGGACGGCGAGCCGGTCATGATTGTGGGCCACCAGAAGGGCCGGAACATCCAGGATCGGCAATTCCGGAATTTCGGAATGGCTAAGCCAGAGGGCTACCGAAAGGCGATGCGCCTCTTCGATATGGCCGAGCGGTTCAACATCCCGATCATCACCTTTGTGGACACTCCTGCAGCCGACCCGGGCGTCGAGAGCGAGTCCCGCGGAATCTCCGAAGCGATCGCGGCGAGCATGCTCAAGATGTTCGAGCTCACCGTTCCAACCGTCTCCATCATCATCGGCGAAGGCGGGAGCGGTGGCGCCATTGGAATCGCTGCATCGAACAGGGTCCTGATGCTGGAACACAGCATCTACTCCGTCATCCCACCCGAAGGCTGCGCCGCCATCCTCTGGCGAGCCCCTGAGCGTGGCCCGGACGCTGCGGTGGCGCTCAAGCTCACCGCTAACTCGGCTTTCGAATATGGCCTGATCGACGAGATCGTCGAGGAGCCGGACGGCGGGGCTCATCGGGATTGGCCAGAAGCCTCGGCTCTGATCAAGCAAGCCTTACGCAAGCACCTGGACGAGATCAAGGCTCTATCGCGAGAGGCAATTAGAGAGCACCGGTACGCGAAATTCCGCGCGATGGGAATCTACGACACCGTCACTCCCTACGAGCCCGAAGCCGCCCCGTAGTGCCTTCATCCGTGAAGCTGCTGCAACGTTCAAAAGAATGCGTTGCGGGAGCCTCTTTGTGCGCCTTTGTGCTTCTTGGTGCTCTTTGTGTTGAACTTGGGAAGTCTCTCCCGCTAAACAAGCTGAGACGGGCGCTAGAGTATCAGCAGCGCAGATCGACATGATGCCCCTTGGAGATTTTTGCGAAACTCTTTCGAAGGTGGTTGACAAAATCCCGTTTTGAAACCTTATAAGAGTGGAGAACAACCGCAGCTCTTCCTGAGCCAAGAGCGATCCGAACCCTCCGCCCAGGAACCCCGCCGGACACTCACTCAGGTGCAAAAGGAACCTAAACCTGCTCCATATGCTCCCTGAGCGAAAAGTTGGGCACCCTTCGGCAACCACTAGTATTTGCGTAGGTTCGTGGCTAGGTTGGACTCCAAGGGAGGTGCGCATTCCAGCTGGGAGAGCGGGCCTTTTTCGTAGACCTTCTGCGCAAGCCCTCAGGGATGGATGGAGGCACTACTGGTCTTCCAGATGCAACTGATTGCCCAGCCGTTTCAGAATCAAATAGACGAGACAGCCCGTGAATACGCCGATGAATGCACCGGCAATGACATCCGTGGGCCAGTGGATGCCGCGATAGACTCTGCTTATGCCAACCAGCGACGCCCACACGAGAGCCACTTGGCCGATCCATGCATTCTTTGATCGGTAAGTCATCAAGACCAGCATCGTCGCCACCGCGAACGAAGTCGTCGTATGCCCGCTCGGGAAGCTGCTTGCATAAAACGTCTCATGCGGCAGGGCGTAAGAGAGGTTGCTGGGTCGGTCTCTTGGCACGAGCCGTTTGATTCCCTGCGCCATGGGCAGCCCCGAGACGATGATCGTCGTCAGCAAGGGAAGCACGTAATACTTGGTGCTGTCCCATCGCAGCAGAAACAAGGACAGCAGCCCCTGGATCCATCCAAGGCCCGAGCTGCTGATCACGAGCATCACGATATCCAGCACCGGATTGCTCAGCCCAACATGGATCGCCCGAAAGGCGTCCTGGTCGAACTTAAGCAGCCACTCCACGGCTGAAGCCTACCAACTGTAACCCGGAGGGTAGTGAAAGCGATAATAGAAAGATGCCTTCCAAACTGGTGCTGACGGAGGAACAGCTTCGCGACGTGCTCGAACGAGCTGAGGAGCTTCAGCATGGAGACACGACGAATACGTACGCGGCGGTGATCGAGGCTGCGAAGGAAGCGGGGCTTTCGGAGGACAACGTCACCAAAGCCTTACAAGAACGTCTTGGGCTGCTTGGCTCGCCGCCTGCGGCGGGTGAGCTGATTTTTGCGAAGGGCACTCAGAACCGATTCTTTGCGGCCGAGGTTATCGAGCAGGGGGAGCATTCTTACCGGGTGCGATTTCTGAATGGGGGCGAGCATTCAGTTCGTTTCGAGGATCTTCGACCCTTGAACCTCTTTCCCGGAGAACAGCTTGTGTGTCCGTGGCCCGACTGGGGCTGGTGGACGTGCTCTCTGGTGCGTTACGATCCCGAAAAGCGCAAAGTGAGGGTCAGCGACAACTTTGGCACCGAGAAGACATTCGATCTCTCGGAGGTCTTCCGGGCAGACCCGAGCCAGCCGTTTAAGATGAAGCTCAATTGGCTCATGGTGGGTCTTTCGTTGGGAAGCGGAGTCATCGGCAGCCTGCTGACTTGGCTCGCAATGCGGTAGCTGTGCGACAATCTACTCATGTCGACGAGGACCGCCGTCCGTGCGCCGCGAGGCACTGAACTTTCTTGCAAGGGATGGCAGCAAGAGGCCGCGCTTCGCATGCTCATGAACAACCTCGATCCCGAGGTGGCGGAGCGGCCGGACGAGTTGATCGTTTATGGGGGCACCGGAAAGGCGGCTCGCAACTGGGAATGCTTCGAGGCAATCGTCCGCTCCTTACGCGACCTGGAGAACGACGAGACGCTGTTGGTCCAATCGGGCAAGCCGGTCGGAATCTTCCGCACGCACGCGAATGCCCCCCGTGTCTTGATTGCCAATTCGAACCTGGTGGGACGCTGGTCGCATTGGGAGCATTTCCATGAGCTCGAACAGAAGGGGCTGATGATGTACGGGCAGATGACTGCCGGGTCCTGGATTTACATCGGCAGCCAGGGGATTGTTCAGGGCACTTACGAGACCTTTATGTCGTGCGCGCAGCGGCATTTTGGCGGCAAGTTGGCAGGCAAGCTTGTCGTGAGCGGCGGGATGGGTGGCATGGGTGGGGCACAGCCTTTGGCGGCAACCATGGCCGGCGCAGCGTTCCTCGGCATCGACGTTGACCCGTCTCGAATCGAGAAGCGGCTGAAAACGGGCTATTGCGACCACATGGCCTACTCGCTGGACGAAGCCCTCGGAATGCTCCAAGCCAGAGAGCCCATATCGGTTGGACTGGTGGGTAACTGCGCGGAAATCCTGCCGGAGATGGTGCGCAGAGGTATCGTGCCGGACATCCTAACCGACCAAACCAGCGCGCACGACGAGCTGCACGGCTACATCCCTGCCGGACTCTCGCTGAAGCAAGCCGATCAGTTGAGGGAGGAAGACCAGGACGAGTATCTGAAGAGAGCGTTTGAGTCCATGGCAGCCCACGTCCAGGCAATGCTCGACCTCCAAAAAATGGGCGCCGTCACCTTCGATTACGGCAACAACATTCGGGCCCAGGCCGCAAAAGCGGGTGTCACGAACGCCTTCGACATCCCCGGCTTCGTGCCCGAATACATCCGCCCTCTTTTCTGCGAAGGCAAGGGCCCATTCCGGTGGGCCGCCCTCTCCGGCAATCCGGAAGACATCTACAAGACCGACCAAGTCATCCTCGACCTCTTCCCAGAAAATGAGCCGCTGAAGCGCTGGATCGAGCTGGCGCAGAAGCGCATCCAATTCCAGGGCCTCCCGGCCAGAATCTGCTGGCTTGGCTATGGAGAACGAGCCAAAGCCGGCCTCGCTTTCAATGAGCTCGTGCGAACTGGCCACGTGGAGGCACCCATTGTCATCGGCCGAGACCACCTGGACGCCGGCTCAGTCGCCTCACCGAACCGCGAAACGGAGGGCATGCAAGACGGCTCCGACGCCGTCGCCGATTGGCCACTGCTCAACGCCATGCTCAACACCGCTGCCGGAGCCACCTGGGTCTCGCTGCACAACGGAGGCGGAGTCGGCATCGGCTACTCGCAGCACGCGGGCATGGTCGTGGTCGCGGACGGAACGAAAGAAGCGGCAGACAGACTCGAAAGGGTCTTAACCACCGACCCGGGAACGGGTGTGATGCGTCATGTAGATGCCGGCTACGCTCGCGCGGAAGAGATTGCTCGCGAGCGGGGCGTACGCATCCCTATGCCATGAGGCGTCTGATCTTCCTTCTCACCCTGGCGCTCGCCGCCTGCGCACAAGCATCGAAGATCGTGCTCATCCCGCTCGACAACCGTCCCGCGACCGGCCAATACGCCGAGATGATCGGCCACATCGGGGGAGCGGATGTCGTCATGCCGCCGATGCGCTTCCTGGGCAACTACACGATTCCGGGTTCACCCGACGCGATCCTCAAGTGGCTCGAGGAGCAGCCGATGCTTGCGGGGGACTCTTATGTCATCAGCGTCGACATGGTCTGCTACGGCGGCCTCTTCGAATCTCGAAAGAGCCGCGTGGAGTTACCAGCGGCTCTGGCCCGCTTTCGGAAGATGCTTGACATTCGAAAGCGGTACCCGCAAGCAAAGCTCTACCTGGTCTCTACGATCATGCGGCTTACGCCGAGCGCAACTCACGATGCGACTTCTTACCGCCTGGAGCTCGCGCGATATGTCGGCCTCCGCAGTCAAGGTGCCTCTGCAGAGCAGCTCAAGAGCTTGAAGGCGGCCATTCCGGCAGGGGCACTCGAGGAATACGACACGGCCCGCGCCAGGAATCACGAGCTTCAAAAGACACTCATCCGAACCGCAATGCGCGAGCCGATCGATTTACTTGTGCTTGGGCAAGACGACGCGGCCGTCTCTGGCCCTCACGTCAAGGAAAGGGCGGCACTCAGAGCGATCGCCGGCTTCACTCCAAAGGTTGCGTTTTGCGAAGGCATCGACCAAGTCCCCTCCCTGCTCGTCAGCCGGGCGCTGCTCGAAGGAAGGCACCCCACCGTCAGGGTTCTCTATTCGGACCCAGATGGCGCAGATAAAACGGCCGCATTCGAGAGTCAGCCGCTCAAGCAGACCGTTCTGGATCAAATCAGAACAAGCGGCGCTACAGAGGCGCGAAAAGATGAAGATCCCGACTTCTTCCTGTATATAAACACTCCTGGCCGAAGCCAATCCACCTTCACGAGATGGCTGGACGAGCTGACGGAATCGCTCGAGGAGCAGAAGCCGATCGCGGTCGCCGACGTCGATCTTTCCAAATCGACTTCCTCCCCAGATCCGGGGCTTTATAACTCTCTGGCCGACAAAGGCCGCCCGATGAAGCTCCTGGCCTATGCCGCGTGGAACACCGCCGCAAACACCATCGGCACTGCCATAGCCGCTGCCAATATGCGGTTACACGCTATCAAGAGGGGCCCTAGCGTCGAGACGGAAATCGCCCACAAGCACTTCCTGCTGTATCGAATGGCCAACGATTTCGCCTATCACACCTTCACCCGCCCGATCGCTTATGGCATGACGGAAGGTCCCAGGAAGGATGCCATTTTCGGTCAGGAGCTGGTCGAGGTGAACGATTACGTGCAGCGCGATTTGAGCAAGTTTCTGAAGAAGATGTTTTACGAAAACTTTCAGGGCCGACGGTTTCAGGTCCGAGGAAAGACGCACGAATTCATCGGCATGACCGATCTTGCCATCGGGCTGCCTTGGCCGAGGCCGTATGAAGTCCGATTAGAATTTGAATTGAAGTGCGCTCCCGTGGACTAAGCAGGAGGGATGTTTCTTTTGGCCGGAACGCCACCTTGGCCGGGCCTGGGAGCTGGGTGCATCTTCTTCTGACTCTCCAACCCTTTTTCGAACGCAGCACGGAAGGCTTCTGGCAGTGCTCCGATTGGTTTAGCCTCGTCACCTACGTCATGGTGCAGCAAGGTCCGCTGCATGTACAGGCTTTTGCTGAGTTGGAATGTGAACGCAAGTTTCCGCCTCGTGCCAAACTGCAACAGCCCGAGATCTAGCTTTTGATCTTCAGGGCCGGTCCAAGGAAAGATTTCGGGGTTCGCCTGCATGTAGACCTCCATCGCAAGCTCACCAGCGCTCATGTAACGCGGCGGCTCGGTCCAGTCCGGGCGTTGGCGAGGCAATGTGGCGACTACGTTGCCGCCCGTTTCCGTGATGCGTAAAACCGCATCCGGAGGCAGCCCATTGGGGAAGCACTCGGTTATCTCACGGCCCAAGGTCTCGGAAAAATCGACAGGGTCCCGCCGCGCAGAATCGACAAGCTGGAGCCCCGCCCCGGGAGCGTAGAGTACTTTTCGAAGAGCGGCCAACTGCTCGGGCTTGAGCCCTGAAAGGGGTAGACCCGCATCCTTTGCTACGTTCACTTGCTCCGGAGTTAGGGTGCCGTAGAACCGCAGAACCGTTTGATCTACAGGCTGCCCCGTTATCTCGCTGTCGCTGATGAAGCGCGTCAACAGGAAAGGCAACATGTTCAGCGGTGCGTAGGGGAGGTTGGCTTGGAATCGAGCCACTTCTTCAAGGCTCATCTTCTGGGCAGACCCTAACCGCCGTAGATAGGCACCCAGAACGTTGCGTTTAGCACCAAGCTGACGACCGAGGAGCGGACGTCCTGGAGTAATCACCATCCAACCCTCACTCTGGTCTACTTTCAGGCCGCTATAAACGAATCTCGACAGAAGCTTTGAACCCGTTTGTGGAGTCTTGGTGAGCGCCGTAGCAAACTCATTGTCGGTGAGGTGCGCAATCAGGTTTACGCCTTTTGCTTCTGCCATTTGAAAGAAGCTGGGTGATGTCACGAAACTGATCGGCTCATGAATCTCCGGCTGAACCAGCTTCTCCCGAAGCTCGGCTGAGACCGCATCCGACGGCGGCCGCGAAAACCAAGCCTTCGAGAATTCAAGATCGTCACCCGTCAACTCGATGGTCTTCTCAACTCCCCTCTGCTCTTCTTGCCAAGGCCTAGAATCGTAGTTCGGAGCCAGAATGTGAGAAGAACGGCTCAGGACATCTCCACGCGCATCGGCCAAGACAAGCTCGAGGCCAAAGGATGCCGTGGGAGTCCACCTCGACACGAGGAGCAGGGCTTTGGCGGGTGCTTGAGTGAGTGCCTTTTCTTCGGGGTTCAGTCCCGGAAAGAAGTAGGTCACTCCGTCTACGAGGGGCGGCTTTACGCCCTTTGCTTCTTTCGCAGCCTGCCACATGGCCAAGTGCCGTGCGAATTGCTGAAGGCAGGCTGCGGTCTTCGCGCTCATTTTGCGCTGAGACAGGTTCGGTTGAGTGGAGTAAACAACCTGTATTCCAAATGGAATAGTTGCCAATTCAGATGCGTCGAGGCTCGCGGCCACCTGGCCCATTAGGCGACCGTACGGGGTCAATAACTCAATGGGTCGAAGTTGATTCTGAAAGCTCCGGCTACTCGGTTCAAACGCTTTGAGCAACCTGGCCATTCGGGAGGCCAGCGCTTCTGCAGCCTCCTTCGTCCAGGGTGCTTGCTTCGCCTGTGTCCCAGCCGTGTCGTTTATCGCGCGTTGAATTTGCGCCACATCGACCCGGAAATCCTCACGCTCTTCTGCTTTCCTCTGTGGCGGAGTTCTCACCAACCGGAGCGAGTTTCCCTCTTTCGTCCAAGTCGCATTCAATGCTAATGCAATCTTCTTCAGCAACTCGTCAGCGGTAACGTCCCTCGCCTTTACGAGCAGAACATCGTTAGCCGTTTGCGGAGTATCTAACAGCTCTAAGCCGACTGATTGACTGAGGGTTGGCAACGCCCGATGCAGGGTCATTGCCCTCATTTCCAGGTTAATGTGGCTCGGCTGCGCAAGCGCCGAACAGGCCAACCAGATGCAACAAAGCGCGAGCAAGCAGCGCATGTTTGTAGTATGCGCCGATTATTTCAGTGCTGAGCGTTTATTCCTTGCGCGGAGAGTGCCATCAGATTCCAAACCACCTGGTGGGCTTCCTGATAGGTGGGGTACTTGCCTTCGACGGTGTAGGCGTCCACCCTGCTGATGGTGACCAGCTTGGCGCACATGTCAGCTTCTTCTGCGCGATTGAACTCCACTAAGATATGAGTCGGCTCGCCCCAGCGGTGTGTCTTGATGCCGTCTTTGCCGCGGATGGCTCTCTCCGCGGCGGCTTCGATCAGTGGACCGGTTTCACTCGGATGAAGAAGCCTGCCCATGTAGCGGCCGTAGCCTTCCTTCGTGGCGGCGGTTAGAATGCCCGGCACCAGCTCGGCAGCTTCCCTGCATCCGACTTCGTCGGAGCTGATCATGACCAGCGGCACTCCGTATCGGCCGGCCACGCCAGCGCTGAGGCCGATTTCTCCGCTGAGCTCGCCGTTTACTCGAATGCGGTGAACGCCGCCGGTGATGGTGTGCTCCATGATGCCGCCGAGGGCTCCCGCCATTCCGTGGTAGCCGACCAGCATTGCGGCGTCGAAAGTTTCGTCTATGCCTTGCATCATTCCATCGGTGCCGGAGCCGTGGCCGCTGATGAGGTGGACTCCTGATTCCAGCATGTCTATGAGGAGGTTCTTGCTGTTCCCGTGCGAGTCCTTGATGACAATCTCCGTGGCTCCGGCGGCTCTGGCTCCTCGAACGGCGGCGTTGACGTCGTGGGTCATCATTCGGCGGGCAAACTGGTAGTCGTAGCTGTTGCCGTCGGGGCGGCTGCATTGGGACCAGGAGACGAGGCCGGTGATGCCTTCGATATCGGCGGAGATGTAGACCTTCATGCGTTTGAGGCTTTTACCCCCGCGGCCCGGAGGAGATGCCTGCAGGGATGAAGGCACTACTACGGGGTATCTTCACAAGACTACATGCAATCCCTCGAATTGACCGCTAAATCTGTTGAAGAGGCCAAAAAGATGGCCGCCGAGCGCTTGGGCGTCGCCGCTGACCAAGTGCAGGTAACCGTTCTCGAAGAAACCAAGGGCTTGTTCGGCAAGATGCAGCTCAAGGTTCGTGCCGAAGCCAAAGCCGCTCCGGCACCCAAGCAAGCTCCCAAGCCGAAGGCCGCCAAAGAGACTCCCAAGGAGGTCGTTCAGGACATCCAGGAGACCGTCGAGCCAAAGGCGGAGGAGATGAAGAAGGAATCCAAGAGCCCTCTCGGGCGTGGACGCGGACGTGGAAAGGCAGCGGAAACCGAAGCCGCACCTGCCAAATCCGCTCCGGCTGAGAAGGCTGGTGACGAGGCGAGCGAATCGTCAAGCGGTGGAGCCGTTGCAACTGCCGAGGATGGCGAAGTTATCGTGACCGTGCTGCGCGAGTTGCTTGCGTCCGCGGATATGGAGGTTACGGCGGTTGTCCGAGAAGTGGGCGGGCGCTACGTGAACATTCAGCTCGATGGAAAGGACGCGGCGTTCCTGGTGGGCAAGCATGGCGAAGTTTTGAATGCGCTGCAGTATCTGCTGAACATCATCGTCACGAAGAAGGTGCCGAGCGGCGCGCGTGCGACGTTGGATGCAAACGACTACCGCAGACGACGCGAGGATGCGCTCACGAAGCTTGCGAATACCATCGCCGAGCAGGTGCTGGATCGCGGAGAAGAGGCGGTTCTGGACGCTTTGCCCGCCTTCGAGCGAAGGATCGTGCACAAGGCGTTGGGGGTTATTCCTGGAATCCAGACGTACAGCGAAGGCGAAGAGCCGAACCGCAGAGTCGTCATCGCGCCGGCAGACTAAGCCGCGTTCCCCCGCCTGCGCGTGTTGGGGGAACGATTTCTTAGAGACAAAGTGCTCAGTGGGTTGAATCAATTGAGCTTTCGGCGTACTCTACAATGTAGGAACTCGTTATGAACCTTCGCACGATTCTCGTCGCCTCGTCCGCCGCCGCCGTTCTCGCAGGATGCGGGGGCCAGAATGCTTCTAGCGGAGGATACGGGGGTTTTGACTCCTCACTCGGTAGAGGCGCCAACACGTTTGGCCCTAACAACCCCAACTCGCCCGCGCCAGTGCCAAACGTGGCGGCATGGCCAAGCGAGAGTGGCGTCCCCGTGCTGGTGAAGGGCGTCAATCTGCCGGTTTTCGAGGGGCAAGAGGGGCACGATCTCGGGAAGAATCCGTTCAGCCCGAAAGATGAGGTCTGGTACAAGGCGGAGGCGGTCGACAAGCAGTTTCAGGATCTGAGCGACATCGGCTTCAACGTCGTGCGCGTGTTCCTCTTTGAGAAGGGAGAGGGGCTCAAGGTTAGCAAGGACGGCTATGTTACAGGCCTCGACGAGACTTTTAGCAAAAATCTAAGTGACATGGTCGAGCGCGGCCGGGCGCACAAGCTGCGCGTCTATCTCAGCTTTACCGAGGGATGGCCCGAGGGGCTCAAGAATCCGGTGCTCGACAAGAAGGCGATGGACGCCTACTTCAAGCATGCGGTGGCTCCCATCACTCGCCAGTTCAAGAGCAATGATGGCGTGTTTGCCTTTGACCTGATTACTGGTGTCGAGGCGCTGACTACTCCTACGGGCAAAGACGCGAAGGCCGCAACTTGGGAGCAGGTTCAGAAGTTTGTCAAGGCGGGTGTCGAGCTGATCAAGAAGCAGGATCCCGAGCGACTGCTGACCGTCGGCAATGCGAGCATTGCAGCGGTCGGAAAGGCTCAGTATGCGAATCTCGGACTGGACTTCTATGACGTCAAGCACATGGACGATAAGGGCGACATGCCTATCGCGAAAGATCTGAAGCTCGACCGTCCGATACTGGTCGGCTCATTCGGCCAGGCTGCCTCAGAGCGGAGCGATGAGATCCAAACCTCGTCGATCAAGGCATTCGTTCTTTCCGCTCCGCTGAAGGGTTATGCGGGCTACCTTTTCTCGAATTACGGCTACAAAGATTCGAAGGATATCCAGAGTCTCATCGGACCCGATGGAAAGGCTCGACCTGCTCTTGAAGCCTTGAAGACAGTGATGAAAGAGGTCGTCGTGCCTCCGGCCGGCAAGTAGTTCCTTCCAGTCAAACACTTGCCCGGAAGGGTATAACTCGCCTCAGTTCAGCGTCGAATTGCACGAATCGAGGGCGGAGTGTTGGCTTGATAAAACTTGGTAAAGAAGAGAGCTTCTTTGTTCTCCTGAATGCGCAAGCGGACGTTGCGGTGAAATGCGCGGAGGCGTTTCGGGCGATGGTGCATAGCCCCGTCGACTTGAACAACCACGCGAGCATTCTGAATGACATCGAGCATGAGGGGGATAGCCTTACTCACCAGCTCCAGAACAAGATCGCGAGCACGTTTATCACGCCGATCGATCAAGAGGACTTGAGCGGCCTTTCTCATGCGCTGGACGACATCACGGACATGGTGGAGGCGGTGGGTGCGCGCATCGCCCTCTACCGGTTAACCGAAATTCGGGCAGACCTAGTGGGGATGGCCGATCTTTTGGTGGAGATTGCCAAAGAGACGGCCGCCGCGGTGGCGGAGTTTCGACACGGATTCAACAAGTCCAAGACGCTCAAGGACATGCTGCACAAGATGCATTCGCTCGAAAACCAGAGCGACAAGTCCTTCCGAAAGGCGCTGGCGCAGCTCTTCGATGAGCCAGGCGTCGATCCGCTGTATGTGATGAAGTGGAAAGAGGTTTATGACCGCGTGGAGAACGCGGTGGACCGTTGCGAGGACGTTGCGAAGATTATCGACAACATCGCCGTGAAATATGCCTGACGTCGGCATCCTCCTGATTCTCGTCATCATCGCCGCGCTGGCGTTCGATTTTATCAACGGCTTTCACGACACCGCGAATGCGATCGCGACCGTGGTTTCGACGCGGGTGCTGACTCCTGCCGCGGCGATTCTCATGGCGTCCGGGCTGAATTTTCTCGGCGCGATGGTCGCAACTGAGGTTGCGAAGACGATTGCGGGCGGCATTCTCGCGCCTGCTGACGCAACGCAAACGGTTGTCTTGGCGGCGGTAATCGGTGGCATCGTCTGGAACCTGGTGACCTGGGTCTATGGAATACCTAGCAGTTCTTCACATGCGATCATCGGCGGTCTCGTGGGTGCGGGCCTAGCCCATGGCGGCGTCGATGTTATCAAGTGGAATGGACTTGTCGAGAAGGTCGTGATTCCACTTTTTGCCTCACCGTTCTCCGGATTCATCATCGGTTTTTTTCTGATGAAGCTCATCGCATTGATCTTTGCCAACTCCAATCCGGCACGAGTAAGCAAGGGATTTCGGCGGATGCAGATCCTGTCGGCGGCCACGATGGCGTATTCGCATGGGCAGAACGACGCGCAGAAGAGCATGGGGATCATTACGCTCGCTTTGGTGGCCAATGGAACTCTATCGAAGGCTGAGGTGCCCCTTTGGGTGAAGATCAGTTGCGCGATCGTGATGGCGCTAGGGACATCGGCGGGCGGCTGGCGAATTATGCGGACCATGGGCCACAAGATCATTCGGCTGGAGCCTGTGAATGGGTTCGCGGCGGAGACAGCGGGTGCGACGGTCATCATGACGGCGAGCCACTTTGGGATGCCGATTTCGACGACGCACGCTATCGCGGGATCGATTTTTGGAGTGGGGGCTTCGAAGCGGCTGTCGGCGGTGCGCTGGAAGGTGGCGTTGGATATGGTGATGGCGTGGGTGACGACGATTCCGGCGGCGATGTTGGTGGGGGCGGTCGCTTACGGTTTGCTGCGGTTGGTGGGGATCTCTGCTTAAACTTCCTTTGGAGCCTTACGGACCTCAAGAAAAGCGAGCGCTACGTAGGGCACGCAGTAGAGATCGAGAAAGAGGGGAGCGATCGACCACCACTTGCTGATGCCTGAGTTAAGGAGCAATAATCCCACCGAACCCAGAACACCGCCAATGACAGGTATGACGCTCTCCGATTGCTTTCCAAGTAGCATGCGGCCAAGGCAATAGTAGTTGTAGAGTGCAATCGAGAGCCCGATTCCCATACATCCGAAACTTAGAACACTTATCATGTTTTAGCTTCCTTAAAAGGCCAAGAGGTTAGCTAGACAACGCTCTTTCGCACGAACTCTTCGCCTCGGTTTCGGCCGATGGGCTTGACGGAGGCCACGTTCTCCGGTGAGAAGTCGAGCAGTTGGAGCCAGTCTTCCATGACGTCGCTCTTGGGGAAGATTTCGTTTTCCTTGTACTCCTGCTCTGCAGCTTCGATCATGTCCTGGAGCCCTACACCGGCCTCGTGGTTCGGATGCGCGATCGCTCTTCGGATGGTGGTTTCTTTGGCTCGGTCGACAATGCTCTTGAGGAGCGCGCCGGAGACGAGGTCTTTGTAGTAGAGCGTGTCGGACTGGCCGTTCCGGAAGGCCACTTTGAGCACCTCGGTGTCGCGGCTTTTCCGCCAGATGTGGTCGATGGTGCCTTCGATGAGTTCCATGCGGGCGCAGTCGACGTCGCCGTGATACTTCTTTAGCACGTCCTCGTCGAGTGGAATGCGGTCGTGGAGGTAGATGCCTAGGATTTGTGCGCTGGCGTCTTTGTCGGGGCGGGAGATTTTGACTTTGCGGTCGATTCTTTCCGGCCGCAGGACGGCGGGGTCGATGTAGTCCGGGCGGTTGCTGGTGAGCATCAGGATGACGTTCTCCAGAGACTGAAGACCGTCGAGCTCGGCGCAGAATTGGGGGACGACGGTGTTGGAGATGTTCAAGTAGCGGCCACTTGACCTTGTCCTGAGCACCGATTCGGCTTCATCCATAAAGATGAAGACCAATCGGCCTTCTTTGGCTTTCTCGCGCGCGGTTTTGAATATCTCCCGCACCATGCGCTCGGTCTCGCCGAGCCACATGTTGAGGATCTTGGGGCCGGAGATGGCCATGAAGTATTCCTTCACGTCCTTACCGGTGCGCTTGGAGTATTCCTGCGTGAGGTTGTAGGCGGTGGCTTTGCCGAGCAGCGTTTTGCCGCATCCGGGAGGGCCGTAGAGGAGGATGCCTTTGATCGGCTTTTGCTCGAACCGCTCGAAGATTTCGGGATAGAGAAGCGGCTGCTCAATGGTTTCGCGGATGAGCTTGATAGCGTCCTGCTGGCCACCGACTTTCTCCCACGGGATTTCCGGGACGTTTTCGAGGAAATAGTCTTTCGATTCCTGCCGCTCGTAGTGTTCGAGTGCGATGCGGCCGGTGGGGTCGAGGCGGACCTCGTCGCCGCTGTTGATCTTGGCTTCTTTCAGGGAGTCGCCTCGGATGACCAAGCGCCCCTCGGCGCCAGGCGTTTCTCCGCCGACTCTCAGGCGGCCGTCCTCAAACGCCTCGCTCACCTTGATCATGCCGCCATTGACGCTGGGGGGCATGCTGCCGACTACGGCGTAGGCGTCGTTCACCTTGACGCGGGTGCCGGTGGAGAACTCTTGTTGTTCGAGCTTGGGGTCGACCTGTGCGACGAACTCCTGATCGCCGACCGCGATAAGGGCGAGGGTCTGGCTGTCCTTTTCTAGCCACTGGAGGAAGACGCCCAGCCGGTTGGCCGGGGCGGTGAGTTTGTTGTAGGCTTCCTCGTATTCGGTGAGCAGCTTTTCCGCTTCTTCTTTGTCTCTCGAATCGGCTTGCAAGGCGGTGCGCAGCGCCGCGATGGTGTTCTGCAGGCGCTGATTGTCCGTAGGGGCTGCTTCAGCGAGTCGCTCCAGCAGCTCCAGTGACCGAGAGGTCTCCGATGCCATATCAGATAATACGCCTACGAGGGGGCGAGGAGTCTAGGAGTCGGGGAGTGTTTTGGGTGTCATAGAAGGGTGGAACTATAATGAAGGCGATGAACGGCACGATGACGATTCTCTACACGCAGGATGAAACCGGCATGTATACCGCCCACATCCCCGAGGTGCCGGGTACCGTTTCTTTCGGAGCGACCATCGACGATGCGCGCGAGATGGTTCTGGATGCCTTGATTGAGATCAAGCATTTCGAGATTTAGACACAGCAAAGTCAACTCATTACGCATTGTCTGATCAGTAAACGGCTGGCGGATACTGACCGAGATGACCAGGAAACAACTCATTGGCACTCTTTCAGTTGGAACGATCATTGCTGGCGTGATCTTCATCGGTAGGGACACCTCACAGCCAACAATCAAATGTCTAGAGGGCGCTAGACTCGCAGAGGCCTATCAGACCCAGTGGAGTTGGTCTGATTCTAGGTCAAGGAGGCGCACCAGGTCATATGCGGTATCGCTCCCGTTCAGGGAGCTCGTGGGCCAGCTTAGATCGGAGTTGTTGACCCAAGGTTGGGTCGAATCCGACATTGCTCCTGGAGGAGCCATTGACAAGAATTTTCAGAATCCAGCTCGGGGCTGGACAGTTGTGATCCAACAACGGTGCTATCGTTCGGTGCTACCGACGACGGACCACGAGTGGATTAAGGACGGCAGTTGCAGCCAGGTTTACGTGCAAACCGAACAGGGTTCGTCAACCCTTATTGACCGGATCCGTTCCTTCACTGAGGGATTTGATCCAGGTTTCAGCACTGTTCCCCGTGGCCCCAAGAGTGTGGAAAGGGGTTGCCCCGAAACGGTGGAAGGAACCGGGATCGGAGACGCTCCCGCCACGTTAGCGGCCGCCCATTCCGCTTAACGTGACGCCCTCGATGAAGTAGCGCTGGGCGAAGAAGAATAGGAGGAGGACGGGGATGATGGTTAGGGTTGCAAAGGCCATCAGGAAGCCTGGCTCGTTGCCCCGGTCGCCCTGGAAGAGCTGGAGCGCGTAGCTGAGCGGCATGTTCTCGGGTGAGTTGATGTAGATGAGCGGGCCCATGAAGTTGTTCCAGGCACCCATGAAGGTCCAGATCGCGATGACCGCGAGCGCCGGCTTGATCTGCGGGAGCATGACCGACCAGAACGTCTTAAGGTAACTCGCGCCGTCGATCTTCGAGGCATCCTCGAGCTCCATCGGGATTTGCATGAAGAACTGGCGCAGCAAGAACACGTTGAAGGCGCTCGCGAAGAAGGCGGGCACCCAGAGCGGATACAGGGTGTCCACCCAACCTAGCGTGCGGAAGATGAGGAACTGCGGGAGCATCGTCACGGCGGCCGGCAGCATCATCGTGCTGAGGAGCAGCATGAACAGCGCATTGCGGCCGGGGAACTTCATGCGGCTGAAGGCATAGGCGACGATGCTGGAGCTGAGGATGGTCCCCACGACGCTGAAGATGACGATCAGCAGCGTGTTCTTGAGATAGACGAGCCCGCTGTTCGTCTCCGGCGGGAGGAAGGAGAGGGCCTCAGGGTAGTTCCTCGTGCGCAGGCCGATGTGGCGCACGGGCTCGGTTTCGCCTGGCTTGAAGACGTGTTCCTGGTCTTTCAGGGCGGGAGGCTCCAAGACCTTGACCCGCTGGCTGCCGTCTTCCAGGTCTTCGACCACCATCCCCTTGATGGTTTGGCTCGCAAGCGTGCCGGTGACGACGTTGGAGTCTCGCGGAATCTCCTTGAGCTTGTCTTCACTGGTCTCGTAGGTCCGTCCGCCGAGAGCGCGCGGCAGCTCGACCTCGACGCGAACGATGCCGCCGGGCTTCCGCTCGATTACCTTTGCCTGAATCTCCGTGCCCTCGACGGTTGTGGCGTAGAGGGGATTCTTCTTATTGAAGTAAGGAACCGTCTCCTGCACCCGGGGGACCCAGACGATGCCTTTGGGGCTGGACATGTCTCGGTCCTCTTTGAAGCTAGTGATCACGAGGAAGGCGAAGGGGAGGCCGAACACGAACGATCCGGCGATGAGCGCCGCCTGGCTGGCAAGAGTGCGCGTTGCTCCACGCCCGGCTGCCCATCTTGCCGAGAGTGTCATCGCGATAATGGCGGCGGCGGCAATGAGGACGATGGCGATGGCGGACTGCATGCTGAGGGCGATGCTGCCACTCAGGATTTCAACTTTGTTCTCCTTGTCTCGGAAAAAGAGGACGAGGAAGACCATGCAAGCGCCAGCCCAGATCGCGGCGGCACCGAGGCGGCCGTTGCGCTCGGTGTCATTCAGTGCCAGCCAAGCCTG
>JBGGMI010000037.1:0-20539 GCA_041288075.1 Fimbriimonas sp.
GAAGTTGCATGTTTGTCGTCATCATTTGTCCAGGTTCAAATTGGCCCACAACTGCACGAACACAGACGGCTCACCTTCGTCTCAAAATGCAGCTTGAAGCTTTATGCATAGGGATTCATCTCCCGTAATGCTTCAGCCAAAGGGGTTGCTGCTTGGCTCTTACGGCTCGATTTCAGGGAAGAACAACGGGCTTTCTCGGACAACTGCTCATCGATGCGGCGGTTATTGATTCCGACAAGGTCGCGCTGGCGCTGGAGCGCCAGAGGAGAACTGGCGAATTCCTCGGGGAAGCGCTGGTCCAATCCGGCATCATCACCCTCGCCGAGCTCAAGCCCCACCTGGAGAAGGTCACCGGCTTCACCGTCGTCGACATCGCCGCCCAGGAGATCGATACCGCTATCGCCGGCCTCGTGCCCGAATCCTTCGCCGCCTCCCGAAAGGTGCTTCCGTTCGCGCAGGAAAACGGCCGCGTCCTGCTCGCCATGGCCGACCCGCTCAACGTGGCGACGATCGACGAAACCAAAGCCCTTCTCGGCCGCCCCGTCGAGCCGCGACTGGCGCTCACCAAAGATCTAGTCGAAGCCACCCGAAGAGCCTACGACCTGAACCAGAAGACCCGTTCGGTTCTAGAAGAGATCGGCATCGAAGACCACGGCCTCGATGACGGGCTCGCCGAGCTGCTTCGCCAAACCGACGACGCTCCGCTCGTCCGCCTCGTCAACGGCATCATGTCCGGTGCCTTCGCCGCCCACGCCAGCGATGTCCACATCGAGCCCGCCGAAGACATCGTCCGCGTGAGGTACCGGATCGACGGCATTCTCTACGAGCAGATGACTCTGCCGCTCAACCACCTAGCTCCTTGCATCTCACGCATGAAGGTGATGGCGGGCCTGGATATCGCCGAAAAGCGACGCCCGCAAGACGGACGCTTCAGCTCCAAAGACGAGCATGGGCAGGAATACGACATCCGACTCAGCATCATGCCGACCGTTTACGGCGAAAAGGCTTGCATGAGGCTCCTGGAGAAGTCAGCCTCGCTCCCTGAACTGGAAGACCTTGGCCTGTATCCCGATCAGATGTTCATCCTGGAAAAGCTCGTAAAAGCGCCCCACGGCCTGATCCTCGTCACGGGCCCGACCGGCTCCGGCAAGACCACAACTCTGTATTCCGCCCTGCAGCGCATCAGCAATCCCGGCCTCAACATCAACACCATCGAGGACCCGGTGGAGTATCGGCTGAGAGGCGCGAACCAGGTTCAGGTGAACCCAAAAATCGGCCTCACCTTCGCTTCCGGCCTGAGAACCCTCGTCCGCCAGGACCCCGACGTCATCCTCGTCGGCGAGATCCGCGACAAGGAGACGGCCGAAGTAGCGGTGCAAGCCTCCTTGACCGGGCACCTCGTCCTAAGCACATTGCACACCAACGACGCCCCCTCAGCCCTGGTGCGCCTTCGCAACATGGGCATCGAGCCGTACCTCATCAGCTCTGCGGTGACGGGCTTGGTCGGGCAAAGGCTACTGAGAACAGTTTGTAAGCACTGCGTGCAGCAGGAGGACATGTCCATCGAATTCATGGACGCCTTCGACATCCCGTCGGTCAACGGAGTTGTACCGAAGGTGGCGAAGACGGTCGGCTGCTGGAGATGCGGTGGACGTGGAACACGCGGGCGGGCTGCGGCATTCGAAGTAACGCCGATGTCCGAAGAATTGCGAGCGATGGTGGTCCGTGGAGACGCCGCGTCGCACTTGATGAGACAAGCGAGAGAAGAAGGAATGGCGACGATGCGAGAGTCGGCCATTCGAAAGCTGCTGGACCTATCGACCACTCCGGAAGAGGTTCTGAGGGTCTTTGCATCGGACGAGTAAGGGAGAGACAACATGCCAGAGTTCAAATATCTAGCTAAAGATCAGCTAGGCCGATCGGCCACAGGTGTTCTCGAAGCCCAGGATGAAATGGAGCTTCGCTATCTATTGCGTGCCAACGATTTGTTCCTGACCAAAGCGCAGGGCGGAGGCGGAAAGGAATCGGAGAACGAGCTGATGGCAAGCTGGGTTCCGTGGGCCCAGCCCAACCTTCAGGACCTCACCATCGCCTTCCGCCAACTCGCCTCCCTGACCCACGCGGGCTTGTCGCTTCCAGAGGCGCTGGACATCGTGAAGTCCCAAACGCCCAAGCCGGCGCTGCAGCACGCCTTCGAAGATATCAATAGAGGTGTCGTCGGTGGCCGCTCGCTCTCGCAGATGATGCGCTCGCATCCGAAGCTGTTTAGCCCATTGGTTATCGCCTTGATCGACTCCGGCGAAACCGCAGGAACGTTGGACGAATCGCTCGAGGTGATCGCGGACCAGTTCGACAAGGAAGCGGTTCTGAAGAAGCGCATCAAGCTCGCGATGGCGTATCCGAAGATCGTCGTCCTCGCAGCGATCGGGTGCGTGGCGGGCATGCTGCTGTTCGTTGTGCCGGTGTTCTCACAGGTGTACGCGCAGTTCAAGGGCGTTTTGCCCGCACCGACCCGCGCTCTCATCGGGCTGAGTGACCTCCTTCAGCAGACCTGGTGGCTAATGATCATCATCGCTGGCCTGATCGTGTACGGCATTCGCCACATGCAGGGCACGGAGGATGGCCGCCGATTTATCGATTACAACATCTTGCGCGTGCCGCTCTTTGGGCCCCTTATCCGGAAGCTAGTCATCGCCCGCTTCGTGCACACCCTGGCGAATAGCTTACGAGGAGGCGTCCCGGTATTGACCGCGCTCTTCGTCTCGGCCAGTACGGCAGGGAACAAGCGGATCGAGGAAGCGGTGGTCCAAGCCGCCCAAAACGTGCGCGACGGTTCTTCGATGGCAAGCGAGCTGACCCGCACGGGCGAGTTTCCCTTGATGGTGACGCGCATGTTGGCGGCAGGCGAAGCTAGCGGCAACGTCGACCACATGCTCGAGGAGATCAACCGCTTCTACGAGCGAGATGTCGCCTACGCAGTCGAGACCATGACCCGCATGATGGAACCCCTAATGACCGTCGTTCTAGGAACGGTGGTCCTTCTCATCCTGGTCGCCCTCTACATGCCGATCTTCAACCTAGCTCGCGTCATTCGCTAACTGACAAGGTCAAGCAAAAGCTCCACACGAGATATCGTGTGGAGCTTTACCATTTGTTGAAACTGCGCCACTAACGCTTTAGGCGATGAGTGTCGTGCTTTGTACCTACAAGCTTAGTAGAAGATGCATACTAGCTTGCGACCAGGTAAATATACTAGTTCTTTTCTTACTCGAAAATTATCCCTTCTACAGCAAAACCCAGGGAGAAAAAGCGAAGTCGCATAACCAGGCAAATCATTCAGGTGGGTGAGGCAAAGGTCCCGATCGAGGGAACAACTTTAGCAGCAACTTCAGATGATCTGCCGGTGCGAGTTTCTGACTTCAAGGAGAGCATTATCATGAACAGGACATCTAACAAGAGAGCAAAAGCTTTCACCCTCGTCGAACTGCTGGTCGTCGTCCTTATCCTCGGTATCTTAACCGCTATCGCATTACCGTCCTACATCAGCTCGGTGCAGACATCGAAGCTGGCAACTGGTGGCGCAAATGCGCGAGCCATCGCAGCGGCGGTGCAGGCGGACTATGTCCGAAACGGCGGGTCCAGCTACACGAACTACACCGCAGCGAATATCCCTCAGCAGACGAACATCATGGCCGACCTGGGCGGCACGGTACCGAACAACCCATGCAGCGCAACTGCTGGAGTAGACGGTTACACTCTGACCGCAGCCGGCTCCAAATGGACCATCACTCCGAAGGTCGACAACTGTGCCAACGCAGGCACCCCTGTGACAATCAAGCTCGGCAACTAAGTTTTTAGCGAGAGTGCGATGAAAGTCATTTCCTCGTCCAATCAGCCGCGAGAGTCCTACTGGCCCTCGCGGCCTCGTTCTTTCGGTGGCCGCCGAAACCGGGGAGCCACCCTCGTGACGGCAATCTTTGCCACCTTCGGGCTGTCCCTCTTCGTCGGGTCGACCGCCCTGTACGTGTCCAGCACGTACTCGTTGGCATGGTCGAGGGCGAACAGTGAGGCCGCATTGCTGCTGGCCGAGGGCGGCGTGAACCGGGAGATGCAATTCATCAGCAAGCAGATGCAGCTGATGGCGAACCCGCGCAGCCACTCGTACCAGACGCAGCCCGGCGAGCCCTACGCCGGCTATCCCGGAACGATCGATGGAATGCCCGGCAAGATCTGGGTCTACACAACTGAACCTGGCACGACGAAACCCTGGAAGGGATCCGGACCCGCTCAGATCACCTGCACCGCCGTCGTCGGTGGCCCCGCATACAATGGCCAATCGGCAGGTCCGAAGGTGGTCCGCACCTTGGCCGTGCAGACGACTCCTAAGAGCGTCTTCTCGGCCTTCGCTGTCTTCGGCCTCGATGGAGCAGGCAACGGCGAGCAGCCGGCTATCGGAATTACGGGTGGCTCGAAGGTGACAGTAGAAGGCAACGTTGGCTCGAACAGCCGCGTGCAAGGCGGCAATGGCGAAATCGGTTTCACCCGCGCTTACAACTATAACGCCGCGAAGAACAGCGGAAACCAGTTCGCCGGCGGCTCGACCTATTCAATCGCAGCCCCTCTCGTGGTCTCGACAGTCACCGAAGTGCTTCTCGGCACCATTCCCGGAAAGCCCGTAAGTGATCCATGGGACTGGCTGCTAAAGAACAACAATAACGACCAAATTCGCCAATACAACGCGATTGGTGGAACGCTGACCAATTCGGGCACACAGAAGGTGAACTTCAGCCGTGCTCCGATGAACATGACGAACAAGTTCCTTGGAACTTGGACGGGAGTAAACTTCAAGCCTTCAACGACGAAGCGTGTCTTGATATTCCCTCCGGGCGACTACTACTTGAGCGACATCGATGTCGACTGGGACTCTACGACGGAAATCCTTATCGACAACGCGGGTCTCACTACTCCGCAAGGAAATAACGTGGAAGGGAAGCCGGTGCGGTTCTGGTTTAGCGGAGGCTCCAAGCAGGACAACCTCAAACTTCCGCTCTATCTTACGAACCCTCAAGACCCATCGACCTTCCGCCTCTTCTACGGCAAAGACGGAGCGGTCTTCAACATCATCCGAGATCCCGGTTTTCCGCAAAAGCAGTACATCATTTCCGGTTGCGTGTATGCCGTTACCAGCAAGCTCGATCCAAATACGGGTCTGCCGGTCGACAGCACGCTGAAAGGAACGCAGATCGACTTCTTCGGCGATTCGGAAAACTCCGGAAACTCCAACGTCCTATACGGTTCGCTCATAGCCGACCGCGTAGCGTTCCACGGCATCTGCAGCGTCATCTTCCCATCCGCTCCGATGGACCAGGAAGACGACCCCGCGATGGGTGTGGGCTACTCCGGAACTTGCGATAGGGAGCCTTGCTATGGTGGCTAAGAGGATGAGGACGAGAGGCTTTACGCTCACGGATTGCCTCGTGTCGGCCCTCATCTTGGGGCTCTGCATCAGCGGCCTCGCCGGCCTCTGGGTGTTCTGCCTGAATCAAGTGCAGAACTCCAGAGAGCTGACGATCGCCGGCCAGATCGCTCGCGCTGAAGTCGAACAGGCCAAGGTGTATGGCTATCCGAACCTTCCGCGAGGCATGTACCGGCTCACCTCGGGCGACTCAATCTGGACCGGTGCCTATAACCGCGCCGGCAACGACGGCCGCGGTGCCTGGTCCCGAAACGGAGAAACCTATTACAACACCGCCGGCGACATCTGCAGCGCCACCGACAGCAAGGCTATGTTCCTGTCGACCGCCGAGCTGCGCGACAGTGACATCGCGGTGAACGAGGATGGCAGCGACTACGAGCTCGGCTTCACGTCGAGGCGCACGCTGATTGTCACCGTCAGCAAACTTCCCACACGGAAGCCGATCCTGCGCATGAGCACCGAATTCGTGAGGGGTGGACTATGAGGCAGCGCGGCATCACGCTCATGGAGCTGGTCCTGACCCTTGTGGTCGGAACCGTCGTGCTCGGTGGCCTCTTCCAGGCGCTCATCAGTATGAGCAGCTCGTTCACGCAGACCAATGCCATCAACCAGACCGTGGTCGACGCAAGCGACGCTGCCAACACCATCGCCGCCGCCATCCGCCGCTCGCCGAACTGCCAGACGCGTAACGGATGCACGGCCAATCCCGGCTCCGCGATTCTTGACGGAACCGCCACCACTATCTGGCTGTTCCGCGACGGCAAAGGCAACACCGTCAAGTACTCGAACCAACTGGGCAGCATCGTCTCCACCGTTGGCAGCGAGCAGAACGAGCTTGCCGAAACCGGTTCCTTCCGGCTCCGCTATTTCGGAGCCTCACGATACAACGCGAATGAGCTCCAGGAGTTCACGCCAACGTCCGCTACGTTCAAAAACGTGATTGCCATCGAGCTGTTTGTCACCGTCACCCGGGGACGGATCACCGACACGCACTCGACCATTGTTCGGTTAAGAAATAGCCCCATGTAACGTGGGGCAAAACATTCGAGGGAGAAGCATGCCAAGGGAGAGAGTAACAACAGGAGTTGAGATCCACGACGACGAAATACGCGTCGTGCAGGTCAAGCAAAAGGGAGGCCACCAGGTGCCAACTGCGGTGTTCTTCGAGGCGCTGCCCCACGGAGCCGTCATGAACGGCGTCGTTCAGCAGCCCGGAGTCGTCGCCGTCGCGCTCCAGAAGGCGATCGATCAGTGCCCCTATTCAAATGTGACGCAGGTGGTCGTCGGCGTTTCCGCATCTGGAACCACCGCCAGAAGCCTATCGCTTCCGCCCTGCTCCGACGAAGAGTTCCGCTCGTTGCTGAGAGCCGAAGTGCAGTTCCAACGCGTCCTGCAAACCCCCGGCGGCGGCTTCGGCTGCGTGGAGCTTGCAGGCACGAAGGAGGACTTCCGCCAGGCTGCGGTCATCGCCGTGGAGCAGGGAATCCTCTCGACCTACGACGAAGTCATCGACCGCTCCATGGTCGACGTCATGGCCGTCGAGCCCGTCCAGTTCGCCATCCTGCGATCGTTCGCCGAGCGCGTGGACAAGAAGAAGCCCACGCTCCTGCTGATGGTCAGCCCCGTCGCCACCGACCTCGTGTTCTTCATCGAAGGCAAACCCGCGTTCTTCCGAAGAATCGACGTCGGCTCCAAGTCGCTCGCTCAAGACGCCGAGCAGCTCGGAACGGGCCTCTATCCAAAGCTCCACGCCCTCGATCACCTCTGCACTGAGGTCCGCCGCTCCCTCGACTTCCTCGGCCGCGAAACCGAGCAGGTCGCCCTCCTGGAGCGCCTGATCCTCAGCATCGACCACGTCGGCCTCGTGCCGCTTCACAACTTCTTCGAAGAGCGACTCGGCCTCCCCGTCGAGCTCCTCCGCCCGCAAGCCGAGCACTTCCAAAAGAAGGAGCTCCGCTACGAGCTCTGCGATTCGCCGGAATCGATGCGCTACATGGCCGCCTTCGGTCTCGCGCTGTTTCAATCCGACGCCCTCGCCTCCGTCACACCAAGAGTCGATCTCAGCGGCAAGTTCGGGGCCCCGCCCACCCTCAAAGAGCACGTTCAGGCGCTCTCCATCCCCATCGCCATCACCGCCGCCGTCATCCTCGTCGGAACCTTCTTGGGAATCCAGTTCGTCACCCGGACAAGTCTCCTCGAAGCCCAGGCCGCCGACATCACCCAGCAGGCTACCGACGTCCGCAAGGAAGCCGATCTTGCCATGGGCGAACAGGCGAGGCGGCTCAAACAGTTCGACCTCCTTAAGCGAGAAGGCGTCCCGCTCCCTACGATCATCGACGGCATCACCCGCAGTCTCTCAAACGGAGTTGGCCTCGTCAGCGTCTCCGTCAGCCAGCAGCAGGTGATTATCGAAGGTGAAGCCACCAACGAGGCCGCCATGCTGCAGACCCTCGACAACCTCCGCAGCAGCCCCGTCCTGCGAGACCTCGCCGTCTCCTCGTTCGGCCGCGATCAGGCCAACGACAAGGGAATCCGATTCCAGCTCAGCGGATCGACCGTGACCATGGGTGACATCCGAGTCGCCTCGATGGAGAACAACCTGCGATGAAACCAAAAGTCTTGCAAGCCATTCGTTGGGTCATGCCCTCCGCCGCCGTCCTACTCACGACCGGCTTCATTTGCAACGCCCAACTGCAGCTCGACGCCGCGAAAGAGAAGAAGGACCGCGCCGAGAAAGCCCTCGCCGCCGCCGAAGAAGCCCGCGACCAGATCCTCAACATGGGCAATCGAAACCGCTTCGCCGCCCAACCCGTCACCCCCACCGAGGAAGCCAAATTCCTCGACGGCCTCAAACGGCACGTAAACGCCAGCGGAGCCTCCATCATCAAGTGGACCTCCACCTCCACAACTTACATGCCCCCTGAGCCCGACGACGGAAACCCACAAGCTGCCAAGGGCACCGATCCCGTGCTCGTCGGACTGTCGAAAGTCACCAGCCAGCTCACCCTAGCCGGAGACTACGCGTCCCTGAGGTCCTTCCTGCACAACATCGCCGCCTCCCCAAGGCTCTACACCTTTTCCGATGTTCGCTGGACCCGCGACCGCCACGGCTGCCTCCTGGCCCTCAACCTGTCCCGCTACATCGCCCCAGCGGCAAGCAACGATTCCGCTCTGACCGTCGCCAGCGCCGGCCATCCCCAATTCGAGGTTGTCAAATGAACTTGAAAGATTCTGAAAAGCCCAAGGTCCTCATGCTCGTCTGCGGAATCGTTGGCGTGATGGGCGTCATCATGGTCCGCTTCAACGCCATGACCGCCCCGCGCCCGCAGCAACCCGCCGAAATCACGATGGACCAGCCGCAGCAGGGAAGAGCCCAAACCATCTTCGCCTCCAACGAGAACTCCCTGATCGTCCTGCCCCCCGACGCCCCCGTCACCTCGATCAACCCGTTCCGCCGAATCCTGCCCGACCCCAACGGCACCCCAACCCGGCCGACAACCACCGTCACCGTCACCCGTCCCCAACCATCCGTCGGCTACTTCCCCAAACTCCCCCGAGAGCTCGGAACCGGTTCAGTCCTGCCCGTGCAGCTCTCCGCCAACGAGCTTCCCAAGCCGGAGTTCACCCTCGACGGAGTCCTCACCGGCGCCGACCCGGTAGCTGTTCTAAAAGTCGGAACGACCACCCAGGTCGTCGGCCTCGGCCAGCAGGTGATGGGCTATAAAGTGAAGGCCATCACCGACACATCCGTCAAGCTCCAGCGAGACAAGGAGGTGCTCATTCTAACCCTCGGGCAGGGTCGATAGCCCCTAAAGCAAGAACAAACCTACCGATTCCCGGAGCATAAGCCGATCATTAATCGTTGATACAAGAGAGAGCAACAAACGGCTCTTAAAACTTGGAGGCGACGAATGACGGTAGCCAGAGAGCAGTTATCGGTAAAGAAAGCGCTATGGAGGCCAGTCCTCCCAGAAACCACCCTGCTCGCCATGATCTGCATGGTCGACATGGCGCTCACCATCGTGCTGATCGGAATGGGAGTCGCCAGGGAAGCTAACCCGGTGCTTTCGTCGCTCGTTCAGGTCGGAATCTGGGCCTTCGCGATCGTTAAAACGGCCTCCTTCGTGGTCCCGCTGGCCATCATCGAAGCCATCCGCCCCCTCTCGCCCAAGTTCATCGAGCGAGCGGTCCAACTCGGCCTCATCGGCTACCTGATCACCTACGGCTGCGGCGTCGCCCACCTGAATCGCGCCTTCATCCCGTTCTTGAGCTAGTCGCAAGCGCCTGGGTACAATAGCTTTCGCACCGACCTTTGGGGATTTAGCTCAGCTGGGAGAGCGCTTCCATGGCATGGAAGAGGTCAGGGGTTCGAGCCCCCTAATCTCCACTTACTTCTACCAAACATCGTTCACCTACGGCAATAGCGCATTCAGGTCCCGCCAAACATATGCGCCGCCAAATCGCCCTTGCTCGTCCAGCAGACGCTCGCCCCCCATGCGGTCGTAGAATCCCAAAGTGGGATTTGTCACCTCCGCAAAGAGGATCATGGAGTGGATACCGCGGTCGATAAAGCGCCTCGCCGTCTCTCCCATCATGCGGCGTCCGAGTCCGAGGCCGTGGTATTCGAAGCGCAAATAGATCTTGCTAAGCTCACCCTCAAACTCGCCTTCGTGTGGCTTGCCCCAAGTGAAGCCGATCAGCCGTCCCTCTCCGTCTTCGAGAACGAGCACGAAGTCCCTACGAATGGGCTCGGCGATAATCCGGGACCACTGCGAGGTTCGGGTCGCGATCGTCGGGCCCCTCGTCGTGTTATAGGTCACATTCCAAGTCACCACGTGCAACTCCGCTAGAGCTGGCACATCGAGGACCACGGCCTCTCGAAAAACGATGGAATCCAACGACTCCAGTTCTCGAAGTGATCTCGCCCGTTGTTGCGCGGACCGGCGCAAGCGCGAATTGAGTCGGCGCTTAACATCGGTTACATACGATTTCAGTCGGTGGAGGGCCATGAGCGTCCACGCTTCCTTATTCTCGACTCGCATGGTGAGCCCGGCAAAAGCAAACTATTTTGTCCGATCAACTGCGGTTGCGTGGGGCAAGGCTCGTCCTTAGCGGCGGATCGTCGCGTAAGGTTAGAGAGTTCTAACCATCGACACACCAACTTCCGACGGATCAATGCCCCAAGCTCGAGCCCGGAATCTCCTGCTTCGCAAATCCCGGTCCCGCCCAGAAGGCACGAAGAATGTGCCCCCCGCCTGCCTCGAAAAAGCCCACAGTGATCGGGTACCGACCCTTCCGCAGCGCGATGTCGCCGGGCACCTCCGTATAAGCATGCAGCCCATCGTTATTCACCACCAAACGATCTCCGATTCGGAGCGTGCTGCCGTCGTCCGACCCCGTCCAGAATCGGTACACCCCGTCCGTTGGAATCTCGATAACGCCACTCAGCCTCATCGCATACGTTTCCTCAGGAGGATTCGGTTCTCCAAGCCCGAATTGGGCGAGCGTGAATGTGCGGGCCGGCTTCAGTGAGCCAAAGTCCGGCACCGTATCGAATTTTCCGGCAAAAAACTCACCCACGATCCCCGCCGCCACAGCCTCCGATTTCGTCGGAATAGCAGCGAACCCAACTTCTAGCCGAGCAACAAGCGGATCGCTGAGGCGGCCGTCGGACCAGAAGGTAGCTGCCTTCAGCCATGTCGTTTTGCTCACCTCGAACGGCACCGTGTACTTCGGCGAGGAAGCGGTCGGCTCAGAACCATCTAACGTGAACCGAATCTCCCCCTTTCCGCTCGTATTCAGCAAACGGACCGGCGCTGCGCTCGTAAAGGCTCGAGCGTCTACATCCAGCTTCGGCATCGTAGGATGGGGGAAGAGGAAGTTGCGATCCACCTCCGGCCGCCGATCTTTATCTTTGGCTTTCCAAATCTCCACCGCCCGCGCATAGCTAAGTTCGGGATCTCCGATCCACTTCCAATTCAAGCGAATCCGCGACGCTCCCGGGGAAAGCGTCAACCGATCCCCGGCCGGCTGTAGCAATTCGAGGGGGGTTAATAGGATTTTCAAATCCTTCACATTCCGCGCGAGGGGGGAGGGCACAACCTTCTTACCATCCACCGTAGCCGACTCCAGCCTAACGAAGAACGGAACGTGCAACACAACCGCCTTCGGCGCATTTCGCCACTTGTTGGAGACCTCGATATCTGCCCCATCCTTTCGCGAGCGGACCACGTAGGACACCATCCCAAAATTGGTAGCCGCATTCGTGAGTCGGATTACCTGACCCGCGCGCACCCACTCCGGAGAAAGGCACGACGCGAGGTGCAGCGTCTCCCCCTCCTCCCGAACGAGCATGTTCCGAACTAGCTCCACCGTCCGCGCCGCGAACCAACCATGAGGCGTGTAGTTGCCCGCAACGTCCCGCTCGCCCCAGGGCCGCGTGCCCATCTCAAAGCCCGCGTGAGTGGCCGTAGTGTGGGCAAGCGCACTGTACAAATCCTCCAGGACATCGCGCTGCATGCCAAGCGCGAGCGCTGTTTGCGTCAGGTTGTACATCTGATAGTGGTGCAGCGTGCCCGGATCTTCTTCGACCCCCTCTCGCATCCGCGTCTTGATCACCCACGCGTTCGTGCCCCAAGTCGATATCCCCTCACGCCACTTATATTCGCGAATCAACCGCAAAGTCGCCGGAACCCTCGGGTCGGACTTGTCGATCACCCCGAACGGATAAACCCCCGCCGTCGCGTTCTCCCAGTCCCGCCCGTCCTGGGGCCTATCGATGCCTGGAGGGATGTACCCATCGCTCAGAGCCGTCACTTTGGCAAGCTGAGCCATAAACCTCCGTCGATACCCGTCGTGCCAACTCTGCCAGAGCGTCGCCTCCCGCTCATGACCCGTCGCCCGCGCCAGGTTGATCGCCTCCCGAAGTCCCAACAAGACCCAGAAGCTGTGGCTGGTGTAATGCCCGGTCAGCAGCTCGGCGTCATAAGGCCCGAGCTTCGGCCACAAGCCCAGCGGGTCCGAGGCGATGTTCTGCTGGAAATTCGCCATGTGGGGCGCCAGGGCAGGGAAGACATACCGCGCAAACTCCGTATCCCCCCTTGCCCGGAAATGCGCCCCAATCGCCCACAGCGACTGCCCCCAATCATCCTCCCCGCCCCGCTTGATATCCTTGGCAGACCCGTCCGGGTTCGTGACGAAGTAGTACTGAACCCCCCTCCGCGCCGCCTCAGGCATGTTCATCAAGTCGAACATATGCGTGGTGAACGCGCCGTCCCGGAAGTAAAAGGTGTGATATTGGAACTTGTTGACAGTCGGCATAAAGCTCTTGCCGTCTTCCAAAACATCGGTCGCAATCAGGTCGTAAGCCAGGCTCGCCCTCACTGTGTCGGAGACCTTCCGTTCCGGCAACTCGATCTGCGTTGCCTTACCGTACAAATCCTTCCAGAAAGCCGATACCGTCTTGATTGCGTCCTCGGAATCCGTTCCGGTTACCGCGGCCACCTGCGCTGCACGCTTCAGATCGACAGGCACAAACGGCACCTTAAGCATCATCGTCGCCGTCTGACTCGGCTCCAGCCGCACGTCGTACCGAACTCCACCGGCGGAGGGCTCAGGATCGCCAGAATACGCAAACACCAGATGCCCCGCCTTGCTCACCATGCCGCCTGTACGCGTAAGCGGCCCGGAACCCGACCACTTAGCAAAGTCCATAAACCGATCCCGATACCACTCGCGGCAGGCCAGGTCCGATCGGTTGCGTGCGCCCCTTTCTCCGAACTGCGCCACGAGATTGGTTGACTTCGGATCGCGAGTGGGGTTGGAAGCCGTCACCCGAACATAAGCCACCAGATCCTCCCGCGGATCAAGCCCCTTGGGCGCCCCAAAAAACTCCACATGAAAAGCGATCCCGTCCCGCTCGAACCGGTACTGCGGAAACGGAAGCGAGCCTTCCACGAGCGTCTTCAGGCGGACGTCGATCAGGGTCGGCTCCTTGCCCGCCAGCAGCTGTAGCTCCCCAAATCCATTGTTCAGCGCACCGTCATACGTGAGCTGGAATGCCTGCGGGCAGTCCCGAAACCCCACAACATCGCTCGGATACAGCAGATAACTAAACGGTTCCCCCGCATGCTCGGCCTGGTTGCGAGGCAAAGGTTCGAGACTGCTCATGAGGGGCGGGGCGAGGGCGAGGAGGCAAAGTGTAGAAATCATTAGCGATCGACTGATCAAAAACCAGCATACTCAGCAGCCAAGATCATGTCGGCAGCCTCGATCCCCTGCCTCTCCCTCCAACGCGCGGCTTCTCCTTAGCGTCTGTAAGCCTGTCGAATCCAGTTAAGGAGCTCCGAGTCGACTTCTTCCGCCGATTTAACATCGATCTCGTTGTGCCAACGATTCGCGGACACCTGCTCCGCCTTCGCCACCCGCTCGCTATCGAGGGCAATCGGCAGAACGATGTTAAGGCGCAAGCCGGCCCTGCGCGGACGCACGCCCAGAAACGCCGCTCGCGCGTTCTTGATGTGCAGACTAGTCTTCTTCTCCTCGATCTCAAACGGCCCAAGCTCCTCCAGCCTCGCGTAGAGAACTTCGAACACGGCGGCACCGGACGGGTTTTGGTCCAACAGGGCTGGGCTTCGTTGCACGCCCTCATTCTAGGCGATTACATCGAAATGACGGACATCGCGGAGGGGGGGACCGTCGAAAATCGGACTGAGAACAGCCGATTAACAACCACAAAATGAAATTGCCGGGCTGCTACTTTGCCTTCCAATCCCTGCTCAGCGGACGAAACGGCGTCACGCGGAGGATGGAACCCGGCACCTCACAAGGCATACTCAAGCATGCTTCGCCGAATCCTCTCGTCGATCCTGGCCCTTCTAACCGTCACCGCTTTCGCCAACCCCCTAACCGCCGAGAACTACCTCCAAAAGCTCTCCCCCGGCATCAACCTCGGCAACACCCTGGAAGCCATCCCCACCCAAACCTCCTGGGGCAACCCCAAGCCCACGCAGGCCTGGTTCCACGCCGTCCGCGCCGCCGGATTCCGAAGCGTCCGAATCCCCGCCGCCTGGACCCAATATGCCCCTGAGAAGCACCAGATCGGCCCCAAGTGGATGGCGAACGTGACCGACGTCGTAAAAATGGCCCTCCGCGAGAGCCTCTATGTCGTGCTGAACATCCACTGGGACGGAGGCTGGATGCAACCCACAACCGCCGCCCGCCCCCTGGCCGAAGCCAAGCTCGCCTCCTTCTGGAAGCAGATCGCCACAAACTTCCGCGACTTCGACGACCGCGTGCTTTTTGCGGGCACGAACGAGGTCCATGTCGACGACAACTACGACGCCCCCACCCCGGAGAACGCGACGGTCCAGAACTCCTTCAACCAGATCTTTGTCAACACGGTCCGAGCCACCGGTGGCAAGAACAAAGCGCGCTGGCTGGTAGTGCAGGGCTATAACACCGACATCGACCACGCCCTGAAGGTGAACCTCGCGCTACCCAAAGACAGCGCCAAAGGCCGCCTGATGATGGAGCTCCACTACTACTCGCCGTACAATTTCGCCCTGAACGAGAAGAGCGACATCTGGCAATGGGGCGCCGCCGCTACCGACCCCAAGGCGACGGAGACCTGGGCGAACGAAGCCTACGTGGACACCCAATTTCAGCGCGTAAAAAGCGCCTTCATCGATCGCGGAGTCCCGGTGCTCCTGGGCGAGTACGGCGCATATCTGAAGCCAAAGTTCCCCGACATGCGCCGCTACCAGCTGGACTGGGTGCGCTACGTGACGCACTCCGCCCATCGTCATGGATTGGTGCCGATGTACTGGGACACCGGAGCCCTCTTCGACCGCTCGACCGGTGCTCGAAGGGATCCGGGCGTGATTCGAGAGATTATCGGGGCGGCGCGGTAGCCTTTCGCTTCGATGACTGGAACATTTAAGGCACGAAGCGGAGAGGCCATCGCCTACGACCTGTACCTTCCGCGCGGCTCGGCGAGCGGGCCAGCCGTGTTGATGTGCCAGGGATTGTCAGGCGTGAAGAGCCTCGTGCTGCCGGAGATCGGGCGGCGATTTGCGGATGCGGGATTCATCGCTCTGGCCTTCGACTATCGCGGGTACGGCGAGAGCGAAGGTGCAAAGGGATGGGTCGATCCGTTCAGCCGCCTCGACGACGCGCACATGGCGCTCAATTTCCTGGCCGCGCATCCGCAGGTTGCGGGGTTGCCGTTCGTTTATGGATTAAGCCTCGGCGGGGGAATCGCCTATGCGCTGGCGGCGGAAAGAAGGGATGTTGGGGGCGTGATGGTTTGCAGCGGCTTTGCCTCGGGTGAGCGGTTGATGCGCGGGCTGCGGCGAGCGGATGAATTCGTTGCGTTCAAGGAGCGGCTTCGGCAAAACCGGGGCACGACTGACGCGATGGTAGCGCTCGGTGACCTGTTTCCATTCTCGGCTTCGTTTAAGAGCGCTTACGATGCGTTGCCGACGAAATCCAGCAGCTCCATCCCGCCTGACACCTCGCTGTTTCACCTCTCGTCGGGCGATCGGCTTCTGGCCTTCGATTACCTATCGCGACTTCGACAGATCGCGCCGGCTCCCTTGCTGATCCAGCACGGGAGCGACGACAATGTGATCCCCGTGGAGGATGCGATCGACTGCTATCGATCTTGCGGTGAGCCGAAGCGAATGCTAATTCACGAAGGATACGACCACGTGGGCCTCGATTCAGGGCCCGGGCTGGACCTTCAGGTCGGGTACGCAATCCAATTTCTTCGTGACACGACTGGCTGAGTGCTAGCGCGACAACTCCTTCCACCTCTCCGGCTCCGCCGAGAAGCGCCAGAAGAGGAAGTCCGTGTCGTGGGTTTCTCCACCCAATTGGTCGACGATCATCACGATCTGCCCACGATGATAGTAGCCGTGGCCGACGAGCTGCATGATCTGCCCCTCGACGTTCCAGCGATAGCCTTTGTGCTCGTCAATCCAGAACTCAAAATCGTCCCCCAGCGATTCATCGGTGAGGCCGTCGAGGAAGATCTGCCACTCGGCTTCCATTTCCGCATATCGGCTCGGGATATCTTCGAGCGCAGCCGCTTCCGGCCACCATGCCGTCTGCGCGGAGCCACCCGTCCGCATTCTGTCTAGCCAGTTCTCACGGCAGGCCGAGATGTGCGCGGCGAGCACGAGAGCCTGACCAAATCGTGGGTCTCTCCGCTTCTCCTCCGGGACAGACTGCAGCATCGCCTGTACCTGGGCTGTCGCCGCCTTTTCATGCTCGAACCAGAGCCGGTACCGTTCGACTACCGCCATCGCCAGATGTTGGCACAGGCTTCGGGTTAGAATTTGCACCATGACTCTCAAAGAAGCCATGACGCGGCTCGAATCTTTAGGCAACCCGAAAGTGCGCGACATGAACGCTCGGCGGAATTGGGCCGGCGACAATCAATTCGGCGTTACCTCGGCCGATATCCGCACGTTGGCAAAGGAGATCAAGGCGAACCCGGAACTGGCAGCGGAGCTTTGGAAGACGGGAAACGCGGACGCCATGCTGCTCGCCACGCTCCTCATGCGGCCGAAGCAGTTGTCGGCAGACGAGGTAGATGCGCTGGTCCGCTCGGCCATGTACTCGAACGTCGCGGATTGGCTGATCACGAACGTGGTGAAGGTGCATCCTGAGAAGGAGTCTCTTCGCCAGAAGTGGATGCAGGACGAGGACCCGTTCGCCGCCCGCGCGGGCTGGAGTTTGACCGTGGAGAGAATCAAGAAGAACCCCGAGGGGGTCGACTTGAAGGGTCTGTTGGATCGCATCGAGAAGGAACTAGCCGCCGCACCTCCCATGGCGCAGTGGACGATGAACTTCTGCCTAGCGGAAACGGGAATCAACTTCCCAGAGCACCGACAACGCGCGCTCGACATCGGCGAGCGGTTGGGGGTCTACCGCGACTTCCCTTGCTCAAAGGGCTGCACGTCCCCCTTCGCACCCATCTGGATCAACGGAATGGTTAGCCGGCAGGCCTGAATGCGGCAACTCCGCCGACGATCGGGAGGGTGATCTTGGTGGCGTCGAGGTCGACCGTCAGCCGGGTCCCGGCCTTCGGCCAGAGCGTGAACTCCCGGTCGCTGGAGAGAATCATGAGACCGATTCGCTTGCCGGCGGGAACGATCTGGTCGTCGGGCTGGAGATCGAATGTCATGGTCACGAACTCGCCTGGCTTGAGCGGCGTGCCGCGGTCCATCGAGTGGTAGTCGCCGCCCTTGGTGAGCGACTTGGCATTCTGCGGATCGGCCCAGCCACGGGTGATCGGAGGTCCGTCCGTCCAAGGGAGTTGCACCAGGTAGACGGAGAGGTTGGCGGCAGGTGCGCTGGAGGCTAATCGGATGGTGACGCGGCTGGTGCCGGACATGTGGACAGGGGACGTCAGTTCGGGCGTGGCAAAGAGGAGTCGGTTCGGGGATTCCGAGGCTTTGGCGAGAGAGAGAGCATCGAAGGCGACATCGTCTATGAGCTCCTGGCGGCCCTGCCTAGGCGTTGCCTTGATCGAAAGGGCGCCTGCCGCCGACGGAAAGAAGGTGACGGGTTGAGAGGCGGGGTTCGGATAGTCGGCATAGGCCACCGGATCCTGACGAGCACTTCCACGCTCTCTTTCCCGCACGATGTACGCCTTCGGCCCGTTCTCCACTCCGTTCTGCACGCCATAAAGGAATCGCGTGAACCACTTGTTCATCAGTTCGAGGGGAGGATCGCCGCCGTGGCCGCCCTGATGGAAATACTGAATCAACGGGACGCGGCCCTTCACGGCCTGGCTGATCCGCACACTGTGCTCGGGAACCACGTTCCAGTCGTTGAGACCGTGCGCGATGAGGACGGCGCAGCGAATGTTCTTGGTGTACGGCAGAAGGTCTCGCTCCGCCCAGAAGCTGTTGTAGTCGCCCGTCCTTCGGTCCTGATTCTTGGCGAACTCACCATCGCGATAGAGCCGATCGCCAATACTGCGCCGGGCCGGATCTCCGCTGTTGATAAAGTCGTAAAGCGAATCGATGTCCTCACCCAGCCAGCCGCCGGGATGCCGCACGAGGCCGTTTGAGCGGTAGTAGTGATAGTAAGAGGTGTTTGGCGCGACCGGAATGATCGCTTCTAGCCCTTTAACACCGGTGGTGGCCGCTGCGACCGGGATGGTGCCGTTATACGAGGTGCCGGTCATCCCGACTTTGCCGGTGCACCAGGTGGCTTTCATTTCGGTTTGGCCATCAAAGGAGGTGAAGCCCTTCGCGCGTCCGTTGAGCCAGTCGATGACCGCCTTAGGTGCCATGCGCTCGGGAATGCCTCCAACTGTCGGGCTTCCGCCGGATAGGCCCGTGCCGGGGGCTTCCGAATGCACGACCGCGAAGCCACGAGGCACCCAGGTTCCGGCCAGCGAACCAGAAACGGACATTCGGTTTGGATTGAAGCTGACCGCGGGATGCGTGGTTCGGGGAGGTGGTTCGGTGCCGAGCTCCTGATGCACGTCCCAGAGAATGGCGTTCCCATTAGCCGTGCCCGCGAAATAGGGAGAGGACTCGTAGACTACCGGCACTCGCAAGCCCTCAGTCTGAGTTTGCTTCTGACGGATGACGTCCGTATGCACCCGGTCTCGCTTCCCATCCCGGTCCGAGTCGAACTCCGTCTCAACCCAAAGCCGCTCCCGAATCCACTCGTCCGCCTTGGCGAACGCGGGAACCACCTGCGCCTGCCCGTCAACGAACACAGGCTTGGCAGGCGTGTCTTGGGCTCCACCGAGGGTGGCAGTTAGGACGAGAGACAGGATCGTGAGCATCGAGCCCGATTATGCATGGTGCGAGCTATCCAAACGCAGTTCCGTCTCACCCCATTCACCCAAGTCACCCCTTCACCCCATTCATCCCAACTAGTCCTAATCGGCTATAATGAATTCGAGCGAAGAACGAACTCCGTTCATGCTTCTTTAGGTGCGCTGGTTAGAATCGGCAGGCATCTTTCACTTCCGGCTTGCAGAATCCTTCTGCCATTCCCGGACCTCAAGCCTCTAGACCGAGTATTCATGCGCAAAATCAATCCAAAAGCCTCCTCCAGCTCCCCCAAGAAGGGTTTCGCCCCTCCCAAGAAGACGTTTTCAAAGGCCAAGCCAGCCACCGAGAAGAAAGAGCTGCCCGAATGGGTGCGAGCCAAGAAGGGGCTGAAGGGCGACGGGGCAGAGAAGGGGTATCCCGCCAAGAAGCGGGAAGAGCCGCTACGGCCACCCACAGCCAAGACGCCTGAAGACCGGAAGGACGGAGCGCCGGAGCGCGGGAGCTATTCGACCAAGAAGGCGGAAGGCCGGAGTACCGGAGGATCGAAGGGAGAAGGCTACTCGACCAAGAAGAAGTCGAAGGACGCTAAGAAGGTTCAGGAGCCAGTCGTAGTCCCCGAGCCAGAAATCGAAATCCCTGTCGAGGTACCCACCTTCGCCGAGCTTGGCCTCTCAGAGCCACTGATAAAAGCCATCTCGGAAATGGGCTTCGAGAGCCCCACTCCGATCCAGGCGCGAGCCATCCCTGTCCTGCTCCAGGGCGGCGACCTCATCGGACAAGCGCAAACCGGCACCGGCAAGACCGCCGCATTCGCCCTCCCAATCCTCGAGATGCTCAACCGCTCTCGACTCGCCACACAGGCCCTAATCCTCGTCCCCACCCGCGAGCTCGCGATTCAGGTGGCGGGAGGCATTTGGGATCTCGCCAAGCACACCGGCCTCAAAGTCGTCCCCGTCTACGGCGGCCAACCGATCGATCGCCAATTTAGAGCCCTCCGAGCGGGCGCACACATCGTCGTCGGCACTCCGGGCCGAGTGCTCGACCACCTCCGCCGAGGCTCGCTCTCGCTAAAGGAAGTCATCCACTGCACCCTCGACGAAGCTGACGAAATGCTCGCTCTGGGATTTGCAGAGGACATGGAATCGATCCTCGGCGAGCTGCCGGAGCAGAGGCAGGTCGCCTGCTTCTCTGCCACTATGCCACCCCGCATCGTCGACCTCACCAAGCGGTTCCTGAATAACCCAACCCGCGTCTCGATCGA